>CAYQRW010000121.1:0-10005 GCA_964419735.1 uncultured Spirochaeta sp.
ACCGTGTCGAACATATCCACGAAGAGGAAGGTAAACACCACGATAAGCATGTCCACGGTGAAGATCTGCGTCCATTCAAACTGAAACGCCACCGGTGCCAGGGACGGGGGCATGCTTACCAGGGTGAAGCCCTCGGCCACGGAGGTTACTCCCAGGGGAATACCGATCACCGTGGCGCCGAGAATTCCCAGGAGCAGCGCTCCTTTGACATGCAGCGCTACCAGGACTCCCGTCAACGCCAGGCCCAGTACCGCTACCAGGACTGCCGGCGTCCCGAAGTTGCCCAGGCTCACCAAAGTAGCGTCGTTGTTCACCACCATTCCGGCATTTTGCATACCGACGAACGCAATAAATAGTCCGATACCTACCGATATCGCCCGCTTGATGTTGGCGGGGATGCTATTGACGATCGCCTCGCGCACGTTGAACCCGGTGAGGGCCAGAAAGATCAGTCCCTCCAGAAATACCGCAGTCAGCGCGAACTGCCACGTCTTGCCCATGCCGATGACCACCGAGAAGGCGAAGAACGCATTCAGTCCCATTCCCGGCGCCAGGGCAAACGGCAAACGCGCGGCAAAGGCCATGACCAACGTACCTACCATTGAAGCGACGGCGGTCGCGGTAAACACGCCACCGAAATCCATGCCGGCGTTTTGTAGGGTCAGAGGCTGGACGATGAGGATATACGCCATCGTCAGAAACGTCGTAACTCCGGCAATCACCTCGGTTTTCACGTCGGTGCCGTGGGCCTTGAGACCAAAATATGTTTCCATGGCGCGGTTGTATCACGAATGTGAGCGCCGTGTATACAATATTTATACAATCAATGAGTATGAGTATGCGTTTTTGCCGATCACCCGGAAGGAGGTGCATCGGAGGTGTCATCTTCATCGTTGTAAACCTCCGGAGCATACACGTCACTGGCGTATTCCATAGCCGCTTCTTCCCCAGGGGCCGAGGAGAACCCATCGTAGGCGGCGGGTGCGGGAGACGCCGCAGGTCGCTTTTTCCGGGGAGCCATGCGGCGCAGCATCGTATAGGCCATCATCGTGGTCCGGGGAATCGTGCGATAGGCCGCGGTCCGACCGCGGACGCGGAAAGTGGGGACCAGACGAATCCGCAGCACGCCGAACGCCATATAGATGAGCATTACGCCGGCGGCAAAGAGGTACAGCGATCCCAGGGTAAGGCGGGCCATCATAGCGGAGGCACCGATCGGCCCGATCACCGAGCCAAGGCCGTAGAACACGTACAGCGCCCCAGCGGCCTCAACCATTTCCTCCGTGGATACCTGGTCATTGAAGGCGGCCACCGCCAGCGAGTACAACGGCAGCGCGAATCCCCCAAAGAGGAATGCCATAGCCAGGGCGTACCATCCGCCACTCTGCACCAGGCTCAGCCCCACCGCGGCAACCGCCCCCACCGTCGAACTCACCAGCAACGCCCGCCGTCGGTCGAAATGGTCGGAAATCCAGCCGAGGGGAATCTGGAGCGCCACCGTCCCTAAGGAAAAGACCAGGAGATACACACCGATTGTTGCCGGCGACATGCCCACTCCCTGCGCAAAGCGGGGCGACAAACTGAAATGTGCTCCGGTTACCAGCCCGTTCACGAAGACGCCCAGGGAGCCCATGGGCGATTTACGAAACATTCCCAGCACGCGAATGCGAACGCTGCCCACTCGCGGAGTTCCACTCACCTGGGTCAATGCTACCGGTAGGATACAGAGTGAGATCATGATCGAGGTTACGCCGAACAGCGAGAACGAGGCCGGAGGAAACACCGATACCAGCGGCTGCACCGCCCCCAGGGCAAACAGATAGACGATACCGTAGATCGAGAGGATTTGTCCCCGCTTGCCGGTGGGGGCAGTGGCGTTGAGCCAGCTTTCTACTACCACCAGCACCACTGAGAGACAGATCCCGTGAATAAAGCGAAACGCGAACCACGCCGTGGGGTCGATCCAGAGCACGTGCGCCAGCGACGAGGCTGAGGCCAGCGACGCAAAGGCGGCGAGCGTGCGGACATAGCCCACATTGCGGATTACCAGGAGCGCCAGGAAGGAGCCCGCCAGCATTCCGCCGTAATAGCCGGCACTGATCAGACCGATCGCCAGTTCCGTAAAACCTTCTAAGCCGGCCCGGAGCGTCACCGCCGTGGCCTGTAGCGCCGATCCGCTTCCTAGTAAGAAAACCGACGCCAGGATCGCCGTGACCGTTGTGAGCGGCCGCTCAGTTGTCACCATGGTTCGGTGCTACCACATACTTCGGCCCGCATCAAGACGGGGAGTCGCGCACTATTTCATTGAGGATCGATCCATAGCGTTCCAGGGCGCGCTGACCGGCCGCGTTCAAGCGGTACGCACCGCGAGAGATGCGGTCGAACCACCCATAGTAGTTCTTCGACAAGATCTGCTGCACGGTATCGGGCGCGCCCCGTGCTCGAAGCTCTGCCGGTGACACCGACTCGCGATCGCTTTCCCGTAGCAGTGCCGCCACCCGAATCGCCCGTTGACGGTAGGCTGAGAAGCGTTCCTCGTGAGTGGTCTGGCCGGCGCGGTTCAGCTCGGCGTAGCGGCCGTCAATTTCGCGAAGAATTGCCCGGCGCCGGGCGGGACGCCCCTGGCGCGGGGCGGGACCGGGGTGCAGGTGCACCTCGACGCGGGTACCGGTACGCAGAAAGCGGACGTAGATCAGTCCCAGTTCAAGTTTTCGGATGACGGGCAGCACTGCACGGGAATTCCGCAGGCGATCGCGACTTCCCTGGAGCGGCACAACTAGATAGACACTGGGGCTGATCTCTTGACGGCGCACCCCCTGGGCGATCAGATCCAGGCTCATGCGCAGTTTCAACTCCAGAATCAGAGGCGCATCATCAGAGTGGGGATCTCTGGCTACCAGATCACAATCACGCACCTCCGCTGATACTGCATAGCCTTGTCCTTCGAGCCAGTGCTTAAGTGGTGCATGCATGTCACTTTCGCGCATTTTGGACAACCATAGCACAAGACGAGGTGTCTCTCGATATTGTAACGTTAATGTGGTACTCTTGGTAGTAACTCGAACGAAATAGACCAGTTGGTCCCAGGTGAGGAGCCTATGAAATTCTTTAGAAAAATTACATTATACGTCTTTTTATTGCACGTTCCGGCACTACTTCTGTTTGCCGGTGGAGCGCAGGAAGCGGAAGCTCCAACCCTTGATTTACCCGCTCAACCGCGCCAATACATCTCCCCGGAGAATCAGGATGGGGTGCAGGACGTGTTGGAGCTACCGTTTTCCAGCGTGGTTGTTCCGGCGGAGGAGATGGTGATCGTGGAGTATGAGCTCACGGTCTATGATGCCGACGGCCGACTGGTGCATCAGATCTCCGAGCGCCAAGAGGAACGCCGTGGGTTTTTCGGCAACGTCTTTGGTGGTGACAAACCGCGCGTCGCGATCCCCGATACGTTGAGCTGGGACGGCACCTGGCAAGTTCCTGAGGAAAGATTGCCCGACGGCGTGTCTAACGGTGACCTGGTAGAGGACGGAGAGTATACCTACCAACTGGCGGTGATCGATGACGCCGGCAATTTCTCTCGGAGCGCTCCCTTTAACGTGACCGTGGATAATACACCACCCCAGGTAGGAGAGTTTCGTGAACCGGACTTCACCATCTTTTCTCCCAATGATGACGGCGTCCGAGACGAGTTGATCGTCCCCCTCGAGGGGAGTCGTGAGATCGTGTGGATTGTGGAAATGCGGGATTCTGACGGAAACGTAGTTTACGGAGCGGAGTACCGCAACGAAGACTCCCGCCGCACCGGGCAGGACCCGGCTCCGCCGGCAGAGTTTGTATGGGACGGGTCCACGGGAACCGCCGAAGACCCTGGTGATGTTGCCCCGGAGGGAGACTACGAGTTGGCGCTGATCGGCCAGGACCGAGCAGGGAATGAGACTGAGGCGGTGCATCCCGAGACGTTTACCCTGAGTTTACAGGGTGCGGATCTGGCAGTATCCGTTGCTGATCCCCCGGCGGTATTTTCTCCTAACGACGACGGGCGCCGCGATACCCTGATGCTGGCGCTCGACGTATCGGAGCCGGAATCCGTACGGGCGTGGCGTCTGGAGATCATAAATCGTGAACAGATCGTGCGTAGTGAATCGGGGTCGGGTACGCCCCCCGCGGAATGGGAGTTTGACGGTGCCCGTGATGACGGTACGATGTTGGGTGACGGTTCAGTTTCCGCACAGCTGTGGGCGAGACTGGACAATGGTAACGAGGTGCAATCCGCGCCGCTCACCATCACGATCGATACTCAGGCTCCGGCGGCATCACTCAGGGCGAACACCGTCCCGGAGTCCACGGAGTCCGGCGAGCCGCTGGTATTTGGTGCAGGCGACAAAGAGGGTATCCGAGGCACGATCCGCTACGAGGGGAGTGTGGCTTGGCAGTTTGAGCTCCTCCAGAATGGAGAGGCGCTTGCCACCGGTGAGGTGGCGGAGTTCTTCGAGATTGCCGGGGTGCGCCCCGAGGCGGTAAACGAAGGCACCGAGGAGCGTGTTCAGCTCACCTGGAACGGAGAAGCGTTAGTTGATACCGGTGAGGCTCCGGATGGTACCTACGCCTTGCGGCTCACCGGGGAAGACGCCGCCGGCAACGTGGGAGAAAGCGGTACGCTGCGGGTTATTAAGGACTCCCGAACACCGGATGTGGGTCTGACCGTGCAGGAAGAGTACGTCTCGCCGTTGTCGGGAGGCGCCTATGAGTCAGCCACGTTCCGCACCGAGTATGGTGCGTCGGAGCTGATTCGAGAGTTCCTGTTCGAGATTCGTAACGAAGACGAGCGAATCGTCCGCAGCAGCTACCAGCCGCGTGCGTTTAACAGTTTTGAATGGAACGGACTCACCAACGGCGGAACGGTTGTTGCCGATGGCCGATACACGGCGGGCTTGCGCGTTATTTACCAGAACGGGCATGAAGCTGAGGTCTCGGGAGTCGGTCCAGTCATCATTGACCGCACGAGCCCCCGCGTAGAGCAGTTGATTGCTGAACCGAGACAGTTCTCCCCGGACGATGACGGCGAGGATGATGAGGTCCGGATCACACAGGAAGTGGTACCGGGTGACACGTGGACCGGTGAACTTCGTAACGAAGACGGAGATACGATTCTTTCCCGTGAATGGGAAGACACGGTGGAGTCTTTCACCTGGGATGGACGCGGACCGGATGGTGAGGTGCTTCCCGACGGTGACTATCGCTACATTCTCAGTTCAACGGATAATGCGGGAAACAGTACCCGGGAGGAGTTGTTACTGACGATTGATACCGAGCCTGCCGGTCCCCCGGAACTACGGGTATCACTGAGACCACAACCCTTCAGTCCCGATGGTGACGGTTCGGAAGACACGCTCACGATCTCGATCGATGTTGAGGCGGAAACAGACCTCACCGAGTGGGATGTAGAAATACTTGATCCCGACGGGGAGGTATTTAAGACGTTCTCCGGTTCCGGCGCGCCTCCGCGACGGATCAGGTGGGATGGAATTAGTGATGAGGGAGAGCTGGTGGAAACGGCGCGACAGTATCCGCTGTCGGTGACCGTTCGGGACGATGCCGGTCACGAAGTAACGGAAGAGGATACGATTGAAGTCGATATCCTGGTGATGCGTGATGGCAACCGCCTGCGCATCCGCGTCTCCAACATCAACTTCGCCGGTAACACGCCGGACATGTTCTTGAGTGACGAGGAGCAGCTGGATACCAACCTCGAGACGTTGCGCCGGCTGGCGACGATTCTCAATCGCTACCCCGACCGGGAGATCATCATCGAGGGTCACGCGGCGCACATCTATCTTGAAGATCCGGCGAAGCAGCGCGAACAGGACCAGGTGCTGATGCCGCTGTCCCGCTCCCGGGCGACGGAGGTGATGCAGGCGTTGATGATCCTGGGCGTGGATCGCAATCGGATGACGATCGAGGCGTACGGCGGGGATCGCCCGGTGGTGCCCCATTCTAATCGCGAGGAGATGTGGCGAAACCGGCGGGTCGAGTTCTTGCTTCAACGCCCAGGCAACTGATCTGGTGATAGTACGATGTGGAGCCCGTGGACCTTGAGGTTTGCGGGCCTCCGTACTATACTCCCGGTCTCATAACGAAGAAGGAGATGCTATGTCCAAGGCACATCGGGGAACGCCCCTGAAAGAAGAACAGCCCAATGCCGGGCGCGGCAAGTGCCCGATCACCGGACAGACCGGCGTCAAGCTTGTGTACGAACACGAGATCGATGGTAAGAAGGTGATGATTTCGAAGATGGGTAAGGCGACGCTGGCCAATCAGAAGCGTCGTGAAGAAGCGTCCGCCAAGACGGCGTAACGGCGCGTAGTCACCCCACATAGCGGCGAGTGCGGAGCGATCCGTGCTCGCCTGTTTTGTTCTAGTTTAGTTCGGCGATCCGCCGGAGCCCATCCAGGGTGAGCCACTGATCCACCGCGTCAAAACTGTCTGCTACCGGGGCAAACGTCTCAGCTAGACCACCGGTGGCGATAATCAGCGGCGTTCCGTCCATTTCCTGCGCCATGCGCGAGGTCACTTCCTTCACCAGCCCCACATATCCGTAAACTACCCCCGACTGAATCGAGTGCACCGTGGTCCGCGCCAGTGCGTAGGGTGGGGGAACCAGGTCCACCCCGGGGAGTTGGGCGGTGTTGGAGCTCAACGCTGCCACAGCGCTGCGCAACCCCGGCGCTATGCTCACACCCATGATCTCGCCGGTTCCGGAGACCGCCGTAAATGTGAGCGCCGTACCAAAGTCCACGGCGATCGCCGGGCGATGATAGCGATGCCATACCGCCACCGCGTTGGCCAGGAGATCGCTGCCAAGCTCCGGGGGAATGGGGCTGTCTGGATTGAGACCGGTGGTGACGCTGTGCTGCACAATCAGCGGATCGGTGTCACCGATCCGCTTGGCAACGGTGACGATTGCGGGGGTCAGGGAGGGGACCACGGAACTGATCACGATCCGTTCGTAGGATCCCGGTTGATGGCCCGCATTCCTCAAGAGGTTATCAAACAGCACCAGATACTCGTCGGAGGTGCTCTCCGCATCCGTTTTTAGCCGCCAGTGATTGACCCAGCGGTCTACGCTCCACGTTCCGAAGGCGATGTTGGTATTGCCAACATCGATGGTGAGGATCACTCGCATTCCTCCGAGGGTATGCCACCGCCTTCTCCGGATACCACGATTCGGTCCAACCCCTGCAGCTTCACGAAGTCTTCATCGAGGCATCCGTTTCGCTCTTCGTTGATGTAGTCTTCCGCTTGAAAGGAGTAGGTGAAATTTGTGTGTACATCGTAGGTGCCGCTCATCAGGGCGTAGGTGTCTTCGGTCATGACCAGTTCTTCATCGGTGGGAATCACGAAGATCCGAGTTGGCGAGTCGTCCGCACTGATATCAGTCTCCGCGTTCTTGGTGCGGGAAAGGGCGTTCTTGTCGGGGTCTACCGTGATTCCCATGAAACTGAGCCCTTCCAGTGCCTTTTCCCGAATCAACGGTCCCCGCTCACCGACGCCGGCGGTGAATACCACCGCGTCCACACCGCCCACCGCCGCGGCATAGGCGCCGATGTACTTTCGAATTCGGTAAGACTCAACGTCGATCGCCAGGGCGGCCTGCGTATTCCCCTTCTTCGCGGCAATCTCGATATCGCGCCGATCCACCAAATCCTCCGTGATTCCCAGCACCCCGCTCTTCTTGTTTAGGGTCCGTTCCAGGTCATCCGGGTCATAGCCCGCCTGATTCATCATGTAAAATGGAATCGCCGGATCGATATCTCCGCTGCGGGTTCCCATGACCAGACCCTCCAGCGGGGTGAGGCCCATACTGGTGTCAACGGACACTCCGTTCTTAATGGCACACATACTGGCGCCGTTGCCGATATGCGCAATAATCAGGTTTGTTTCGAAGGGATCCTTTCCCAGCAGGACCGCCGCCCGCTTGGCGGTATAAAGGAAAGAGGTGCCGTGAAATCCGTAACGCCGTACGCCATGGTCGCGATACCAGGCATAGGGAAGCGCATAGGTGTAGGCGTGGGCGGGCATCGTCTGGTGCCAGGCGGTGTCCATGATCGCGCAGTGGGTCACATCGGGAAGCACCGCCCGGGCGGCTTCAATTCCCTGAATATTTGCCGGATTGTGAAGCGGGGCCAACGCCTGGATGCTGCGAAACGTTTCGATCACGGAGTCATCCACGATCACCGACTTGGCGAACTTCTCCCCACCGTGAACGACGCGGTGACCGACGGCCTTCACCTCGGCAATATCGGCAATCGCCCCTACCTCAGGGTCGACAAGCGTATCTAGGATGAGACGAATCGCCTCGGTATGATCCGGACAGGTGTGATCGACGGCGTGCTCGTCACGACCGGGAACTTTGTGAAGGATACGTGACCCCTCCTGAGTTACCCGCTCCACCTGGCCGTTCGCCAGGACTGCCTTGTGATTCCAGTCAAACAGTTGGTACTTAACGGATGAACTTCCGCAATTGAGTGTCAAAATGGTCATGATTGAGTACGCCTCCAGATAGGTGTTCGTATAGTATTTCACGAACTTGGCAGATTTGGAAGTGCCGAAAGATGTTACTTCCGGGGAACATGAACAAGAGTCATAGCGCGAGGAACTAACGTAAAGTTAACATTGCGTCCACCGAGATCTGGTCCTACAATAGTAGAACCAAAAAACCGTGACTGATGATATGGAGGTTCACGATGAAAAAATTGATTAACACTCCTGACGATGTAATCGTCGATGCGCTGAAAGGTATGGAGGCAGCCCACTCAGATCTGCTCACCGTGTCCTATGAGCCACGCTTCATTGCACGCAAGGATGCCCCGGTTAAGAACAAAGTTGGTGTGGTATCGGGGGGAGGAAGCGGTCATGAACCGCTGCATGGAGGTTTCGTGGGTCGCGGTATGCTCGATGCCGCCTGCCCGGGGGAGGTGTTTACCAGTCCCACCCCGGACCAGATGGAAGCCGCCACGAAAGCGGTGAACGGCGGAAAAGGTGTGCTACACATCGTGAAAAACTATACCGGGGATGTTCTCAATTTCGAGACCGCCGCGGATCTGTGTCAGGCGGAAGGTATCGACGTGGAAGCCGTTGTGGTTGACGACGACGTTGCCGTCAAAGACAGTCTCTACACCGCCGGTCGACGCGGAGTGGGAACCACCGTCCTCATGGAAAAGATCGTCGGCGCCGGCGCCGAACGTGGCATGGACCTGAAGTCGCTGGCTGAACTGGCGCGCAAGATCAATGGCCAGGGGCGCTCCATGGGAATGGCGCTCACCAGTTGTACGGTGCCCTCCGCGGGTAAGGCCACCTTTGAGCTCGGCGATGATGAGATCGAAGTAGGCATCGGAATTCATGGAGAGCCCGGCCGGGAGCGGATGAAGATGAAGACCGCCAAGGAGATCGTCGGTATGATGAGCGACGCGGTCATATCAGATCTTCCCTTTAAGAAAGGTGATGACGTGATCGTCATGATTAACGGCATGGGAGGAACTCCGTTGATCGAGCTGTATTTGCTGTACAACGAGTTCGCCACCGTGGCGGCTTCTAAAGGACTCAACATCTCCCGGCGTCTCGTGGGGAACTACATCACCTCATTGGAGATGCAGGGATTTTCCATTACCCTGCTGAAGGCAGACGATGAGATGGTGAAGCTCTGGGATGACCCCGTGCTGACCGCCGGTCTGCGTTGGGGAGCTTGAATGGCCACACGTGATCAGATCGTGACGTGGATCGACCGTCTGGAGTCGGTCTACGTCGAAAACAAAGAGTACCTCACCGAGCTTGACTCCGCGATCGGAGATGCGGATCACGGGATCAATATGGCCCGCGGTTTTACCGCAGCCAAGAAGGCTTTGGCCGAGAATCCTCCGGAGGATATCGGTGCCGCACTGAAAGCGGTGTCTATGACCCTCATAAAGACTGTGGGTGGTGCCTCCGGTCCGTTGTTTGGGACGTTCT
>CAYQRW010000122.1:0-9965 GCA_964419735.1 uncultured Spirochaeta sp.
TGCGCAAAGCCGCTCAGGACGACAAGTCCAAGAAGTATGTCAATGTGAGTGGTGACACCCTGGACGATGCACTCCGTGAAGCCGCGGTTGAACTTGGTATTCCCGTCAAGAATATTGAGTACGAGATTCTTGAAAATGGTTCCCGCGGTGTGCTGGGAATGGGGAAACGGTCCTTTTTGATCGTTGCCTATCCGGCCCAGTTGAACTCCGATCTCTCCGAGGGCGACGACGTCCTCGATATGGACTTCGGCTTCGAAACTACCGAACAGAGTAACGTAGACGGGCAAGCGTTTGTGCGGCTCACTCCGGAAGGTATTCTCCTCAAAGTCACACCACCGGTTGGTGAGGGCGTGCCGGTGACCGAGCGCGGAGCGATGCAAGTAATCACCGAACGCACTCGGGACAAAGTTGATACCGCCATGGTCGCCAAGGCGGTGAAGCGTGCCGACGATCAGTGGATCCGGATCGGTGAGTTTGACTACAATCCTGCCAATGACGCCTACGTCTCTTGCGAGGTAGTTGACGGCGAGATGCGCGCGGTCATTTCCCTGACGCCCCCGGGGGAAGGCGGGTCGGATCCCTCCGTCGACGCGATCCGCTCGGCGCTCGAGGCGAGCGGCGTTATTCACGGATTGGATGAGACAGCTCTTCAGCGGCTCGAGGATGCTCCCCAGTATCGGGAGCGCATCACGGTTGCCCACGGCACGCCCCCCAAACATGGCGCCGATGCCCGCATGATCTACAACTTTCAGACCGATCAACGTGAACTCCATCTCCAGGAGAGCAAAGACGGCAAGGTCGACTTCAAGGAGCTCAACCGCATCGAAAATGTGGTTGAGGGCCAAGTCCTCGCCCGCAAAGTGCCACCGGAGCAGGGTGAGTCGGGCCAGACGGTGACCGGCCGGATGATTCCCGCCAAAGACGGGAAGGATATTCCGGCACCATTGGGAGACAACACCCGCCTCTCGGACGACGGCCGCAGTATTCTCGCGGAGATCAACGGCCTGGTGAAGCTGGTCAATGGAAAAGTGACCGTAGAGCCCATCTACCTCGTCAGCGGTGACGTCAATATGAAAGAGGGGAATATCCGTTTCCTCGGGACCGTTATCGTCAAGGGCAACGTAGATGATGGGTTTAGCGTGAACGCTGCCGGTGATATCGAAGTGATGGGTAACGTTGGCCGGGGCACGCTGGAGGCTGAGGGCGACGTGATCGTGCATCAGGGCATCGCGGGAAAAGGTGATGGCCGCGTGGTGGCGGGGGGATCGATCTGGTCCAAATTTATCGAAAACGGCAATGCTGAGGCGGGCAACATGGTGGTGGTGTCAGATGGTATCATCAACAGCACCGTGTTTTCGGACAAACGCATCATCTGTCGCGGCCGCAGAGCATCGATCGTAGGTGGACATATCAGGGCGGCGGAGGAAGTTGATGCCAAGAGCCTTGGTTCCGTGGCAGGAATGGAGACTCTGGTAGAAGTGGGCTACGATCCTAAGAGTAGGGAGCGCTTGCTCGAGCTGGAGAACCAGGATGCGGAACTGGCTAAGAAACTTGAGGAAATCTCCTTGAATATGGCCACCATCGAGAACATGCGCAAAAACAAGCGGAAGATCAGTCCCGAGAAGCTCAAACAGTACTCGGTAATGAAGGCCCAACGTGAGAAGATTACCAAGGGTCGCCAGAAGTTAGGCCGAGACATTCAGGCGATCCAGGATTATCTGGATCAGCTCAAGACGAACGGACGCATCAGTGTCTCCGGTACAGTCTTTCCCGGGGTAAAGATTACGATCAAAGATGCCCAGCTTCCGGTCCGTCATGAGACGCGGGCGGTGACCTATATCGCTGAAGAGGGCATGGTGAAGGTCACCAAGTACGAGGAGAGCCAGGCCGATATCAGCGTGCGTAAGCGAGGAGGGCGTGATGTCGATACAACCGATTGACCTTCAAACGCTGTTCGTACGTCTTAGCCAGGTCGGCCGTGAACAATCCGCCCTTAAGCAATCGATCATCCAGAACCAGGAAGTTGCCGGACGCGAGATCGCCGAGCGTTCCCGCCAGGTGGGCGAGTCGGTCCAGGAATCGGAAGAGGTCTCCGAGGGTCCGGAAACGGTGGATGATGATGGCAACCCTTCCCAGCAGCAAGCCGCGGGGCACCGCGAGCACCCCCACGGCGAGGGCACCTCTGAAGAGTCCGAGCAAGATCTCTTTCGCGATCCCGATTTGGGTCAGAATATTGATCTCGAAGGGTAGTCAATGACCTTCGGAATCTATCTCATGTTGAACGTCGTTTTGCTCCTTTTTCTGGCGATCTGGCTGCGCCGATTGGTTGTGCGCCGGCTGGAACCGGAGCGAATTCTCAGCGATTTGAGCAGCGAAATCGGTGAGTTAGTCGCCGAATTGAATCAAACCGGAGACCACAACGTGTCGGTGCTTGAGGATCGCATTATGCAACTGCGCGACCTGGTGGCTGATGCCGATCGCCAGATCGACGAGCTGTCCGCCCTGGTGCAACACGTCCAAGCTGAGCAGAATCCCGCTGAGCCGGTGTATACGGTTTCCTTTTCTGGATCGGCGCCGGCCGGCGACGGTGAAACCGCCTGGGAGGTGTCTTCTCCCTCCTCCGATGTGAACCCCGGTGGCGCGGAGCCCACGGTTGCCGATGACGGCGGCGGTGGGCGTAGTGCTCCCGGCAGCGCTCCTAGCGGCGAAGATGCCCCCGTGGCGGGACCCCTGTTTCGTGAACCCCATCGGTCAGCTTCCCCGGCAGGTACTCGTGATCATCCCCCACCTCCAACCGAGGTGCTGTCTCCCCGCGAGCAGGTTCACGAACTGCACCAGCAGGGGCTGTCTTCCGAGATCATTGCCGGGAAGACCGGTATGGCGATTGGGGAAGTGGAACTTATCATCTCTCTCGGTGCAGGCAAGGGAGACACATCACGCAAGGGAGACACATGACGATAGGAATCGATTTGGGCACAACCAACTCCCTGGTGGCCTATCTGGACGGTGATCAACCGATACTTATCCCAAACAGTCGCGGTATGGTGCGGACGCCCTCCGTGGTGGGCGTGGACCAGGCGGGATCGTTTCTGGTGGGCGTGGCCGCGGCGAATCAGGTGATGAACCATCCTGAGCGGACGGTGAAGGCGGTGAAACGCGCCATGGGGCTGCGTACGACCCTTCCCCTGGGGGCGCGGCGGCTGAGTCCGGAAGAGGTGAGTGCGGCGATTCTGAAGGTTCTCAGGCAGAACGCGTCCCAGTTTCTTGGTGACGAACAAACCTCGGCGGTCATTACCGTTCCCGCGCACTTCGACGATCATCAACGCTTTGCGACCTATGAGTCGGCCCTGCTCGCTGGATTCGATCGGGTGGCGCTGCTCAATGAGCCTACCGCTGCAGCGCTGCCGTATGCCGCCAGAGACACCAGCCGTGAACGGGTCGTGGTGTTCGATTTTGGAGGGGGCACGCTGGATATTACCGCGCTGGAGCGCGATGGCGGTGAGTTCACCGTCCGCGCCACCGCGGGAGACGGGCGCCTCGGTGGGTTGGACATAGATCAGGTAGTGGCCGACGCCATTCTGCGGAAAATCGCACACCAACTCGGGGAGAGCACCGTCGAGATACCTCAGGTGCAGCGCATTGCACTGCAGCAGGCCGAGCAGACCAAGATCGATCTGTCTGAGCTGAAGGTCACGGAAGTCGGCGTTCCGTTTCTGGTGCCCGGCGCAACTCCAGCGCACGTGAACATATCGATGAAGCGCAGCGAACTAGAAGAGATGATCGCTCCCTTGATTGCTCGCGCCCGGGACCTGACGCGTTCCACGGTCGAGGACGCAGGTTTCAATCGGAGTGGTTTTGATCGACTGGTCCTCGCCGGGGGAAGCAGCCGGATTCCCGCCGTCCGGAGCATGCTGGAAGAGGAGTTCGGCGTGTCCACCGCCTCGCGCATCAATCCGGAAGAGGTGATTGCCACCGGTGCGGCGTTATTTGCCTCCACCGGCGACCGCTCAACGGATACCTTTACCCTCCGGGATGTCCTGTCGGGAACCCTTGCGATCGAGTTGGCCGACGGCAGCTGCGTGCCGCTGGTACGGAAAAACCAGCCCCTTCCGGTGCGGCAGTCGCGGCTGTTCACTACCGTCAGCGATAGTCAACCGGAGGCGGAGATCCACCTCGTCCAGGGTAACCACGGCCAGGCGTGGAAGAATCGCTCGCTGGGCCGGTTTCTGCTCAAAGACATTCGGGAGGCTCCCCAGGGGGCACCCCGCATCGCCGTGACGATCGATGTGTCCGCCGATGGGATCGTAACGGTACGGGCGGGCGATCGGGATACCGGGGCGTGGAGTGAGATGGTAGCGCAAGCGCGGCCTGAGCCCACGACGCAGACGATCACCGGTGGTAGAGAGGAGTACGCCCGGTCGCTAGTGCGACGCAGTCGGGGGGTGCGCCGATTTGCGGAGCCCGCGCTTCGGGAGGAGTTGGACGAAGTTCTGTCGATAATGGAAGAAGGATTTCGTGCAGCGGGGGAAGACATGATTACCGTGCTCGAAACACTTCTTCGCGAAATCGTGGTTTCCACCACGATCTCGTGGCAACAGGAGCGTCACCATGCAGCTTCGTGAGGCATATCGAATTCTTGGTCTGGAGCCATCTACTTCCGTTGAGCGGGTTACCGCACATTATCGCGGCCTGGTGAAGCAGATGCATCCCGATGCGGGAGGAGTGATCGTTGACGTGGGCCGGTTGGTAGAAGCCTACCGCACGATCGTTACCTGCGCCGGTAAGACGTACCAACGTTCACCGGGAACGACCGGAAGCAGCGTGTTCTCGTTGGGCAAGCTGGCGACCTCTTCGGGAGAGGCTGCACTTCGGTTGCAGGCGGTTCGTCAGTTGGCGCAGCGTCGGCGGTACGCGGGAGCAGTCTTTCTCAGGCAGGCACTCTTTGACACTGATAGCGACGTTGCCCAGGCGGCGGCGGTGGCGATCGTATCGATCCCCGGCACGCAGGTTGAGCGGGATCTGCTGTCATTGTACGAACAACTTAGTCTACGGCAGCGAATCGGTATCCTGCAGGAGCTCAAAGCTCAGAGCCGGGAGATGCCCCGCTTCGTGGCGTATGCCGCGGCGGACACTCACCTTGAGGTGCGCCGGTTGGCTCAGGAGATAGCTCGGTGAATACTGTATCAACACTGATGGCGGACATCGAACGCTTCGTGGGAGATTTAGAACAGCTGGTCCTCGAAGAGCGTGGCTCTCAGGAGCAGCTCAACGAGCAGTTGACGCAGCTCAGGGAAGAGGCGCGGTTTTTCAACGCGGACTCCGTGGTGGAGGCGTTGGACGAGGTTTCCAGTGCACTGAGCCGGCCATCCCAGGAGGGGCGTGCCGATTCCGCGGCGCTGCTTCCGCTGGTGTTTCGCCTACGCGATGCTGCCACGGATATCGGTGGCGACGACCAGGCATCGGAGGCGTCGGCCGGCGGCTCCTTCCTGGAGGTCGATCTGCAGGATGAGATCGCGACGGTCCTATCGATCTCCGAAGAGGCAGAGCGCTCCCTGAACTCCCGCATGCAAGCGGGACAGAAACCGTTTCTCCTCGTGATCCGCGTGGATCCGGCGTGGATGGATGCCGTGGAAGAACTGCTGGAGGCCGAATACCAGATCCTCTCCTACCAGCGGCAGGAACGTACTGCCCGCATCGCCGCCGTAGTGGTGGAGGTGGCGCCTCCGGAGGTGCAGCGGGCGGTGGATCAGCGCTTCGGCGATCGGTCGATCGTGAAGGAGGCCAGCGTGCGCCCGTTGGACCCGGATACGATCCGGGTGCGCCATGACGCCGGCGATACGTGGTACGCCGGGCTCTCGCCGATCGCGGTGGAGATCGATCCCGCGGCTATGGAACGGATCTGGCTTCTGATGGACGTTCTGTCTCCCGCCGGTGATGACCGGATGCAGCCTGCGCTCTGGAGCGAGCTGCGACGAAGTATTGGCTCCTCGTTCACGGTGGAACTGCGGGATGTCATTACCGACATGCAGGCGTCTCTCGAGGAGATGGCCATCACAGCGGGAAAGAAGATTCGCCTTACCGTCTCCGGCCGTGGCGCCGCTATTGGGGTGGAAATCGCGGAACCGTTGCGGCGGGTACTCTTTGAGCTGATCTCCAACGCCATACTTCACGGTATCGAGCTGCCCTCGGAGCGTCGCGAACAGGGAAAGGTTGAGACCGGGTCAATCGCATGTTACGTCCAAAGTGAGGGGCAGTCGCTGAGTGTGCGAATCGGTGATGACGGTCGGGGATTTGAACACGAGACGCCTCGCCGAGGAAAGACGGGCGGCCTGCGGCGCGCCCGGGATGTCGTCCGAGATCGCCTCGGAGGAGTCCTCCACATCCGCAGTGGAGAGAGCGGGGTTACGGCGATTCTGGACCTTCCGGCACTGCAGGGGATTTACCGGGGACTGGTGGTCGTTCGCAACGATCTCCGCTTGGTGGTTCCCAGTGCGCTTATCGTGTGGGCCGGCCAAGTGCTTGAGTCGCGGCTGGTGGTGGATACCACCGGCGCCCGCTTCCTGAGGTACCAACGGCAACTGATCTCTCTGGTCGAACCCGAGGTTCGCCGGCCGGATAGGGAGGAAGGCGCAGAACTGAGTACCCAGGAGCTGGATTCTCGCGTTTCTCCGGAGGTACCGGCGGTAGTGATCATTGAGGTAGCCGGCCGGTTCATGGCGCTTGCCGTAGACGAGGTGCAGGAGGAGACGGTGGTCTCCACCTCACCGGATGGTTGGTTGCGACTGTCCACAGGGTCGGACCAGTGGGCGCTGGGGATAGCACTTCAGAACTTACCGCTTGGCACTCCGGACGCACGCACATGAATCTATGGGAAGTATGGGAAGATAGGCGCGGCTGAGAATAGAAAAGAGGCGATGTGCCTGGACGTCGTAACAGCACACCGCCTCCGAGAATCACGTATGATTCGCTTGTATCCCTATTATCGACGACACCGGGCCAATCATTAAGGAAAATCATATCTTTTGAGTAGGTCGATGTGGAACGTAGCGGCATCATGGAGCGTGCGGTAGAGCGTCTCCGCTTGATTCAGCGCTTCTTCAGCGGTGGAGGCGCGGCCGGCGGATATCTCCTCCAGGAGTGAACCTGCGATGAACCCCACGATCTCCCGGTCACCGAGCGCTCCCAAGCGTTGGTCGATCTCATCCAGCCACGCCAACCGCTGAAGCAGGGGAAGATCGCCTGCCGCGGAGCGTTCGTGCCGGAGTACTCTGCAGCGGTCCAAGCCGTCGCCGGTGATCTGCTCCATTTCGTGAAGACTACTGAGGAGATCGCGGAGGGTGGGCCCAGCATCAACCGGATCGGAGATGGAAGCGTTGCGTAAGTGGTGCCGTGCCGCTGCAACACGGGCTGCATCACCGTGGTCGGCGAACCACCGCTCCCCTGACTCAAACGGAATGCCCGGGATCTCGCTGCTTTCGGGAGACAACACTACGGTGGAGACATCCGGAAACTGCAGGGGCCGCTCTGAGAA
This sequence comes from uncultured Spirochaeta sp., assembly GCA_964419735.1. GTDB lineage: Bacteria > Spirochaetota > Spirochaetia > DSM-27196 > Alkalispirochaetaceae > Alkalispirochaeta. The sequence goes on from CAYQRW010000122.1 coordinate 7,532, forward strand.
CCAGCTGCGGTATACCCGCATGCGGGCATCGCTGGGAACAGGAGGGCCTCCCGCGGAGGGAACCATGACCGCCTGAGCGCCGTGGAGATAGCGCCATAGACCGTGCTCAGCCGGCTGCAGACGGTGCGCCACCGTTGCCAGGCGGGTCTCAAAAAACGACCCCCTACAGTGCGTCCGATAACGCGGGAAACCCAGATCGGCTCCGGCGAGCGCTATGGAGGTGGAACCGATAACCCGGGCCAGGTCCCAGGCAGAGGTGGCAACCGATCCTCCTGAACCCAACTTGAGATGACGTTGCGTACGGGAATCGATATAGGATCCCAAGGGAAAGAGAGAAGCCGACATCATGGCCGGTCCCGGCCACAGCCGTAGGGTGCGTGGATGGGTCGCCGGTTCGGCAACGAGAACCGCCGGGGTTGGCGAAATCTGATCCAAGTGTCGCGTGTTCCAGTACTGAGGGTCTGAGATGACGGCAAGGTCCGGTTCGATTCCACGCGTCTGCAGCGCAATCACCGCCGTGTCCACCGCGATGATTAACGCCTGATCGGTGTGCCGCTCCAACTCGGGCAGGGTGTCGTCCAGCGTGGGACCCGCCGCGCAGACAACCACGGGAGTGCCGGTGGCGAAGTGAACCAGATGATCAACCCCTGGGAGGATTCCAAACTGACGAATGGAACGGATCGTATTGCGTACCCATAGCCGGCCGAAACGCCGAAGCGTGTTGCGATTGACCTCCGTCCGATCTCGATACTGTTCCAGGATGGTTTCCACAGTAGCCATCATCTCGGGATAGATATCCCGCAGCGGCATTACCGGGAGGGAGCCGAACGATCTGATCTCGTGGTGCTGAAGAATTGGAACCAGCAGCCCCGGTAACCATGCCGGCACAATCCGATCGGGACCAAATGCGAGCCACCACTGGGGAGGGCGATTGCGCACGGCGGCTTCGAGCTCCGCCGGATGGAACACAAGGCAAATCGTAGATCCGGAGAATGTCTCCATCCGATCGTCCCGGCGGAGCGCCTCGCAGAAGTATCCCAGTCCAAGCCCCAGCAGGATGACTCCGTCCCAGGGCTGACTGGGCGGTACCACCGCCTGGACGCGCCGCCGCGCTTCCTTCTCCGGATCGAAGGAGCTGTGGACCCACTTTCCACTGATCCGAAGGCTATCCGTTCCATTCCGGGCAGGCAGCACCTCAACCTGGGGCTCGACTCCGTCCGGACCAGGATCCTTTAGAATCCGTTCGATATCTCCGGATACCCCCGGGGCAACCGCCGCGATCTCTCGAAGACGTTTCCGGAGAACCCCGTCGTGGCTGTCGCTCATTCCAGTTCCAATCTAATCGTCATGCCGGCACTAATCGCGGTACCCGGTTCCGGATCTTGATCAACTACCCATCCACTGCCTTCAATGACCACATCGACATCCTCACGGCCCAACAGAGGCATGAGTGTTCGAATCGGGAGTCCCGTGTAGTCCGGCACGCGGTCTTCCAGGGGCGGCAGCACAGGCGAGCGGGTGACGATTCGCCCGGGATGAGTAGCAACCGTGTCGGTGTCGCGGGGGATGTCCCAGTACGGCACGAGGAACTCCAGCATCTCGTCGGCCGCCGGGGCGGCAATTCGGCCACCATAAAAACTCTCCCCCCGCGGAAAGTCGATCATTACGTATACTCCCAGTTCGGGATCGTCTGCCGGTATCATCGCCAGGGTAGAGGCAATAAACTGCGTGTCCGAGTAGGTATTGAGTTCCGGGTCATATACTTCTGCAGTACCGGTTTTCGCGGCTACGGATACACCTTCCACTTGGATTCTGCGGGCGGTACTGTCGGGTTCCGTGGCGGCATCCATGTAGCGCAGGACACGCCGGGCGGTATCCGAGGATACCACCTCCCGCACCGGTTCGCGATCGAATCGGCGCAGCACCTCTCCCGAGGGAGAGACGATCTGATCGACGATTTGCGGCCTCAAGAGCATTCCATCATTTGCCAGGGCTGTGGCGGCGGCAAAGACCTGCACTGCGGTGACGCCTATCTCCTGACCGATTGCGATCGTCGGCAGTGTCCGGCGCGACCAGTCCTCCGGCAACGACAGCAGCCCACTTTCTTCTCCGTTGAGATCGATGCCGGTGCGCCGACCGAAGCCGAAGCGGGTGAGAAGCGTGTAAAACGATCCGGGATCTACCGTTTCCGACGCGTAGGCGGCCCCCACGTTGCTGGAGTACTTGATAATCTGCTCCGGTGTCACTCGGCCGTAATCAGCCAGATCGGTTATTACCAGTTCACCGTCTGCTGCAACATATCCACCGGAGGTATCAAACTGGTCGTTTTCGGTGATACCGCCGAGTTCCAGAAAGCTTGCCACGGAGAACACTTTGAACACCGATCCCGGCTCATATATCCGTGAAACGAAGCGGTTGCTCTGCTCCTCCGCGG
>CAYQRW010000123.1:0-9876 GCA_964419735.1 uncultured Spirochaeta sp.
GGTTTCTGTTGGTACACCTGTTCCCACTGCTCAATGGCGCGCTCGATCTTGCGCATCCGTTCGTAACAGGTAGCAAGAAAGTAGTGTGCCCACAGGGCGTCCGGCACGGTGGGATCCTTGATCTGTCCGATCGCCCGTTCCAGTTCCGGGATCGCCCGTTCCAGGTTGTTCATTTCCATGTAACTGGCGCCACGCTCGATGAGGGATTTCACCTTGTACTCACTGGATTTGGCCGACCATTCAAAGGACTGTAGGGCGGCAGCGTAGTCTTTGTTCTCTTTCTGGATGCGGCCGATGTAGTAGTAGGCCTCGTAGTGTTCCGGCTCGTAGCGGAGTGCCTTCTCCAGGTACTGCTGGGCCTCGGCAAACTTCTTGGCGCGATACAGGAGCAGTCCCAGCTGCAGATACGCCAGGCCATGTCCCGGCTGGAGCTCAATCGCTTTGCGGTAGTATCCCACTGCCTTAGCGCCTTTATTGCGACTCTCGAAGAGCCGCCCCACTTGATAGTAGTGGTCCGCGGTATGAGGGTCCTTTTGTAGTAAGAGGAGGTACTCCTTGAGCGCCTCATCGGGCTGATTGAATCGTTGAAAGAGCTCCGCCAGCTGGCGACGAAACCGCGTTTCAGGTATCGTACCGTCGAACACGCCGATCTGGTTCACCATTTTGTACTCCATCAGCGCCAGTTCCGGCTTGTTGTCCTGCTGGTATGCCCGGCCCAATAGATAGTGGAGTTCAGGATTCCGTTGATCCTTGGTAAGCAGCTGTTTGCCCAGTTTTACCGCCGCGGTCGACTTATTTTGTTTGAGAAGTTGCTCGATACGAGATACTTGTTTTGGGGCGATTTGATTGCGTACGATGTATAGGGTAGCGATACCGATGCCGACACCTAATACTACGATGACTATAATAAGGCCCATGTACCGCCATTATGATAATGGAGTGAATAATAGGCAAGGTCCCGCGGCGGTGAGGATCGTTGCAGCTATCGTGCTCTTGCTGATCAGCGTGGGTGTTCCCCAACTGAGTGAAGCGCAGGAGTCTGCCTCCGAAGGAGATGACACCTGGGATCGAGCGGTGACGGCGATGCAGAACAACGAGCTCGCCGAGGCGATTCCACTGCTGGAAATCGTAATCTCTCGAGACCCCTCTCGGGTTGAGGCGATTCGCTATTTGTCCGTTGCTCTAGAGCAGATGGATCGTGTCGCGGAAGCCGAAAAGGTGCTCCGGGAGGCGTTGGATGGTGATGCGCTGGCGCCGCGGGACAAGAGCAAGGTTGCCTTTGATCTGGCGTTACTCCTGTCCAGGCAGGGGGCCTCCCATCAGGCGATCGAGATGTACTCTGCAGCCCTGGAGCACGATAGCTCGCGCGTGGCGGCGTATTTGAATCGGGCGAACATGAAAGTGGTCACCGAGGCGTATGAAGGGGCTGTTGAAGACTATGAGTACTTTCTGGCGCTGCGTCCCGATACGGATCAACGCTCCGAGATTGAGGAGATGATCGCCCTTCTCCAGGAATCGATCGAAGCGGAGCGGATCGCCCAGGAAGAGGCGGAGCGTCGCCGCCGCGAAGAGGAGGAGGCCCGGCGGATCGCGGAAGAGGAGCGCCGCCGGCGGGAAGAGGAAGAACGCCAAGCTGCGGAAGAGCGCCGCCAGCGCATGCTCGATTCGGTCTTGCAGTCGCTGGAGTCGGCCGATGAAGAGACAACTACTTTTGAAGCGGAAGATGAAGAACTACGATCCTATGACGACGAACTTGATATCGTCGACTGAGAGGCACGAACCATTATGAATGCAAGCTCACGACAGAAAACTCTTCTGGCAGCGGGGATCGCCGCCGCCGTCGCCCTCATCGGTGCCGGCGGGGCGTTCCTATGGGGACCATGGGGTGGATCGGACGAACCAACAGAGACTGAGGCTGAGGCTGATGCCGGCGAGGCGGGTACCGAGGAACTGACGGAGGCGGAACAGCAGGCCGCGGAGCGCGTCCGCAATACGCTACGTCTGGCGGAGGATTATATCGATACCGGGGAGTATCAGCGGGCGTTGGATTTGCTGGACCAGGTGCTGATCGAGGATTCGGAAAATCAGAACGCTCGAGAGCTGCGCGACCGGGCGATCGCCGCCCGCCGAGAGGCGGAGCAAGACGGCGATCAGGAGCTCCCTGATTCCGATGCTGTTGAGGCCGCAGTACAGCAGGCGGAGGCGGAAGCGCGCCGATTGGAGGCGGAGGCCCGTGCCGAGGAGGCAGAGGCGCGCCGCCGGGAGGCTGAGCTCGCGGTACAACAGGAACTCGCGGCTCAGCGAGAGGCGGAAGCGCGCCGTCGGGAGGAAGAGGAACGTCGTCGAGAAGCGGAGCGGCAGGCGGAACTGGAACGGCTTAACGCGGAGGAACGGGAGAAGACGGAGTCTATTCAAGACCTCCTGGAACGCGCTCGGGAGCAGATGGAGAATGAAGAGTACGCCCGCGCCCGGGACACCCTGGATGAGGCCCTGGAGATCGAACTGGAGGATGAGAACACCGAAAACCGTCTGCATGCGGAAGCGTTGGCGGCCACCGCCCAGAGCTACTTCTCGCAGGATCCGGAGAGCTCCGACAACCGTCGGGAGGCGATCGAAAACGCCAACCAGGCGCTGCGACGGGATGACGTGTGGGAAGCGCACTACACCCTGGGCCAAGTGTATTATGAAACGGACCGCTTCTCCGATGCGATCGATTCCTTTTCCCGGGCGGTTCGCCTGAATCCCGACAGTGCAGCCTTGCTCTACGATCTCGCCCGCGCCCAGTATCGCGCGGGCCAGTTTCGCGATGCCCGCGCCAGCTACCGGGGGGCCGCACGGGTGAACCCCTACTATCGCAACACCTACTACAACCTGGGTATTACCAACCTGCAGCTCAGACAGGAAAATGACGCGCTGGAAGCGTTTCGGTACGCGGTAGAAATCGATGCCGACAACGACGCCGCCCACTACCGGATCGCATCGATTTTACTGAATCGCGAGGACTACAGCGGCGCCGAGATCAGTTTGAACCGGGCGATCGAGATTAATCCCGACGATGCCCGCTACCACTCGCGCCTAGGCTCGGCGCAGTACAGCCAGGGACAGGTTGCCGAGGCGGAGCGCTCCTTTGACCGCGCCGCGGAGCTGGAGCCGGACAACCCCACGCACGCGTACAATGCGGCCCTGGTGAAGACGGAGCGGGGCAACCACCGCGAGGCGCTGCGCTTAATTCGGCGCGCGATCGAACGAGATCCTCGCCAACCGGAGTACCACTTCACCGCCGGGCGGATTCAGGAGCGCCTGGGCGAGCCCGATGCCGCCATCGAGGCGCACATGGCGGCGATTCAGCGGGATGGAACCTACGACCGCTCGCTAATCGAGCTGGGGCGATTACTCAACGAGCAGGGCTCTCACCGACAGGCGTTGGACGTGCTGCGCCGGGCCTATGAGCTTTCCCCGGACGGCTTCGAAGTTAACAACAATCTGGGCAACGTCTATTTGGACCTGGAACGCTACGAAGACGCGATCTCCCATTTCCAGACCGCGGTAGATCGACAGGATGACGATCCCAGTGTCCGCTACAATTTAGCGGTGGCCTACCTAGAATCGGACAACCTCGATCGGGCGGTGGAGGTGCTGAACGAGGTCGTCCGCAGTGACAGTCGATTTTGGCGCGCGTACCACCGCCTGGGTGAGGTGTACGTATCCCAGGATGATGGGGAGGCAGCGCGAACGGTGTTATCTCAGCTCCTGGAGTCGAATCCGGAGTATGAAGAGCGCCAAGCGGTGGAGCGCATCCTCGATTCGCTGTGACCCGGGGTTCTGTTGTGGCGGGGTTTGGCGTATAATACGGGTATGAACTCCGAGGACGCCACGCCCGCCGATCTGGGCGGCCAGTTTCTAATCGCCGAGACGGAGCTCCAGGATCCGAACTTCTTTCGCACCGTTGTGCTGGTGATCCACCATACCGAGGAGGGAGCTTTTGGGCTGGTGGTGAACCGCGAGAGCGAGGTCACCGTGGGAGAGGTGCTTGATTCCGTAGACGGAACGGCGCTCGAAGATGCTCCCGTGTTTGTGGGGGGGCCGGTTCAACAGAACTATGTGTTCGCGCTGCACAACGGCATCCCTCACCGGTACCGCAGTGAGCACACCGAAGAGCCCACCCCGGGGGTGTTCTTTGAACCCTCCTTTACGCATGTCATCGAGTACGTGAAGTCAGCGGACTACCACCTGGCTGTGGGTCCTGACGTACCGCGGATCCGCGTCTTCGCCGGCTACTCCGGATGGGGTGCCGGGCAGTTGGAAACTGAACTGGAGGAAGAGGCATGGTTTGTAAACCACGCCTCCGGGGATGTGATCTTCCAAGCTGAACCGGCGGAAGGCTGGAAAACGGCGCTCAGTAAGAAGGGCGGTTTCTACCGGATCGTCGCTGAGACCGGCTTCAAGCCGTCCAACAACTGAGCTCGGGGCTGTCTGTGGAGAACCGCGAAGCGGCTCTGTTGCTGAACAGCACCTCCGACGGGATCATCGTTATCGATCGATCCCGACGCATAACCGTCTTCAATCCCGCTGCAGAACAGATCCTCAAAATTTCCGCCGCGGAATCGTTGGGTCAGACGATCGATGCCGTGATTCCCGTAACGCGCCTTCCCTCCGTTCTGGAGAGCGGCACCAATGAACTTCAGCAGCGACTCTCGTGGGGATCAGTGACGATCATTACCAACCGGTATGCCCTGCGAGACGAAGCGGGATCGGTCTTCGCTGCGGCGGCCATTTTTCGCGACATCAGTGAGCTGCAACGGCTGGCGGAGGAGATCACCAATCTCCGGGAAATCCGACTTCTGAACGATGCGATTTTTCACAGCACCCAGGATGCGATTTCGGTGGTAGATGAGTACGGCAAGGGTGTGCTGGTGAATCCCGCCTACACCCGCGTCACGGGGTTGAGCCAGGCGGAGGTTATCGGAGAACCGTGCACCGTGGATATCGCCGGCGGTGAGAGCATCCATATGGCGGTGCTCCGCAGTGGTGAGCCGGTACGGAACCGACGGTTGCGGGTGGGGCCCTACCGTCGGGATGTGGTGGTGGACGCCAATCCGATCATCGTGGATGGTGAAATTCGGGGCTCGGTGGCGGTCATTAAGGACGTGAGCGAGCTCCGGCAGCTCCACGACCAGCTTGAAAATGCCAAAGCCACGATCCGCAAGCTGGAAGCGCGCTACACCTTTGAGGACGTGATCGGTGAGCATCCGGCGTTTTTGGAGGCGGTGCATAAGGCGCGGGTAGCCGCGGGTACGCCGGCCACCGTCCTCTTGCAGGGCGAGAGCGGCACCGGTAAGGAGCTGTTTGCCCACGCCATTCATAACGCCAGCGAACGGCGGAATGCGCGATTTGTCCGGGTCAACTGCGCCTCGCTCTCCGAGGGGGTCCTGGAAAGCGAACTCTTTGGCTACGTTGGGGGCGCCTTCACCGGTGCCCGCCGGGAAGGGCGGCGCGGGCTATTCGAGGAGGCTCACGGCGGCACGATCTTCCTCGACGAGGTCGGACTCATGAGCCTGAATACGCAGGCCAAGCTCCTACGCGTTCTCCAGGAGCATGAGGTGCGGCGGGTGGGGGGAAACGCGTCTATTCCCATTAACGTCAGGGTCATCGCGGCCACCAACATGGATCTGAGCCGGGCGATCGGTAACGCCACGTTCCGGGAGGACCTCTTCTATCGGTTACTCGTGGTTCCGGTGGCGCTCCCGCCGCTCCGAGAGCGCCCCAGCGATATCGAACTCCTCTCTACCCGGCTGCTCTCCGAGATCAACGCCGAGTACGGCCGAGGTATTCAGGGTATGACCCCCGCCGCCCTGGAGCAGCTCACCGGCTATGCGTGGCCGGGAAACGTGCGGGAGCTGGAGAACGTGCTGCGGCGGGCGGTGGTGGTGATGAGCCTGGAAGAGACGACCATCGAGCCGCGCCACCTGCCGGCGCTCGGTGGCGCTGGAAACGGCTGCCACGACACTCTCGTGGTGCCGGACCAACGGGAACGGAGTTCCGAGGAGGGCGCCGAAGGCGCGTCTCTGGACCAGGTGGTTGCCGCGGCCGAGCGGGAACACATCGAGCGCGTCCTGGCGCAGCAGGAGGGAAACCGTACGCGCTGCGCCGGTGCCCTCGGAATCAGCGTGAGAACGCTGCAGTACAAGCTTCGGCGATACGGGATCAGTTAGGCGGCACCGCCGCCTGCTCGTATTCACTCCGGGCGACTGCTCCGCAAAGAGATGCGCGCAATTATTTGCGCGCACGCAAAGTATTGCGGTCCAGATCCCACACCGGAGCGCGAATTTCGCTATAAAACCGGCCATATCACCTGAGTCGGCGGTACCTGGGCACCTATCATACTTGGCACGCCCCTTGCATGGGGCTATGTATGGCACCCGTCCAACTGGTACTGGCGATAAACCCCGGCAGTACCTCCACCAAGATCGCGGTCTTTCACGGCGAGCAATGCCTCCTGGAGCGGTCCGTGACGCACACCCTGCAGGAGCTTGCGCGCTTTCCCACCGTCAACGACCAGCGCGACTATCGCCGTGAGGCGATTCTCGCCACGCTCCGCGCAGAGGGAATCGAGCTGAGCTCTTTGGCGGCGGTGGTGGGGCGTGGGGGCTTGTTGCACCCGGTACAGGGAGGCACCTACCGGGTAAACGCGCAGATGCTCGCCGACCTAACCGTGGGTATTCTCGGGGAACACGCTTCGAATCTGGGGGGAATCCTAGCCGACGAGCTTGCCCGATCCGCCGGAGAGTGTCCCGCCTATATCGTGGACCCGGTGGTGGTGGACGAACTCGCGCCGGAGGCGCGACCGTCGGGAATACCTGAGGTAGAACGCAGCAGCATCTTCCATGCGCTCAATCAGAAGGCCGCAGCCCGCCGGGCGGCGGCGGAACTGGGAACGAGCTATGCCGAGCTGTCGGCGGTGGTGGCGCACATGGGCGGCGGAATCACCGTGGGCGCACACCGGCTGGGCCGGGTGATCGATGTGAACGACGGGCTCAACGGGGAAGGCCCATTCACTCCCGAGCGCAGCGGTGCGGTGGCTGCCCTGAAGGTGGTGAAACTGTGCGTTTCCGGCGAATATACCGGGGAGCAGCTGCGAAAGATGATCACCGGTGCCGGCGGCCTGGCGGCCTATCTGGGTACCACCGATGCTCGGGAGATCCGGCGCCGGATCGAATCGGGGGACCGCCGGGCGGAAGAGATCTACCGCGCCATGGCGTGGCAAATCGCCCGGGAGATCGGCGCCGCGGCGGCGGCCCTGGGGGTTCGGCCGCAGGCGATTATTCTGACTGGAGGACTGGCGCATGATGACTTGCTTACTCGGTGGATCCGCAGCCGAGTAGAGTGGATCGCGCCGATCCTGGTCTATCCCGGGGAAGCGGAAATGGCGGCGCTCGCCGCCGGGGCGCAGCGGGTTCTGTCCGGTGCCGAGTCGGCGCGGGAGTATCTGGGCGCCGCTCAGGGAGATTCCCCATGACACGTCCCCGGGTAACGGTGATTTGCGGTGCCTATGGCGCCGGCAAGAGCGAGTGTTCCATCGCCTTGGCGCGTACGCTCCCGGCGCCGGTCACGCTGATCGATCTGGATGTGGTCAATCCCTACTTTCGCAGCCGCCAGGCGCGGGAACTGCTGGAGGCCGAGGGAATCACGGTAATCGGCAACAGCCTGCGCATCGATGCCGGCATCGATCTCCCGGCGATTCCCGGCGCGGTGGCGCCGGCCCTCAGTGGTACCACCCGGGCGGTGGTGGTGGACCTGGGCGGAGATGCCGCCGGGGCCCGGGCGCTCCGACAGTTTCGGCCCAGCCTGCCGGTAGACGCTACCGAGCTCGTGTACGTGGTCAACCGCTTTCGCCCGGAGAACCGTGACGTTCCTCGGACGCGCGCCTCCCTGCGCGCGATTGAAGCTGAGATCGGCGTGCCCTGTACCGGGCTGATCAGCAACTCCCACATGCTCCATGAGACCACGAAGGAGCATGTCAGAGTGGGACTCCGGTTGTGTCGGGAGCTCACCGCGGAGACGAGGATTCCCGTGGCCTATATTGCCGGCGATCGAACCGTTCTGGAATCGTGGGCAGCCACGGCACCGAGAGCAGCCACGGTACCGCCGGCAACTGAACCGCACCTGTACCTGACCGGAGTCCTGAGAGAGGAGTGGATGAATATGAGGAGTGAACGATGCCACGAGGATTCGTAACGTTTGATGAGCAGCGATGTAAGGGGTGCAGCTTGTGTGTCAGTGCCTGTCCCAAACAGATCGTTGCCCTCGATCCCCACCGCATAAATGCCAAAGGCTACAACCCGGCCTACGTCACCGACATGGACGCATGCATCGCCTGCGGATTCTGCGGGATGATGTGTCCCGATCTGGTAATTCGAGTCGAACGGCTCGTTCAGGAGGAGCGGGCGTGATGGAAGCGACAAGTGAAAAGGTACTGATGAAAGGCAATGAGGCGGTGGGGGCGGCGGCGATTCGTGGGGGATGCCGCTACTTCTTTGGCTACCCCATTACGCCGCAGAACGAACTCCCGGAGTATATGTCGCGGGAACTCCCCAAAGTGGGGGGAGTGTTCCTGCAGGCGGAGAGTGAAATCGCGGCGATTAACATGGTCTACGGTGCCGCCGGCTGTGGTGCCCGGGTGATGACCTCGTCCTCCAGTCCGGGGATCGCGCTCAAGCAGGAGGGGATCAGCTATATCGCCGGGGCGGAGCTTCCCTGCGTCATCGTCAATATGATGCGCGGTGGGCCGGGGCTCGGCGGAATACAGCCGGGACAGGCGGACTACTATCAGGCCACCCGCGGCGGTGGGAACGGCGATTACCGGCACATCGTGTATGCCCCGGCCGGGGTTCAAGAGACGGTGGACATCATGACTGAAGCGTTCGATGTGGCCGACCTGTATCGCATTCCGGTAATGGTCCTGGGCGACGGAATGATCGGACAAATGATGGAGCCGGTGGAGTTTCGCACCGTTCCCCACCGGGAACTCCCCCCCAAGGACTGGATTACCACCGGTACCGAGGGGCACCGCCCCCCCAACATCATTAACTCCCTCTATTTGCAGCCGCAGGACTTGGAAGATCACAACATCCGCCTGGCGAGAAAGCATGCCGTCATCGAGGAGCGGGAAGTCCGGTGGGAGTCGTACCGCACGGATGATGCGGAACTGGTATTTGTGAGCTACGGAACCGCCTCCCGCATCGTCCGCAACGCGGTGGAAACGCTCCGCGCAGAGGGGGTCAAGGCAGGGCTCATCCGGCCCATCACCGTCTGGCCCTGGCCCCAGGGTGCCTTCGATGCGCTGGGAGAATCGGTGCGAGCGCTCATGGCGGTCGAAATGAGTATGGGCCAGATGGTGGATGACGTGAAGATCGCCGCCGCCGGACGCTGGCCGGTAGGGTTTTACGGACGGAGTGGCGGGATGATTCCCGACCAACAGGCGATCGCCGCGGCGGCGCGGACGATGCTGCAGGAGGTAGGGTGATGCCGGTGGTCTTTGAGAAAACGAGGGGCCTCACTGAAATGGAGACCCACTACTGCCCGGGATGCACCCACGGAATCATCCATCGCATGGTGGGGGAGGTGCTCGAGGAGATGTCACTCTTGGACGCCTCCATCGGGGTGGCACCGGTGGGGTGTGCGGTATTGGCGTATAAGTACTTCAACTGTGATATGCACGAGGCGGCCCACGGACGTGCGCCGGCGGTGGCCACCGGCATTAAGCGGGTGGTTCCCGATCGTACCGTCTTTGCCTATCAGGGTGACGGTGATCTGGCCTCTATCGGGACGGCTGAGATCGTGCATGCGGCGCATCGGGGAGAGAAGATCACGGTGATT
>CAYQRW010000124.1:0-9876 GCA_964419735.1 uncultured Spirochaeta sp.
GTCGGGGGTTCAAATCCCTCTTCGCCCATCACCCCGCGGACCTCATGGCTTCGCGGTTTTTTTTTGCTCCGCCACAGCTACCTGCACTACCGCGCTTGCGCGTTCGATCACGTAGACTCCATCTTCGTTGACACGCAATCGGCGAGTTCGGATACACTACCGACCACTATGGGCGAAGCGGACACAGTACGTATTCTTGGCCATCGAGGAGGCGCGGCTGGGCACTATCCCGAGAACTCGATCCCGGCGTTCCAGTTAGGTCTCCAGGAGGGCGCTGACGCCGTCGAGCTGGATGTCCGTCTGAGCCGGGACAATCGGGTAATGGTAGTGCACGACCCGATAATCGACCGCGTCTCTCAGGGAAGCGGCGCCGTGGCGGAACTCGGGGCGGCGGAACTGCGTCGCCATGCGCTGCTGGATGGTAAGGGAAGACCCCACCAGGACACGCGGATTCCCGTTCTGGAAGAGGTCTTCGAAGTGTTGGAACGTAAACTGATAAACATCGACCTGAAGACGGCCGATACGCGGCTTGCGCGGGCCGTGGTGGACATCGTCCGCCGCTACGACGCGGCAGAACGGACCACCGTGGCCAGCTTCATTCCGGAGGCGATGCAGTTTTTTCGTTCGCTGGCCCCGGAGATTGCCACCTCCGCCGATCCCCTGGAGGTACGCGCTCTGCTGAGATCTCGATTGCTCCGGGAGCAGGTTGCCATCCCAGCCTCCCGAGTTCAGATCCCCCCACGATACCGAATGCTCCCGATTGCAACGCGCGGGTTCGTGAGGTTTGTACATCGCCAGAACCTCCTCCTCGACGTATGGACGATAAACAGCCCTCGGGTCGCCCTTCACCTGCGGGATATTGGGGTAGATGGAATCGTCACCGACAACGTGGCGGCGATTCGTAATGCACTCGACTCAGGGAGAGACAGATGACCACGCATGAAGTAGTCCGGTTTTTGGATGGGGGAGTGAGCAGTTTTCACGTATCCCGATCGATCGCAACCCGCCTGGAGGAAAGCGGATTCCGGCGGCTCTCTCTGGGGGAACAATGGAGCATCACACCGGGAGAGGCGGTATATGTGGAGCAGGGCGGCTCGGTAGTGGCGCTTCGCGCCGGCAGTGATCCGGTAGTGTCTCGGGGAATGGTGCTGCTCGCGGCGCACACCGACAGTCCCGGGCTGCAGTTGAAGCCCCATTCAGCCGAGTTCGTTGACGGACTGGTCCAGGTACCGGTGGAGGTGTACGGCGGACCGATCCTGTCCTCGTGGCTGGATAGAGACCTCACCGTGGCCGGACGGATCGTAATCCACGACGACCAGGGAACCCTGCGCACCGGCCTGGTTGCCGGCAAGCGGCCGATGGCGATCATTCCCAATTTGGCGATCCACCTGAACCGCGACGTGAACGAGGGCTTTGCCTACAATCGGCAGGACCATCTCAAGGCGTTACTGGGACCGGCCAATAGTCCGGCAGCAGTTCCGGCCGCAGCAGATCCCGCGACTCCCAGCGGTTCGGCGGAGTCCTGGATTCGCCATATGGTAGGTGAGCTGGCGGGAATAGATCCGGAGTCCATCGTAGACACCGAGCTGTTTCTCGTGCCCACGGAACCGGCCAACCTCCTGGGAACCGGAGGACTCATCGCCAGTCCCCGGATCGACAATTTGGCGGGTACCTTTTCGGTGCTGCAGGCGATTGCCGACGCATCACTCACTGCCCCTCATACCCAGGGAGCGGTCTTCTTTAACCACGAGGAGATCGGGAGTGCCACCAACGTTGGTGCCGCCGGGGCGCTCCTGGAAACGGTACTCCGCCGGACCGTGGCGGCGCTCACGGGAGATGGCGCCGACCTGGACCGCGTACTGGCGCGCTCGGTACTGGTTTCTAATGACGCCGCCCACGCCCGCCATCCAAACTTCGCCGACAAGCATGATGCCGGCTATGCGCCCGTCCTTGGCGGCGGGCCGGTGATTAAGAAGAGCGCGATCTGGCGCTACGTGGGAGATCTCTCCGCAGCCGCCTGGTTCGCCGCAGTCTGTCACGAGGCGGAGGTGCCGGTGCAGTACCTGCAGAACCGCTCCGATATCCGCGCCGGCTCCACGATCGGTCCCGCGGTGGCGTCACGCTTGGGCCTCAGAGGACTGGATGTGGGAATCCCCATGCTTGCCATGCACTCGGTGCGGGAGACGGCATCGGTTACGGACGTGGACGCTATGATTCGAGTCCTTCGAGCACTCCTGGTAAGGAACAATGATGAAATACTTGACCCTGATTCGACACGCTAAGTCCGACCATAGCGCCCCGGGAACGACCGACCGCGATCGTCCGTTGAATACTCGTGGCCGCAGCGATGCCCCGGTGATGGGGACGCGGCTCGCCGCGTTATTTCCGGCTCCGGATATCGTGTTGGCAAGTCCCGCTCAGCGAGTCCAGCAGACGCTGGCCGGTCTCACCTCCGGGGGTGCGCTCGCCGATTCCCGGGTCGTAGAGTATCACGATGCGCTGTATCTGGCCGACGCTGAGGTGCTGTGGGACTTCGCCGCCTCGGCACTGCTGGAAGACGACGAGGTATGGATCGTGGCGCACAATCCGGGTATCACCGAGGCGGTGGAGCAATTCTCCGGGGCCCGTCTGGAGAACGTACCTACCCTGGGCGTGGCGCGAATCGCCTTTGAAGAGGTGGTTGTGGAAAGCGCCAACGGAACGTTGGTCTTCTACGATACCCCCAAGAGTCGGTGAGATGGAAATTGCGATCGTTCTGGTTGAGCCGGCACGACCGGGTAACGTGGGCGCCGCCGCCCGCGCCATGAAGACGATGGGATTTCGAGATCTTCGGATCGTCGGCGCCCCCGCCGTCAACCGCACCCGGGAGGCACACGCCTTTGCCCACGGTTCAACCGATATTCTCGAGGAAGCGCGGCACTTCTCCTCCTTGACCTCATCCCTGGCCGACACCGATCTGGCGATAGCTACCACCGGGCGTCGGCGGGGAAAACGGAGCGACTACTACACCCCTGATCAGTTGCGGTCTATGCTCGAAGACGGAGAGCGGGGCACATCGATCGCGCTCGTCTTTGGTCGTGAGGAGAGCGGTCTCAGCAATGACGAACTGGCCCAGTGCCAGTTGGTGAGTCTGGTTCCCATGCGCGGGGCCTACCCGTCACTGAATCTGGGACAGGCGGTCATGGTCTACACCTATGCGCTGGCTCCGTTGCAACTCACCACCACTCCGCCTCAGACGCGCGCCGCCGACCCCGCCAGTGTACACGCGTTGGTAGACAAGGCGCAGACGATCCTGCCGCAACTTGGTTTCGATCCGGGGAGGGCTGTGTACCACCGCATGCTGGAACGCATCGGCGCCGCGGGCCAGACCGATGTGAACCTGATGCACTCACTCCTCACCGCGGTGGAGATCCACATCACCAAAGACCACTGATCCCACCGCCGACCACAACGGTGTTTCGGGGAATCGGGCGCGACAGGGGATCTCGACACTCTGCTGGAAATGGGGAAACGTGAGCGCATAGGCCAGAAGCGCAATACCTCCGTCCCGCAATGGACGCCGCGCCCCATACTTGGCATCACCCACCACATGCCATCCGCGGTGGGCCAGTTGTACTCTAATCTGGTGGTGCCGTCCGGTGTTGAGCCGGACCCGCAGGATCGTATGGTGTCGGGTTGCTCCGATCGTCTCATACGTCAGCTGTGAGGACTTGCCGGAAGGGTCGATTCGGCTGCGATTGCCGCTGCTATCAACGCGAATTCGGTCGGTGAGCGTCCCTGACACCGGCTCCGGCGGCGTGTCCACCACCGCGATATACTCCCGCGTCATGCGTCCGTTCTGAAGATGCGCGTGAAGCGCGGAGAACACTTCGGGTCTCCGGGCCCAAAGCACCAGTCCCGCCACCGGCTGATCGATGCGGTGCACCGGCTGCAGCCGTGGTTCCCCAAGAACGTTCCGCCAGTACTGCACAACCGTCTTCTGCTCCGCCCGGCGACCGTCCACGGCCTCTCCCGATGCTTTATCAATTACCAATACGTCACTGTCGAGATAGACCAATCGACTCATGCCCGAAGTATACACGGATACACATTTTCCGGGAAATGGTCGATAATTTACATATGAAAGTGGCGCAGATCACGGATGTCCACGTGGATACTCTCGAGCGCACTCCCCACGGCGTAGACACCTGGGAGCGCGCGCGGTGGGCGTGTGACGCAGCTGCTGAGCTCGATCCCGATCTGGCGGTGATCACCGGCGATTTAGGACTGCATCTCGGCACCATCGAGACGTACCGGGAACTCCAGGAACTGTTCGAAGAGCTCCCCTGCGACTATCTCCTGATCCCCGGCAACCACGACCAACGGGGGCTCTTCTTTGAAGCGTTCGGCCGGCGCTACCGCACATCCCCGGAGTATCCCTGGCTCGACCGACGGGTGGAAGCGGGCGGAACCTCAATGGTTCTGCTGGATTCGGCGGATGCCATGTTCCACGTACCCCAACTGCAGTGGCTCGACTCGCTCCTCGCGGAAGAGGCCGGCGCCGCCCGCCGCGGTGAGCGCCCTCGGAGGCTGCTGCTGTGGACGCACCATCCGGTGATTACCGGCTTTCACCGTTATATGGATGCCGAGTACCCGCTGAACAACGCGCAGGAGGTGCGGGCGATTCTAGAGCGCTATGCCCCGGACCTGGATCTGTTCGTATTCTGCGGGCACTACCACTGCGAAGATGTACAACAATGGCATGGAATCCACCAGTACTGTACCCCTGCCACCTACGTGCAGCTCGATCCAGCCGCCGCCGGCCTCTCCATAACTGAGGAAGGGCCCGCGCTGCGCGTAATCGATCTTCCGCCTTTGGCCAGTCTCGAAACGGTTGTCGTGTATCGCTCCTCCAGTGATGTCTGAGAGCCCAACTACCGGCGTTGACCGTTCCACGGTGGACCTGGTGATCACCCGCTTACGCGCCCATCCCCCAGATGAACTCAGTGAACTCAATCGGGTCTATCGGCAGTTACTCAAGGCGGTACACCCGGACCGGAGCGGAGACGATGGGGCCCTCTTCCTATACGTCCGCCAGCAGTTTGCCGAGGTGCAGAATGAATGGGCCATGGCCCGGGCACGGGCGGAGATGGCAGCCGCCGTGGATCGAACGCGGGTACTGGAAGATCTCGGTCTTTCCACAGACCTGGCACCTCGCCAGGCGCTGTTGGCGGCGTTGTATCGGTTTCGAGCCCTGGGACTGGCACACTATCGCGTTCGATCGCGACCGGCGCTCCGCCGACGCAATTCCCAGATCATTCGAACCGTGGTGGCGTGGGGATATGACTACGATCCGCGGTTTGTACAACTGTTCTACAAGTTTCTCATGTATCAGGGTAATTTTGCCCTGGCGGAACGCCACGCCCCGTTATACTTCATGGTTCGAAAGCTCGTTCTGAAAAGCCTTGATGGATTGATTCGCTATCAGGATCGACCGCGCCCGGCCACTGCGGAGATCGCCCGCGACCAGATCCGCTACGCCCTGCAGATCTCCGAAGCGTACCGCGGGGACCCCGCCTTTGCCGCCGTACGCGACGTAGCCGGATGGATCACTCAGGAGTTGGGCCGTACGCCGGAACCGATCGGCCTGAAGCGTTGATCACGGGAAACCGCGGTTTTCAACGAGACCGCTTTAGGCTATTCTAAGCACATGGCAACACCCGATCGAGCGGACGCTCTGCGCTTACTGGAGCAGTACACCAAGACTGAAAATCTTCGAAACCACGCCAAAGCGGTGGAAGCGGTTATGCGCCACTACGCTCAACGCTACGGTGAGGACCCCGAAAAATGGGGGGTGATCGGACTGGTGCATGATCTCGACTGGGAGATGTATCCGGAAGAGCATTGCACCAAGACCACGGAGATTCTCCAGGAACAGGAGTGGCCGGAGGAGTACATTCGGGCGATCCGCAGTCACGCCTGGGGAATGTTTACCGATGACAAGCCGGAGCACCAAATGGAAAAGGTGCTGTATACGATTGACGAGCTCACCGGCCTGATCACCGCCACCGCGCTGGTGCGCCCATCTAAGAGCATTCTGGACATGAAGCCCAAGTCAATAAAGAAGAAATGGAAAGAGAAGAGCTTTGCCGCCGGTGCAAACCGCGAACTTATCGCCTCCGGTGCGGAGATGCTCGGCGAGCCGTTGGATGAGGTCATCGCGGAAACGTTGGTCGGCATGCAAACCGTAGCCTCAGAAATAGGGTTAGCCGGCGATGAGGCGTGAAATGTCAACCCTGAGAGTCCGCATCAACGTGAAACTCGACGCCGCCGGGCAGGACCGCCGGCTGCCGGCGGCCGCTGCTACCGAGGGGGAGATACTCGAAAGAGTCGCGTTCTTCGCGATAATCGCCTTCTCCCCCCAGCACCGGATCGCCTGCGGCTGACCTCACCGATCCGCAAATACCGATACCTAGGAGATTCACACCATGACCCCTGAGCATATGGACCAGACCGACAGCACGGGCCTCGACTTCGTTCGCAGCACTGTAGCCGAGGATCGCGCCGCCGGTTTGAACGGTGGCAGAGTGCATACCCGCTTTCCACCGGAGCCTAACGGATATCTGCACATCGGCCACGCCAAGTCGATCGTGTTGAACTTCAGTATCGCTGAAGAGTTCGGAGGCAGATGCAACCTCCGCTTCGATGACACCAATCCCAGTCGCGAAGAGGTGGAATACGTCGACTCAATTCAAAACGATATTCGGTGGCTCGGGTTTGACTGGGCAGACCGAAAGTTCTACGCCTCCGACTACTTCGAACAACTCTACGAATGGGCGGAATACCTGATCTCCCAGGGGTTGGCCTACGTGGATGAATTGAACGCGGACGAGATTCGGGAGTACCGCGGTACCCCCACGGAGCCGGGGAAGAACAGTCCTTGGCGGGACCGACCAACGGAGGAAAGTTTGGATCTCTTCCGGCGCATGCGCTCCGGTGAGTTTCCCGATGGTGCCTTGATCCTGCGCGCAAAGATTGACATGGCGCATCCCAACATCAACCTGCGGGATCCGGCGCTGTACCGCATCCGTCACGTCCCCCACCATCGAACCGGTGATACGTGGTGTATATATCCGACCTACGATTTCGCCCACGGCCAGTCTGATGCAATCGAGGGAATTACCCATTCGATTTGCACCCTGGAGTTTGAAAACCATCGACCGCTCTACGATTGGCTCATCGAAAAACTGCCGGTGCCGTCTACGCCGCGACAGATCGAGTTTGCCCGCCTCAACCTCACCTATACCGTCATGAGCAAGCGCAAATTGCTGCGCCTGGTACAGGAGGGGTTTGTAGACGGGTGGAGCGATCCCCGAATGCCCACCCTGAGCGGGTTGCGACGTCGAGGATTCACCGCGGAGGCGATTAAGAGTTTCTGCCGCCGCATCGGCGTATCCAAGACGAACAGCACGGTGGATCTGGCACTCCTGGAGTTCAGTCTCCGAGAAGACCTGAATCCCAAAGCCAATCGCTACATGGCGGTTACCGACCCAGTGAAACTCACGATTACCAACTGGCCGGAGGGCACCGTGGACTGGTTCACGGCGGAAAACAATCCGGAAGACCCTACCGCGGGACAGCACACCGTTCCCTTTAGCGGTGAGCTCTACGTGGAGCGCGACGACTATATGGATGATCCGCCGCGCAAGTGGTTTCGGTTGGGTATCGGGCGCGAGGTGCGGCTCAAGCACGCGTACTTTGTCACGTGCAGGGAGGTGATCCGCGACACCCATGGGAAAGTGACGGAAATCCTGTGTACCTACGATCCGGACACCCGCGGGGGAGATAGTCCGGACGGCCGTAAGGTGAAGGGAACCCTGCACTGGGTATCTCGCACCCACGGGGTACCGGCGGAGTTCCGGCTCTACGAGCCGCTGTTCACCAAGGAAGATCCCGATGATGTGGCGGAAGATGAAGATTTCACCGACTTCTTGAATCCGGAGTCGCTTACTCAGCGCAACGGATTTCTCCAGCCCGCCGTGGCGGAAGCGCTTCCCGCCGATCCGGTCCAGTTTCTGCGCTTGGGTTACTTCTGCTATGATCCGGTGGTGTCTACTCCCGAGCTCCCGGTTTTTAATCGGTCGGTCACGTTGAAAGACAGTTGGGCGCGCGTGGTCCGTAACCGCCGCGAAAATGAGTAGCCATGGATCCCACCACCCTGGTTCTGGGACCTAACACCTGGACAGACCGCGGGGAGATGCTCCGCGTGGCGTCGGGAGCCAGGAGAATTCACATCGCAACCCCGCCGGAGTCTGCCGAAATCATGGACACGGCGATCGCCCGAGGGAGTACCGTCTACGGTCACAGCACCGGATATGGCGCGCTGGCGTCCTTTTCCGCGGACACCCACAGCGCGGTGCACCAGGCGCAGCTTATCGCCCACCTGGCCACCGGAACGGGTCCCCCCTTTGACGCCCGCGTGGCGCGGGCGCTGGTGTTTGACCGCTTAGTGACGTTGAGCAAAGGGCATAGCGCCGCCGGTAACGAAATGCTGCAGTACCTATCCCGCATGCTTGCTACCGACGCCGCGCCCCACATCCCGCGGTACGGGTCGGTAGGCGCCAGCGGTGATTTAACGCCCCTGGCGCACCTTGCCACCGTCATGATGGGGGAGGGAGCCTACCTGCCGGGGAGTGATCCCAACTTGGCGCCGTTCCGCTTCTCCCGGAGGGACGCCCTGGCGTTGGTAAACGGTACCAGCGCCAGCAGTGCGTTGGCGATGCTCTCGTGGTGGGATCTGGCGGCCCTGCTCCCGGTAGTGGTGCAATCCATGGCGTTCATGGTGCGTGTCCAACGGCTGGCGGAACAGGCCTACACGGACGAGCTCCATCGCTACCGTGGTCAACCGGGACAGACCGCAGTAGCCGGGGCGCTGCGTCAGGCACTGCACTACGCCCCCCACGCTGCAGCCCACGCTTCCACCCACGATAGGCGGGACACCTCCCAAAACCAACTCCTCAACCACGAAGAGACGCTGCAGGCAGCCTATAGTTTCCGCTGTATTCCGCAGATCCTCGGACCAACGCTCGAGATGTTGTGGCACACCGGCACCACGTTGGAACGGGAAATCAATGCCGTCACCGATAACCCGGTATTCGGTGAGCCGGATCAGGTGTTTCACGGCGGCAATTTCCATGGGCAGATCGTTGCCCAGGCCTGTGACAGCCTGACCCTGGGGGTGGCGAATCTGGCGATTCTGCTGGACCGGCAAATCGCCCGCGTCACGGACCCGTTACTGAATCACGGCCTGCCGCCGTTTCTCACCGGCGCCTCAGTCGGCGCCCACTCAGGGTTCATGGGGGCCCAGGTGAGCGCTACCGCGCTGACCGCCGAGCTCTCGGCTTCCGCCCAGCGCCGCTACCTCCTGCAAAGCCGCTCCACCAATGGCGCCAACCAGGATGTTGTCAGTATGAGTACCCTCGCAGGGGTCGCCCTCTATGAGAGCCTTCCGCGATTGCGCGAGCTGGTCGCGATCCATTTGATGACGGGAGTTCAGGCACTGGATGTGGCGCAGGCGGCGGGAGCACGCCGGCCCCCGGAGGGGGAGGCGCTCCGAGAGTGGGTGCGGGAACGTTCCCCGTATCTTGCCGATGATCGCCCGCTGAGTGGAGATATTGAGAGGATCGCGGCAGATTTGGCAGTGATAACGCAACCTAATGCCCCTGCGCCGAACCGAGATACACCTACACCCGATCGAGATGCCCCTGTGCCGGGCCAAGACGAGCAGCGCCGAACACCGCCACCGCTGACCGCGGCACTTTGGAGCGCCCTGTTCCCGAACGTTCAAGCGATCAGCTAATCAGCTGGTAACGGCCCCTTTACTGGCGGAGCTACACA
>CAYQRW010000125.1:0-9869 GCA_964419735.1 uncultured Spirochaeta sp.
TGCAGGTCCACGGAACGCCCCTGGAAATCGCAGGGGAACCACACGTGTTGGTGGTACTGAACGACATCTCGCGGCTCCACGAGCTGGAACAGATTCGCAAAGAGTTTGTGGCCAACGTGTCACATGAGTTGAAAACTCCGATCACTTCGATCATGGGATTTGTGGAAACGCTGAGCGACGGCGCGATCGAGGATACCGATGAGGCCCAGCACTTCCTGCAGATCATAGCTAATCAGTCTCATCGTCTGAGTGCGATCATTGAGGACCTGCTCCAGCTCTCACGGCTGGAACAATCTCACCAGTCGATCACCACCGAGGAGATCCACCTGCCGAAACTTAGCCGTCGGATTCGGAATAATGTGGAACCGCGAGCCCGGGAGAAATCGATCACCCTCCGGGAACACCCAGGAACGGTGACGACCGCCTGGGCCGCCGGAAGTCTCTTGGAACAGGCGATCACCAATCTGGTGGACAATGCGATCACCTATTGTCCGGAACGGTCCACCATCGATATTACTTTTGAACTGACCCGTGACGTTTTGACGGTGGAGGTGGCTGATGATGGCCCGGGAATCCCACTGGTCGACCAACCGCGCCTCTTCGAGCGGTTCTACCGGGTGGACCGGGCGCGGAGCCGCGCGCTCGGCGGCACCGGCTTGGGCCTGGCGATCGTCAAACACATCGCCCAAGCGCATGGGGGCTCCGTGGAAGTGGAAAGCTCCCCAGGTCAGGGCAGCACCTTCCGCTTGTCTATTCCTCAGGCAAGGCCCACAGCCCGTAGGACGATCTGAATCGCCCCGATCAGCGCACCCAGGAACGCCCCGAAGACGTTAATCCATTTCAGATGGCGTTGCATGATGCCCAGCAGCAGGTCTTCCACCCGCTCGATATCAAGACTCTCGATGCGGTCCACCACTACGCGATGGATATCGATCTCTTCCAGGAACCGCGGAGTCAGTCGGGACAAGGTGGACTGAATCTGGTGCGCAATCCAGCGCCCCAGCACTGCGCGCCGCCGCCGGATGAGTGGCATCAGATCCACCAGGGACTCACTCTGGTGACGATTAAGCCAATCCGCCACCGTCTCCGAAAGCAGCGACTCTTGTTCGGGCGTTCCCAGGCGGAGGGCGCGCTTCAGTGCGTTAATGAGGGTCTCCACCCCGGAATCTCCCACCAGCTCCGACAGAGGCTGATTCCGGTGGTCGTCGAGCCAGTGGCAGATGCCGTTGATCACCCCGTCCCGCGTGGCGGCGGAATCGAGCGCCCCCAGAATCTCCGTGGTACTCCGCTGTACGATAGCCGGTATTCGCGATTCCAGTTGCCGATCGTACTGAGCTGCAGATACAAACAACCGCTGCAGGGAGGTAAGCTGATCCAGCGAATAGTGCAGGATTCGTCGCGCCCGGACGTGCATCTCCGCCTGAACCGCGGGAGATCGCAAAATATGCTCCAAGGACTGTCGCGCGTCCGGCCATACGCGCCGGACCATCAGATCCACGTCTTCCCTGGAAACTCCCCGGAGCAGCGGTATCCGGCCCACCGGGGTAACCAGGTTGTCGGTGAAAACCATGGCATAACGATCGATGTCTCTCACGAACCGATCCACCGGCAGCGACTCGCACACGGTACCAAGTCGGATCTCTCCCACCCGGTCGATAGCCCGCACCACGAAAGTCTGCAGGGAGCGGCCGAATCCCTCGGCCTCGAAACGTGTGGTGAAAACCTCGGTGGTGAGCAACTCCGTGGCCACCATGGTAGCGATGTTTCCTGCCAACTCCCCCCGGCGTCGCGGAATGATGCCCGGGGTCAGGGGAACTGGAATACCGAACACCCTCCAGGTCCGGAGCGGACGAAAGAGCATGCGGATTGCTAAGGCGTTGGTAAGATACCCGATCACTGCTCCCAGAAGGGGAGGAAGGATCCAGGGCAGGAGGGTTGCCGCGTCAGTTCCGAAGATCATATACCTGGGTCCTATTCCTCAATGAGGCGCCGGGCGTTGATCGCCTGCTGACGGTTGGAGAACCGGCGAAGATAGATGCTTTGTACCCATCCGGGCCCGACCGGGGTATCTAACTCCGTCCATTCGCGGTCCGCAGTAGTACCGGTGACCTCGAGAACGTCGCCGGAGCGGCCATGACCGATTACCGCGTCCATGATATCTGGGCTGCGATGTACGCGAACGTATCCTTCGGTCACCAGGGCATGACTCCCCTGGCCTACCAAGGCGGGGGTCTCCGGCAACTCAAGAGTAGCGGAATCGCGGTCGGAGCAGGCGGAGAGCAACATTACTGCCAGGATGAGCGTCACGGACGGTGCCAGGTTTGCAACTCGCATCACATCGCCTTGAGGGATTCGATTTCGTCGCGAAGTACCGCCGCCTGTTCAAACTCCAGGTTCTTCGCATGTTCCAGCATTTCCTTCTCCAACACCGAAATGAGCTTCTTCCGCTCGGTAGGAACCACGATATTATAGCTCTTCTTTAGAATCTCCAGTTGTTTCTCTTCATCAGATCGTTTCTCTTCCTTCTGGCGGGTCAGGATATCGTGAATCGATTTGCGGATCGAAATCGGAGTGATTCCGTGGGCCTCATTGTACTCCTGCTGAATCGCCCGCCGCCGGTCAGTTTCCTCGATTGCGCGCTGCATCGCATCGGATTTTTCATCGGCGTACATGATCACCATGCCGTTCTCGTTCCGTGCCGCGCGCCCAATCGTTTGGATCAGGGATGTGGCGGACCGGAGAAATCCGATTTTGTCGGCATCCAGGATCGCCACGAGACTCACCTCCGGCAGATCAAGGCCCTCTCGCAGGAGGTTGATCCCGATCAGTACATCGAAACTACCGGTCCGGAGATCGGTAAGAATTTCCACTCGTTCTATTGTCTCTATTTCTGAGTGCAGATATCTCACCTTCACCCCGAGGTTGGCCAGATAGTCCGTGAGATCTTCGGACATCTTCTTCGTGAGCGTGGTAACCAGCACACGCTCACCGGCAGCGGTCCGGGCACGAATCTCGCCGTGCAGATCTTCTATCTGTCCGGTGGTGGGACGGACGGAGATCCTCGGGTCCAGGAGCCCGGTGGGCCGGATAATCTGCTCCACCAGCTGCGTCGAACGGGAGGTCTCCGCTTCACCGGGGGTAGCACTGACATAGATGCATCGGTCCGTAAGGGAAAGGAACTCCTCCTCCACCAGGGGGCGATTATCCAGAGCGGAGGGCAATCGAAAACCGTACTGTACCAGAGACTCCTTACGAGAGCGGTCACCGGCGTACATCCCGCGAATTTGGGGAACCGTTACATGCGATTCATCGATCAGTGTCAGAAACCGGTCGGGGAAATAGTCGATTAGGGTGGCGGGACGCTCTCCGCGAACGCGCCCGCTTAGATGACGGGAGTAGTTCTCGATCCCCGGGCAGTAGCCCATCTCCTCCATCATCTCCAAGTCATACTCGGTCCGCGTTTTGATGCGCTGAGCTTCCACCAACTGGTTCGCCTGGACCAACTCCTGGTATCTCTGCTCAAGTTCTTCCCTGATATTTCCCAGGGATTGTTGTAGCTGCGATTCCGGCATGACGAAGTGTTTCGCCGGATACACGAAGAGTGTTTCCATCTCCTCCTCAACCGATCCGGTGAGCGGATTGATCCGGTGAATCGCAGATACCTCGTCCCACTCCAACTCGATGCGATACGCCTCTTCCAGGTATGCGGGAAAGATCTCCAACACGTCCCCCTTATGGCGAAACTTTCCTCGCTGAAGAATCTGATCATTGCGATCGTATTGTAGCTCGATCAGTTTGCGGCGCACTTTGTCGATATCGAGGTACTGCCCGCGATCAATGCGGATGCGCATCTCGCGGTAGTCCTTGGGGCTGCCCAATCCGTAAATACAGCTCACCGTCGAGACGACTACCACATCCGGCCGCTCTAAGAGGTTAGTTGTTGCCGAAAGGCGGAGCCGATCGATCTCATCGTTGATCGAGGCGTCCTTTTCGATGTACAAGTCCCGGGAAGCGACATACGCCTCGGGCTGGTAGTAGTCATAGTAGGAGACGAAGTACTCAACGGCGTTTTCCGGGAAGAACTCGCTGAACTCGCGGTAGAGCTGCGCCGCCAGCGTTTTGTTGTGGCTTACCACCAGCGTCGGCAGCTGAGTCTCTTCGATCACCTTTGCCATGGTGTACGTCTTTCCCGAGCCTGTGACGCCCTTAAGCGTCTGGAATCGGTCACCCCGGCGCACACCGGCACTGAGTTTTTCAATCGCCTGTCCCTGATCACCGGCCGGCTCATAATCGGCGGCTACGCGAAATTCGGGCATTCCAGTGGTTTCCTTTTCCTTAGTCCCATTGAAACTGATCGGGACGTTCGCTGAGGCGGATATCCGTCTCCATTTGACGTCGATTCCGCACATACTCCACGGTGACGACATCTCCGGGGCGCTTGTCTTCTAACGCCTCGTACAGATTGGCGATCGACGAGACTTCCGTCCCATCAACTGCCGTAATGATATCACCCCCGAGGTAGATCACTGTTCGCCCGTACCGTACAGCATCGGCGCGGGAGCCCCCCCGAAGGCCGGCCGCCTCGGCGTTACCGCCGGGAACAACTTCGCTCACGAGCAGTCCCGTGTCCCGGGGAAGGCGCGCATACTCAACCAGGCGCGGAAACAACGGCCGCGGAATGATATCGATCCACCCCCGCCGCACCACCCCATACTCCATTAAGTCCGGTACGACTCGCCGCGCGGTATTGACCGGAACGGCAAAACCGATCCCCACCGAGCCTCCACTGGGGGAAAAGATCATCGTGGCGATCCCGATCATGCGTCCCTCCCGATCCAGAAGGGGGCCACCAGAGTTGCCTGGGTTGATCGAGGCGTCCGTCTGAATCATGTCGCGAATTACCAGATCATTGCGCGCCCGCAGTGGCCGACCCAGACCACTCACGAT
This sequence comes from uncultured Spirochaeta sp., assembly GCA_964419735.1. Lineage (GTDB taxonomy): Bacteria > Spirochaetota > Spirochaetia > DSM-27196 > Alkalispirochaetaceae > Alkalispirochaeta. The sequence goes on from CAYQRW010000125.1 coordinate 4,948, forward strand.
ACCGGTGGTGAGGGTACGATCCAGACCAAAGGGATTGCCGATCGCCATCACCTGCTGTCCCACTCGCAGCTCATCGGAATCGCCCATGGGAATCGTATCCAGAACCCGGTCCTCCGCGTCGAACCTAATCACCGCAAGATCGTTCTCCGCATCCGTCCCCACCACCTCTCCATCACGTTGCTCACCGTCGGCGAGCGTCACGAAAACCCGGGAGGCACCTTCGATAACGTGGTAGTTGGTAAGCACGTACCCGCGGTCATCGATAATCGACCCGGAACCGGTACTCCCTTCCCGAGGAACCGGCTCGAGAAACCAGTTGTACGCAACTGTCTCCGTGGTGATATTGACCACTGCTCGATTACGTTCCTCGTAGACAGTAATGGCAGCTTTTTCAGTGCTGGTCATCGAGGCAGCTGAAGAATCTGCCGGTACCGGTTCAAGCTGCGTCGGGCGTGTTTTCTCCGGTGAGATCTGCCCGTCTACCGACTGGTCGGGGTCCGCAGCCGACTCGATACTGCCCGAGCGACCGGGGCTGAGCACATCGTGAGCCATCCATCCGACAGCGGCAGCAATGGAGAAGAAGAGTACGACTTTGGTGAGCCGAAGTACCATGCCGCGAGTATACGGACTGAGCACCCCTCCTGCCAACCTTGGCCGGCGCCCGTGCGGCTCCTATACCGGCCCTGGGGTACGTAAACTCGCCGCCTCGAGAATATCCCCTACAACGAGGTCGTCCCGGTCCGCGAGGTCGGCCAGGGTTCTCGCCACTGCTCGGACACTGGCGGCGGCGCGCTCGGAGAGACCTAACTGCTGCATGCGCCGCCGCAGCAGTCCTTCCAAGGGAGGGGCAATTGGAATCAGCCGGGAGACGGATTCAGGCGGAATCAAACCGTTCCTGGGCCAGGGAGTCCCTCTGCCCCGAGATCGTTGACGCGCAATCGCGTGCGAAATCTGATGAGACAGCTCGGCGTGGGACGGGGTCGGGGAAGGCACCTCCTGGTAGTAGGTTCTCACCCGGATGTCGACTCGATCCAACAGGGCAGCTCCCAACCGCCGCCAGTAACGTTCAATCTCTTGGGTGCTGCACATGCACCGCGCCCCCGGCTGTCCAAGTTTCCCGCAGGGACACAAGTTGCTGGTCAGAAGCAGTTGAAACCGAGCCGGGAACTCGTCACAGCGACCGGCCCGTGTAATCGAAACCTGGCGACGTTCCACTGGCTCCCGGAGTGCTTGGAGCACCCGCGGGCGAAACTCCGTTGCTTCATCCAGAATCATTACTCCATTGTGGGAGAGACTCACTTCACCCGGGAGACTTCCCTTTCCGCCGCCCAGTATTCCCTCAACGGAGGCACTGTGATGCGGCATGCGGACGGGGGGCCGACCGCAGCGCAAGCTTCCCTCAAGACCGCGCATAGAGTAGATACGAGCCACTTCCCGGCCGGTGCGATGGGGAAGATCAGGGAGAAGCGTGCTTACGCGACGAGCCGCCATCGTTTTTCCACTCCCCGGCGGCCCCATGAGCAGTAGATTGTGGAATCCTGCAGCTGCCACCGTGGCCGCCCATTTTAGGGCCGGCTGTCCAACGATGTCATCGAAGGATAGCGGCTCCCGGTCTCGGTCTCGATCGCAAACGTGACGGGGAGCCGAGCGCAAACCGTGCGTGCGTAGTGCGCCGAGGGAAGAACTGAAGAGGATCTCCGCCTCGTCACCATGGTGAGGATCCAGATGACGCAGGGCCCGCTCCCCTAGGATTACGGTACTCACCTCGTGATCACCGGCGGACAAGACAGCAGAAAGGGTACCTCGAACCGGAATGATCTCGCCCCGGACGGAGAGCTCACCGGTAGCAAGAAAATGACGTGGAAGGGTCACCTGACCACTCCGTTGGAGAATTGCCAGCGCGATCGGTAGATCGAACCCGGACCCCACCTTGGGCACATCAGCGGGAGAGAGATTTATCAGAATCCGATCCATGGGATACTCGAATCCGCTGTTACGAATCGCCACCCGCACCCGGTCTCGCGCCTCGCGAACCTCGCTACTGGGAAGACCCACCACGTCCGTTCCCGGCAGCCCCCGGCGAATATCCACTTCCACCCGCACCAGAAGTCCCAAAGCTCCCACGGGGGAAAATCCGTATATCATGCCTCCTCCTGCACCTATATACGGCGCTCCCCGCTCTACCGCTTCTGGAGCGCGATGGAAACTACTCTCGGTGGACGCGAATCTCCCGTTGCACCGCTTCATCACACGCTTCGTTGTGTTCATCTCCGGCGTGGCCGCGGACCCATTCCCACCGGGGACCGATCACGGCATTCAACTCGTCGAGAGCGCGCCAGAGATCTGCGTTCTTCACCGGTTTTTTACCGGATGTCATCCACCCGTTCTGCTTCCATCGATGAATCCAAGCGGTAATACCCTGGCGCACGTACTGACTGTCGGTGCGGATCGTAATCCCCTCGACGTAGTTGTGGTTTCGCGCCCAGGAGAGCGCTTTGATTACCGCCGTGAGCTCCATGCGATTGTTGGTGGTCTCCGCGGAATAGCCGGATTCCGCATGGAGGACGCCATTGTCCGGCGACACCGCCCGCCAGGCCCACGCCCCGGGACCGGGATTGCCATGGCATCCACCATCCGTAAACAAAATGATATCTGTAATTTTAGAATCTCTACTCAAAACGTTGACTCCATCTCTATGCTATAATATCTTGTTCTTGATGAGTGACCAGGACGATGCGTTCCCCACTTCTCCGGCCTCATTGCAGCCGGAGACCTCCGCAACCACCTTAAGCAAAACTGCATCAATATTGCGAGCACCTCTGTTCAAGTCGCAGAGTAACCGCAATGGAGTTGTGTATCGAGTTGTATCGATCAAAGATTTTCCGGAGGCGGGATACCTACCTTCCCCTGATCGATCCATTCGTCTCACGGAATCTGCCGAGAAAGCCCGCCGATACACGCTCCGTCCGTATGATCTCCTCGTAATCACGGTAGGATCGATCGGCCACGTTACTGTAGTCCCGGAAGATTGTGAAGACAACTGGATACCGGCAACCAATATGTATGTGGTGCGGTTCAAGGAAGATGCCGCTCGAAGAAGTCGGGCACTTTATGGGGTCTTCAAGAGCCGCTCCGGTCAGGCGTTGCTGGAACAGATGGCGCGGGGACGCGGAATCCAAATCGTTCCGAAGAAGGTGTTTTCGCAAATCCAGGTTCCGGTCTTCACCGAGGATCTCTTTCACGTCACTGAACGTCTATGGAACCGGGAGCGGGACCTTTACCAGGAAAGCCTGCAGAAGCTGGAACAAACCAGGGCGGTCTTCGATAGTTTCGAGCTACCCGACGGCGAGTCACTGGCTGGATAGCTTCATAGTAATGTGGTATGCGACCGCGCTCGTTATACGGCTCGAGGAATGATCTCGTATTGCACCGAAAGATCCATGAGATCGTCGAAACTTCTGGAAAAGCCGACCATCAGGTAGCGCCGATGATCAGCATCCTTCAAGGGCAGCAGCAGCCAATTGTTGATGGCCGATAGTTTCTGCGCCTGACAGGACCCCGCGAAATCCCGAAACGCTGACATCGGCTGCTTCAGCAGTGCTACCCGTTGGTAAGGCACGATCGTTCGAGCCAGGTCGCTGTCCGGTCCCAACGAGATTTGATCGGGACACTCTTCAGGCAACCCAAGGCCAAAGCCTCCACGCATTCCATGGTCAGGAGTCTCTTCGAGCAAGAGCGCCACGCGAGCATCCCATCGTCGCGTAAGTCTGACGAGTTGCCGATACACCTGCCGTACGCCACTGTCTCCGGCTGCTGTTACGTAAGGAAGCTCGAATCCCCCAGAGACAACCCGCAACGGCGAATCAGGGGTATCCGGTACATCGGCAGAAGTTGCCTGATCTCCACCCAGGATATCCGCAAAATCCAGATCTCCGAATGACGCACCGAAGACATCATCGATGCCTTGCGCCGTATGTCGGGTCATAACCTGATCGGCCAATGCCTGCGTGCGCTGATCTACATCGCGGTATTCACCGAAATACGCCGATGCCTCGATTCGAATAATGCCTTCCCGCTCTTCGATAACTGTCTGGTTCTTTCCAGCAAACGCGACAAAATCATCAAGATCGACCACATGGTGAGTGCTGGTATTCTCGATTCCGCGGATAGCTACCGTTTCCGGACGAATCTCATCGGCTCGATATACCGACGGACGATCGGCGACTCCCGCCTCTGACCGCCACTGCGACTGTCCGGGTGAAGAACCAAAGGAGGATACAGCGCTGAAGAAAGGCGTCGATTGATGGTCTACCTCCTCGACATCAACCGGCTCAGAGTCATCATCAACGGCAGAGTCATCCTCCAACTCCTCTACACTTTCGTCATCGTCGGCGACGACTTCGAGCTCAGCCACTTCCTCAGGCGCTTCGACTTCTTCGATAGACTCCAGCTCTTCAACCTCATCCAGCTCTTCAACCACATCCAGCTCTTCGGCCTCACCGAGTTCTTCTACCGACTCCAGCTCTGTAACGTCGTCAGCTTCCTCCAGCTCCTCCGGCTCGAGAAGGTCTCCGGTCGATTCGCCACCGGAGACCTCGTTTCCCCCAGAAGCATCCTTACGATCGCTTCCGGCGTTGTATACTCCCAGCGAGGCGGGTGGCACAAAGAACGCGCGCTCTCCATCCTCGGCCAATTCAAGCGCAGTACTTGAGATCTCGAACCAATCATCGGAATAGGGAGGAGTCTCACGGGACGCAGGCGACTGAGTCACCTCCTCATCCAACGGCGTGAGTTGATCGATCTCTGTAAAGCCGTCGATCTCGGCCGGCTCCTCAAGCTCACTGAGCTCTTCTACCGGCTCGGCCGGGTCTTCCGCGTCATCGACCTCGTCAAGGTCCTCGAGCTCGTCCAGCTCCTCGGCC
>CAYQRW010000126.1:0-9791 GCA_964419735.1 uncultured Spirochaeta sp.
GTGGAGCGCCACCTGGGACAGGATGCGCTCCCGGCCACTACCCTGGGAAATCCGGCGGACCTGGTGCTCTCCGATAGCATCGGCGAGGATCGAATCTCGGCGGTGCTCACCTCCGCCGGGTTCCGCAACCCCGCTCGGGGGATCGTCAACCTGCGGCGGATGGCGGGGGCCGGCACCCGCCGGGAGACGTTTGCCCGGCTGGCGGTGCTGGCGTGGGACTATCTGCGCCGCTCCGGCGATCCCGACATGGCCCTGAACAACTGGGACCGGTTTACCGAACAGGTAGGCGATCGGGAGGAGTTCTTTGCGCAGCTTCTCGCGCAGCCCCGGCGGCTGGAAATCATGGTGAAGATCTTCGCCGGAAGTCAGTTCCTCAGCGATACCCTGATCCGCACCCCCTCGTTTCTCACCTGGATCAGCGATCCCGCCGTGGTGAACGCTGAGCGCGACCAAGGCGAGATGACCGCGGAGCTCACGGAAAGGCTCACCGAAACGGATGACCGAATGGAGCGCCTCAACATTCTGCGGCGCTTTCGCCGGCGGGAGATCCTTCGGATCGGTACCCGGGATATCTGTCTCAGGGGCGAGTTTGAAGTAGTGGTGGCGGAGATTAGCGCGCTTGCCCGGGCCACCGTGCAAGCCGCGGTGGAGAACGTGCTCCGGGATCGCTTGGAACCGGTGGGGCGCTTTGCGATTATGGCCTTTGGCAAACTGGGCGGCGGGGAACTGAACTACAGTTCCGATATCGATCTCCTGGCGATCTACGAGCCCGATTCGCAGCTCTCCGACCAGGAACAGCGCCTGGGACGCCTCTTCCGTCAGGTGGTGCGGGATCTTACCGACTTCACCGTGGAAGGTCAGGCGTATCGCGTGGACCTGCGGCTCCGACCGTGGGGGAACGCCGGACGGTTGGTGTATTCGGTGCCTACCCTCACGCGGTATTACACCGACGAGGCCGACCTCTGGGAACTGCAGGCGTTACTCAAACTGGCCCCGGTGGCAGGCGATTTCGATCTGGGACGTACCTTCATGCGCGACCTGCGGCCGATTATCGCCCGGCGGGGGGAGCGGGCCGGGAAGGACGCGATTCTCCACACCGTCCGGCGATTGCGCGCCCGGGCAGTTGAGGAACATAACGCCGCCCCCGACGAAACGGGCAGCTTGGTGGGGGCCGATATCAAGAATGGCGAAGGTGGAATTCGGGACGTGGAGTTTCTGGTACAGGCGCTGCAGATGCTTCACCAGCGGCTGTCACCGGAGATCATTACCGGCAACACCCTCTCCGCCCTGCAACGCCTCGAGGAGGCGGGCCTGCTGTCCGCTGAGAAGGTGGCCACCCTCCGGGAGGACTACCTCTTTCTTCGGCGAATCGAGCATTTTCTGCAGGTCTACGATGATCGCCAACTACATGCGATTCCCGCAGAACAAGAAGCGCAGACCAAGCTTACCCGCGTTGTCCTGGGGGAAGAAGCGCGCCCGGAAGATCTGCTGCATCGGCTGGAAACGACATTGCACCGGGTGCGCGCCGACTACCTCCGCGTGATCGATCCCGAGCACTAGAAAAAAAAGGGCGCCGATCAACGACCGACGCCCCGCAACCAGGCAGCCCCTCACGAGGACCGTCCTTTTTAATTATCCGTTTAGATCAGATATCGTAGTACAGCGCGAACTCATACGGATGGGGCCGCAGATCCAGGGCCATCGCTTCCGCTTCCCGCTTGTACGCAATCCACGTTTCTACCACGTCCGCGGTGAACACATCACCCTTGAGCAGGAACTCGTGATCCTGTTCCAGGGCATCCAGCGCCTCTCGGAGACTTCCAGGAGTGGTGGGTACCTGAGCGGCCTCTTCCGGGCTGAGGTCATAGATGTTCCGGTCCAGCGGATCACCGGGATCGATCTTGTTCTGAATCCCGTCGATGGCGGCCATGAGCATCGCACTAAACCCGAGATAGGGGTTGCTCGAAGGATCAGGACAGCGGAACTCAAACCGCTTGGCCTTCTCACTGGTGGAGTACATCGGTATCCGCACGGCGGCACTGCGGTTACGGCTGGAGTACGCCAGGTTGACCGGTGCCTCATACCCCGGAACGAGCCGCTTGTAGCTGTTGGTGGTGGGGTTGGTGAACGCCAGAATCGCCGGGGCGTGCTTCAGCAGCCCGCCGATCGCGTACAGCGCGGTCTGAGACAGTCCTGCATACCCGTCACCAAAGAACTGGTTCTTGCCGTCCTTCCAGATGGACAGGTGCGTGTGCATACCGGAACCGTTATCCATAAACAGGGGCTTCGGCATGAAGGTCACCGTCTTACCCGCCTTGCGGGCCGTGTTTTTGACCACGTACTTGTACTTGGTCATGTTGTCGGCCATCTCCAGGAGTGGCGCGAAGCGCAAGTCTATCTCGCACTGTCCGCCGGTGGCCACCTCGTGGTGGTGGGCTTCAACCGTGAGACCGACCTGCTCCATAAGAACCACCATCTCAGAGCGCAAGTCTTGCAGACTGTCACTGGGCGGGACTGGGAAGTAACCTTCCTTGTAGCGCGGCTTGTATCCCAGGTTGGGTCCTTCATCGCGGCCCGAGTTCCAGCGTCCCTCAACGGAGTCGACGAAGTAATAGCCACTGTGCTCGTTCTGGTCGTACCGGACGTCGTCAAAGACGAAAAACTCAGCTTCCGGGCCAATGAAAGCAGTGTCACCGATTCCGGAACTCTTGAGGTAGTTTTCCGCCTTCATGGCGATATTCCGCGGGTCCCGCGTGTAGTCTTCACCGGTGATGGGGTCGCCGATGTTACAGGTCATTACCAGCGTTTTTATCGACATAAAGGGGTCGATAAACGCGGTGTGCGCCTGGGGCTTCACGATCATGTCCGACTCGTTGATCGTCTGCCATCCGCGAATACTGGATCCGTCAAAGCCGAGACCGTCCGTAAAACTATCTTCATCGATTTCACTCACCGGCAATGAGAAATGCTGCTGCATTCCCGGGAAATCCATGAAGCGGAGGTCAACAATTTTGACTTCCTCTTTCTTAATCAGGTCGAGCACATCCTTGGGGCTCATCTTACTCATCATTCCTCCCTGTTGGTCCACTATTCGGTGGCCTTTCTGCTTGGTTGCTACATTTATGTGGGTCAAAATACAGAAGTTACCTGCACGTGTAAACCCCTTTCCCAAAAAAAGGTCACGATTCAGAAGAAATTTCGGGATTAATTTACATGGATGAACGAGGAAAGGTTATGCCCTACATATTCGTAGGATCACTGCCGCTTGTTGGCGTAATGCCGTCGGAGGATAATCAGGTAGTCAATGAAGCTGCCCCACGCCAATAGGACCGCTATGAGGAACGCGCCCATCGTGACCCATGGCAACCATGGCATGAATCCGTGGAGGTTCTGCAAACGCACATGCATGAGCATCAGGAGCCCGAAACCGGAACTCACCGCATACATCACCGCCTTGGTCTTGCCGCCTTTGCGAGCTGCCAGGGCAACCCCATCACGCATCATCATCATCCGCACGAAGATAATTCCCACCTCGCGCCACATGATCAACACGAACATCCACACCGGCATGATCTCAAAGACCGCAAACACTAGAAAATACGTGAGCCGGCTCACCACGTCGGCAAACGGATCCAGAAGCTTACCGAGATCCGAGACGATCCCCTGTGCCCGGGCCACCGCACCATCCAGGATGTCCGACAGTTCCACCAGGACGAAGACGGTCCAGAGAATGATCGTGCTCAGGAGGGCGAAGCGTCCCGAGGTCCAATAGGGAAGAAAGGCAAAAAGAAAGAATACGGGACTCAATACAAGGCGAAGACTGGTGAGGGCATTTGCGATATTCACAGTAAAATCCTACGGTGCCGCCGAACTGCTGTCAACCGCACGGCGGCGATCCAACTTGCGTTCCAAACCGGCATACCGTTCTTCACGGAAGTAGCTGTACAGCACCGAGTATCCGCGCTTAAGCCGGCGGTCGAGCATGCCCCGAAGCGCCTTCTGGAGCTCCGCCTCACTGCGGTAGGTGAAGTGCTTTTCCTGGGTCAGAAAGAAATCCCGCCCGCTGGTCACCGATAACGTGGGATATCCGAAGAGGTTCTGCTGTCGATCGGTTATCGTGACGTAAAGGACACTGCCATCCGATTCTTTGCGGTAGAGCGAGACCATCATACGTTTCCTGTATCGGTTGCTCCGCAGGAATACTCAAGGGTATAGACGCCGGGCTGCAGAAACCGTTCTGGTCGATCCGGCCGGACTAACTCCACCGACCGAGTAGAGATTACCTCTGCCAGTTGCGTAATCCACAGCGTAGCAGCCCCCATGGCGGAGGCCCGCAGAATAGCACTCTCCTCCGACGTGGTGATCGAAAGGTGGGATACCCACTCGTCAGGGGGAAACCACCACAGGGGTGCCGGGTAGCGCTCCAGAGTGACTACGAATCGCACGCGCTCGGAGGCGCCCACCCGGACCGCGGGCTGCCATCCGCCCTGCGCAGCGTCCGCGGCGAGATACACGGCGGGTAGTACCCGCAGCGCCATCGACTGATCATCGCCCACGGGCGGATCGAGGCGCACCAGCGCGATAGTAGAATCGCCACCCCGCGGATCGCTCGGCCGGGAATCGCCCAGCCGGGAATCACCGGTCCGGGAGTCTCCATTTTCTCGCAAGGACAGGGTAGGCTCCGCGCAGGGAAGATCGAGATATTTCGACGGATGGGGAAGCGCGCGCCACGCCGCTACGGCGGGAACGATCGGTACCGCCAGGAGGAGTACCAACGGCACTCGCCACCAGCGCGGCACGAGCAGCACCACCCAGGTGTACCCCAGCGCCACCCCGACCAGCACGGCGGCCCAGCGCCACCATTCCCCTATGAGCGCACCGTCACGGAGCACCGCCGCCCCGGCGGTGAGTACCACCAGAGTCAGCGTGGCAGGAATACCTACCGCCCGACGCCGTCGCGCGCGCAGCGGATGAGCGCTGCGCCGGGGAGAGCGAAAGGTGAGATACAGCGTGCTCCCGATAGCCGATCCCGTCAGTGTCAGCAAAAAGAACGGATCGGCCATCACGCCTCCTACAGTGAGTACAGTTCCCCGTACTTCTCGTTGAGATACCGCAGAAAGAATCCCGGGTCGAGGTCAGCTCCGGTAATGTCCCGCACGAGCTGTCGCGCGGATCGGACTTTTCCGTGACGGTGAATGTTGGTGCGCAGCCAGTCCAGTATGGGACGCGTGGTGCCCACGGCAACCTCGTCCCACATCGACGGCAGTTGCGATTCAAGGGTCTTCAGAAACTGCGCGGCGTAGAGATTTCCCAGGGCGTAGGTGGGAAAGTACCCGAACGCCCCAAACGACCAGTGCACGTCCTGCAGAACGCCCTCAGCGTTTCGGGGAGGCATGATGCCCAAGAACTCTTTCATCTTGGCGTTCCACGCCTCGGGAAGGTCGTCCACCGAGAGCGTTCCGTTAATGAGCTGCTGCTCCAGCTCGAATCGAAGAATAATGTGGAGACTGTAGGTGACTTCGTCCGCCTCCACCCGAATAAGGGAGGGCTGGACCTTGTTAATCGCCCGATAGAAGGACTCCATGGAAACGTCGCTCAGCTGCTGCGGAAACACCGCCTGCAAGTCGGGCATCCACCGACGCCAGAACGATCGGCTGCGGCCGATCATGTTCTCCCACATCCGGCTCTGCGATTCATGAATCCCCAGACTGGTTCCCTCGGCGAGCAACGTACCGTGCAGCTCTTCTCCTACACCCAGTTCATACAGGGCGTGCCCCGTTTCATGGATCGTGGAAAACAGCGACGAGGTCATCAGCTGTTCATCGTAGCGGGTAGTAATCCGAACATCGTGGGCGCCGAGGGCAGTGGTAAAGGGGTGCGCGCTGCGGTCCAGCCGTCCTCGGTCGAGATCGTATCCCAGATTAGTCATCACGCGGCGGCTTATTTCTTCCTGCTGGTCCACCGGGAACCGGGCATTGAGAAATGAATCATCCACCTGGGGAGCCTCACTGATGCGCTGCACCAGATCCACCAGCCCTTCGCGCAGCGTTCCAAAGACCGTTGCCACGTCGGCGGTGGTCATATACGGCTCGTACTGATCCAGAAGCGCGTCATAGCGCTCACCATTATGGCCTAACGCATCGGCGGTTTCCCGACTGAGACCGATGAGCTTCTCCAACCACGGTCGAAACTGCTGGTAATCATCCTCTTTGCGGGCGGTGATCCAGGCGTTCTGTCCGCGGCTGCCGGTCTCCGCCAGCTCCCGGACCAGTCGCGCCGGAAGCCGGGTAGCCTGCTGAAACTGCCGACGCTTCTCTCGGAGAAACGCCGCATCCACTTCACCGAGCTTCTCCACCACCGCTACCGGTACGTCCGGCTCATCGGCTCCGGGATCCACCCCGGCTGCCGCCAGGAGCTCGCCCACCTTGGGATCCGTGTTCCGCTCATGGGCGAGGCTCTGAAGGAGCGCCTGCTGCTGCGCCCGCTCTTCCACGGCGCGCTGGGGCATGTAGGTTTCCTGATCCCAGCTAATCGCGGCGGCGATGTGCTCAAGCAGCACCGCCTCGTTATCGAGCGTCTTGAGCCGCGCCACCGGACCGTCGGCGGGAGTCACCGTGCTCATATGAGCTCCTTCTGCGCCACCTTTTCCTGGACCATCTCCAGGAACGCCTCTACCGCCATCGGGTCGAGGCGCTCGCCGGTGCGGGTCCGGACGCTTACCTGGCCGGCGTTCTGTTCGTTCTCACCAACCACCAGCATATACGGCACCTTCTGCGTCTGGGCGGTGCGGATTTTGGCGTTCATACGATTGTCGGAGAGATCAGCCTCGAAGCGATATCCGGCGTCAAAGAGCTTCTGCGCTACATCGGCGGCGTAGTCGTTGAACGCCGGTGCCACCGGCACCACCACGCCCTGAACGGGCGCCAGCCAGACGGGGAACGCCCCGCCGTAGTGCTCGATAAGGACGCCGAAAAAGCGCTCCAGCGAACCCAGCAGCGCTCGGTGTACCATATACGGACGCTTCTCCTGGCCATCCGTGTCTACGAAGGTCATGTCGAAGCGCTCCGGCAGATTGAAATCAAACTGCACAGTGGTCATCTGCCACTCCCGGCCCAACGCGTCCTGTACTTTCAGGTCGATCTTGGGACCGTAAAACGCGCCGCCCCCTTCGTCCATTTCATAGTCCATACCTTCCGCGTCCAGCGCTTTTCGGAGGCTTTCGGTGGCGCGATCCCAATCCGCCTGCGCTCCCACCGATTTCTCCGGTCGGGTGGAGAGGTACGCCTTGATCTTGTGAAATCCAAAGGCGTGCCACATGCGCATCGAGAACTGAAGCACTTCCAGGATCTCGGATTCCACCTGGTCCGGGGTACAGAAGATGTGGGCATCATCCTGGGTAAATCCGCGCACCCGCAACAGACCGTGGAGGACGCCGGAGCGCTCATACCGGTATACGGTGCCCAGCTCACCCCATCGCAGGGGCAGATCGCGATAGCTCCGTTTGGCGGTCTGATAGATCATGATATGGAACGGGCAGTTCATCGGCTTGGCGTAGTAGTCGGCGTTGTCCAACTCCATGGGGGAATACATGTTTTCCTTGTAGAACCCCAAGTGACCGGAGGTTTCCCAGAGCCAGCTTTTTCCCACGTGCGGCGTATACAGCAGCTCATAGCCGCCGGTGCGGTGCTCCGCCCGCCAGAAGTCTTCGATCGCCCCGCGGATGCGCGCACCCTTGGGATGCCAATAGATCAGGCCGCTTCCCGCCTCCTCATGGGTGGAGAACAGATCCAGCTCCCGGCCCAGTTTACGGTGATCCCGCTTTTCGATCTCCGCCAGCCAGTTGAGGTGTTCTCGGAGCTCCTTGGGCGTCTCCCAAGCGGTTCCATAGATGCGTTGCAGCATGGGGCGTTTCTCATCACCCCGCCAGTAGGCACCGGCCACGTTGAGCAGCTTAAAGGACTTGGGATGGATCTGGCCGGTATCTTCCACGTGGGGCCCCTTGCAGAGGTCAACAAAGGTATCCACTGTATAGGTAGAGACCTCGACATCTTCCGGCAGTTCATCGATGAGCTCCAGCTTGAACGGCTGGTCGTGAAAGAGCTCCCGCGCCTTCTCCTTGCCGACCACCTCGCGAGTGAGAGGGTGCTTGCCGGAGACGATCTCCCGCATCTTCTCTTCGATCTGCTCCAAGTCCTCCGGCTTCAGGCTACTGGGCAGATCAAAATCGTAGTAGAAGCCGTTCTCAATAGGTGGTCCGATCGCTATTTTCGCATCGGGGAACATCTGCAGTACAGCTTCCGCCATGACGTGAGCGGTTGTGTGACGAATTCGGTAGAGTCGGTCGTCTCGTGTCAGCGTGTCGGCCATTCGGAATCCCTCCAATAAAAAAACGCCACCGGACGGCGCTGACGAAGCATGCGCGAAAAGTTCTGATCAGGTGGCAGGCATAGTAGGGGTACCACTCCCCGGGAGGGTTGTCAAGCAAGCACCGCGGAGCACAACCAACGAACGGGGCTCGAGCTCGATCGCTTCCTCCGGGATCACCGGCACCTCCCGGCCTACCTCACGAAAGTCATCAGGCGGCTCCCCGGCAGTATCGATCACACGCACCCAGCGGCGGTGCTCCACCACGTCCGGAACGGTAAACGTGCGCCGGCGCTGGCCGGAATTAAAGGCGATGAAGAAGTCGTCGTCGTCGCGGGCGCCGTGGCCGCCGGCCTCGGTACCGTCGATGTACACCGCGAGACAGCAGGAGGCGGAGCTCCAGTCCAAGGGGCCTCCATCGGCGGCAAACCACTGAATATCGGGGCGGCGGTTCTGGTTGTTGTCACGGCCGGTGTAGAACTCGGGTCGTGAGAAGACGTGATGGGATTTTCGCAGATCGATCAGCATCCGGGCAAAGCGGAAGATCTCCGCATAGTCCGCACCCAGGCGGTAGTCGTTCCAGCTGATCTCGTTGTCCTGACAGTAGGCGTTGTTGTTGCCCCGCTGGGACCGACCAAACTCGTCGCCGGAGAGAAGCATCGGTGTACCCAGGGAGAGCAAGAGCGTGGCCAGATAGTTCTTCATCTGCCGCAGGCGAATCTCCCGCGTATGCGGATCCGTGGCATCTCCCTCAACTCCGTAGTTAAAGCTGAAATTTGCGTTGTGACCGTCCCGGTTCTCTTCGCCGTTGGCGTCGTTGTGCTTGCGGTTGTAGCTCACCAGATCGCGCAACGTAAACCCGTCATGGGAGGTGACGAAGTTAATGCTGTGGAACGGCTTGCGCCCGTTGGCATCGTACAAGTCCGAACTGCCGGCGAAGCGGGTGGCCAACGCCCCTACTAGCCCGCGGTCTCCCCGCCAGAAACGGCGGACGTCATCCCGGTAACGGTCGTTCCACTCCGCCCAGCGTCCGGGAAACGCCCCTACCTGGTACGCGCCCCCCGCATCCCACGCCTCGGCGATGATCTTGGTGTTCACTAGAACCGGATCTTCCGCGATGCGCTCAATGATCGGAGCCCGCTCCAGCAGGTTCCCCTCGTGGTCACGACCGAGGATGCTGCCCAGATCGAAGCGGAATCCATCCACATGCATCTCCACCACCCAGTAGTGCAGGGCATCCATAATGAAACTACGCATAATCGGATTGTTACAGTTAAGCGTGTTACCGGTGCCGGAGAAGTTGCGATAATAGCGCGGATTTTCGTCCAGCATGTAGTAGGTGGTGTTGTCGATGCCGCGAAAACTGATGGTAGGTCCCAGTTCGTTTCCTTCACCACTGTGGTTGAAGACGACATCCAGGATCACCT
>CAYQRW010000127.1:0-4433 GCA_964419735.1 uncultured Spirochaeta sp.
TGAAGGTGAACTGGGCGTTTCGCACCACCGAGCCGTAGACCCGCACCGGGCGGGTCACGGTGACGGTGCCGCTGACCCCGGGGGCATAGGGGGCGGTAAACACCTCTTCGGTGGGAATATTTGGGAGAAACGGTACGCCGTCGCGGGTGGTCGCCCCACCGCCGAGCCACTGCGCCGTGGCGTGGAGTGGAATCGTGATATCGGTACCGGGAGCTGTGAAATGGAGCGACTGGATCGCCAGATCATCCAGCGCCTGTGAGCGCTTCTGCAGCGTGGTGCCGTGGTGCTTCCAGTATTCCGCGGGATCCTCATGGCTGAGACGGAGAATCGGATCCAAGGCGCGCCACATCTCCAGTAACGCCTCCTCATCGGCGGGGCGGCCGAGCACCTCCGCCGCCCACTGGGCGGAGGGTACCGCCATTACCGTCCACTGCGTTTCATCGTTACTCAAGGCGCGCCGCAGGTCGGCGTCTACCGTCTGCATAGCGCGCGCCACCCGTCCCGAGCGCGCCGCATCCACCCCGTCCATGATCGACAGGTCCACGGGGCTCTTAATGGACAGCAACGCCCACTTGTCCCGGATGAACTCCTGAATGCGGTGGGACCGGTGCTCCGGCACGAAATCCAGGTAGTCTGCGGAGCTGTGGTCGAGGCGCGTCCGCCGTAACCGTGACGACTCCGGCCAGAGTTCCACGTACCGCGCTCCCCGGCGGTACGCCTCTTCCGCCACGGCGGCGGCGGTTTCGATATGTTCAGGTTCCGCCTTGATCGCCAGCGACTGACCTTCGCGGAGGTTGAGGCCGGTCATGGCGATCCGCGAGAATTGTTGTGTATACGCTCGTAAGTCCATAGCCGCATCTTAGCACGAGCTCCGCCGAGGATGTATACTCGCCCATCGTGACGATCAACCCCAGAATACCGCCGTCCAGCTCCAGCTCCACCAAAATGCTCGTGGGGCGCATTCTCCGCCTGGGAGCCCCGCTCCTGGCGGGCAACCTCTCGATGTACCTGTATCGTCTTGCCGATAGCGTCATGGTCGGACGCCTCGGCGTTGAGGCCCTGGCGGCAATCGCGGTGGCCACGGTGTATACCGCGGTGCATGAGATGTTTATCTGGCCTACGGCGCTGGGAACACAGGCGATCGCCAGCCGCCGCTTCGGACGGGAAGAGCATAACCGGCGTGCTCCCGCGGTACGCGAAGTCCTACCGCAGGCGGTCTACGCCGGATTGGTGGCGGGATCGTTCGCGGCAGGTCTCAGCCTGTTCGCGGGTATCCTGGTCCCGCAGTTTGCCGCGGCCGCCACCGAGGATGCGGTGGGCTACGTACGCATCAGCCGCCTGGCGTTTCCCGCAATGGGCTTTGCCGCCGGGCTGCGCGGCTATCTGGCGGCGGTGCATCGCACACGGATTATCATGGCGGGGATCGTCGTTTCCAACATCGCCAACGTGGCACTCAACGCGGTCTTCATCTTTGGGCTGGGACCAGCTCCCGCTCTCGGGGTTCGGGGTGCGGCGATTGGGACGGTGGCCGCCCATATCCTGAACGCCCTGATCCTTACCGGAGCGGTCCTGACCACGCGGATCGATCGCACGATTTCCCTGCGCCCCTCCCCCGTAATGGTTCGGCGCATCCTGGCGATCGGTTTCCCCGTGGCGATCCAGAACGCCATCGCCATGGCCGTGATTCTCGGTTACCAATGGATTCTGGGATCGATCGGCGCCCTCTACCAGGCGGTCACGCACGTACTGTTTTCCGCCTTTCGGCTTAACAAGACGCTGGTGGGAGGCTTTGCCAACGGCGCCTCAATTCTCGTGGGTAACGCGTTGGGTCAACGGGAGCAGGACCGTGCGCGGGAAGTGGTTCGGGCGCAACAGATCGTGGCGGGGACGGTGGGCATCCTGGTGTTTCTGTTTGTCACGCTCCTTCCGCACCTGGTGGCAGACCTGTTTTCTCTTACCGGAGAGGCCCGCGGAATTCTCGAGGAGGGGCTCCGCTTCTTTGCTCCGTTCTTCTTGATCGAGGTGCTGGGCTATTCCCTGGAAATTATTTTTACCCACAATGGTTGGGGCCGCTTCGTGTTGGCCAGTGAAGTATCCACCAATGTTCTCGGAATTCTACTGCTTTCTTCGGTGGCTGTTTTCATTTTGGGTTGGGGCTACCGCGGCGCCTGGGCGGGATTCGCGTTGTATCAGCTGACCCATGCCCTTATGCTTTACGGAGGATTCCGCAGTGGGCGGTGGGTTAATATCTCAGTGGAGGAACATGATGCGTGAGATCGCAGTGGGCGACATCCACGGTAAGTTCCGCGAGACGGAAGAACTGCTGGCCGCGGTGAGAGAGCGCTATGCACCGGAGGCGATTCGATTTGTCTTTGTGGGGGACTTGGTCGATCGCGGGCCGGAGAGCGCCCAGGTAATTACTCTGGTAAGTAGCCTCTGCCAACGGGGAGAGGCGGTGTGTGTACTGGGCAATCATGACGAGCTGTTTCTCCAGGCGGTGCTGCTGTTGCGACCGGATTTGCTGCGCACCGCCGGGCTGATACCGGAAGAGATGGAGCCGATCGTGGCGGATTTTCGGTTTGCTCCGCAGCGCCTCTTGGACCACTGGATCACGCAAGGCGGCGGTGCCACGCTACGCAGCTACGGTGCCGTTCCCCGGAGCCCGGATACGTGGGATGTAATTGCTCGGGAGCACCTCCAGTTTGTGGCGATGCTGCCCCTGGCGTGGTCCGGCGAACACTTTGATGTTTCCCATGCCCGCGGCGGCGCTCAGGCGATTCTCCACGGGGTTGCCTGCGCGTCCCGGCCCTGGGAGCTGCCGGAAGCGGTGCGGAATGAACTGCTGTGGAACCGAAATGAACCGGAGGATCCGCCGGAGCGCCTGCATGTGAGCGGCCACACCCCTCGAGAGGAGCCGCTCCGTCGCCGGAACGCCGTGGAAATCGATACCGGTTGTGTCTTCGGACATCGGCTGACCGCCTTTGATCCCCAGGATGATCTGTACCTGCAGGTGCCGTGTTCGATGCACTGAGGTGAATAAATATCGACTATAGCGCCGGGAAGACTTGCATTTCCCCCGCTAATATCGCAACTTTATGCCAGCACTATCAAAAGGAGGAACGGATGAGAAAAATTCTGTTCAGTGTGTTGATGATCGCTCTGGTGGCCGGCTTTGCTACGGCAGGGGGGCAGGGAGAAGGAGAAGAGGCCGGAGGACCGGTCTTTGCGACGATCGGTACCGGCGGAGTCACCGGTGTCTACTATCCCGCCGGGGGTGCGATCAGTCGTATGGTCAACGCCAAGAGCGACGACTACGGTATTCGCGCCTCAGTCGAATCCACGGGGGGAAGTGTCTTTAACATCAACGCCGTACTCAGTGGAGATCTGGAGTTTGGTATCTCCCAGAGCGACCGCCAGTACCAGGCGTATAACGGCATGGCCGAATGGGACGGTAACGCGCAACCCGATCTGCGATCGGTGTTCTCGTTACATCCCGAATCGATTACGTTGATCGCGTCAGTGGACAGTGGAATCGAGACGGTGGCGGACCTCGAAGGGAAGCGGGTAAACATCGGCAATCCCGGTTCGGGACAGCTGCAAAATTCCTTGGACGTGTTGAGCGCCTTTGGCCTCAGCGAGGATGATATCGATGCCGAGCAGGTGGGAGCGGTGGAAGCGCCGAGTCTGCTGCAGGACGGTCGGATCGACGCCTTTTTCTATACCGTGGGTCACCCCAACGGAAATATCACTGAAGCAACCAGCGGTCGCACCGAGGTGCGGATCGTAGATATCACCGGTGATGGCGTGGACGAGCTCTTCCAGGAGCTTCCCTACTACGCGGCAGCCACCATTCCGGGAGACTTCTACCCGCAGGCGGCCAATGACGGTGATGCCACCACCATGGGCGTCAAGGCAACGCTGGTATCCTCCACCGCGGTATCGGATGACGTGGTCTACGCGATCACCAAAGAGGTCTTTGACAACCTGGAAGAGTTCAAATCGCTTCATCCAGCGTTTGCCGTCATCACCGAGGAGAATATGCTCCAGGGACTGTCCGCCCCGATTCATGCAGGTGCCCTGCGGTACTATGAGGAAGCCGGTCTGGTTGATCTGATCAATCCGGATCTTCTACCGTAACTCGTTACGTGTAGCGTATAACAACTGTTTCTGAAGGCGGTCGCTACGGCGGCCGCCTTCCACGATCCTACCGATTTCACGAAAGAGCATGGGGAGTGTATGGCGGAGAACAGGGAACTCGAACGAATCTTGCAGGAGGAAACGGGAGTCACCCGCGTCCATAGGCGGTTTGATCGGATACTGATTACCTCGGTGAGTCTCGCGTGGGCACTGTTTCAGCTGGCTTTGCCGCGGCTGATCATCCTCGACAGTATTACCGTCCGATCGGTCCACCTGGCGTTTGCCATGGCGCTGGT
>CAYQRW010000127.1:4533-9704 GCA_964419735.1 uncultured Spirochaeta sp.
CTGTATGCCTTCTTTGGCCGCAGTATGCCCGGTATCCTTGCCTGGCGGGGAGTGAGCCTCACCCGCTACACCAGCCAGATCGTACTGTCCTCCGAGGGAATCTTTGGAATTCCGCTGGACGTCTCGGCCCGCACGGTATATCTGTTCGTGGTGTTCGGCGCCCTGCTCGAGCGCTTTGGGGCGGGGCAGTTCTTCAATGACATATCGATTTCTCTACTGGGCAAGTACAAAGGCGGCCCCGCCAAGGCAGCGGTGGTCTCCAGCGGGTTTACCGGACTGGTCTCCGGTTCCAGTATTGCCAACGTAGTGACCACCGGTACCTTTACGATTCCGCTCATGCGGAAGGTGGGATATCCGGCAAAAACCGCCGCCGCCACTGAGGTTGCCGCCAGTACCAACGGGCAACTGATGCCGCCGATCATGGGGGCGGCCGCGTTTATCATCGCTGAGTATCTGGCGATGTCCTATTTTGAGGTAATTCGGGCGGCGTTTATTCCCGCCGTTGTCAGCTATATCGCCCTGTTCTACATTACGCACCTGGAGGCCTCCAAGCTTGGCCTGCGCGGTTTGCCGGTCGCAGACCTGCCGGTGTTCGCGGAAGTTATCAAGCGCGGATTCCACCATCTCATACCGCTGATCGTCCTTATCTACGAATTGGCGTGGCTCCGGCGCAGTCCTAATCTGGCGGTGTTTAACGCCGTGATGATCCTGATTGCGATCTACGTGGCGCGGGAAGGCTATGCCGCGCTGAGACGCGGAGAAGGTGTTCTCGCCACCGCCCGGAACCTGACGATAACGATCGGAAGTGGGCTGGTACAAGGCAGTAAGAACATGCTTCCCGTGGCGCTGGCCACCGCCACTGCGGGAATCATTGTGGGCGTAGTGAATATGGGCATTGGAAGCCGCATCGTCCAGATGGTAGAAGTACTGTCTATGGGCAACATATTCCTGCTGCTATTTATCACCGCAGTGGTGAGCCTCATAATCGGAATGGGCCTGCCCACGACCGCAACGTATATCGTCATGGCATCGATTACGGTACCGGTGATTACCGGCCTTGGCGCTGATGCGGGACTCGTGATACCTGCCATTGCGGCACACCTGTTCTGTTTCTACTTTGGTATTCTGGCGGATGACACGCCACCGGTAGGGCTAGCAGCCTACGCTGCGGCTGCGATCGCTAAGTCTGATCCGATTGCCACCGGTATCAAGGGATTTATCTACGATCTGCGGACGGCCGTGATTCCGTTTATGTTCGTCTTCAACCCGATGCTCCTCCTGGTAGGTTCGGAGGGATGGGCTCAGGGATTGCTCATATTTGCCTCGGCGGTGGGGGGCGTGCTGGCGTTTACCAACGCGGTCCAGGGCTGGGCCCTTACCTCCAACGCGTGGTTCGAGGTGCCGCTGTTTCTCTTGGCATCGGCACTTTTCTTCATTCCTAACGTGTTCGTCGAGATGGTGGGGTTTGCCGAGTCGAGCTACTACCTGGCGTATCCGCCGGCAATTGTGGTCTACGTGCTTGCGTTTGGAAGCCAGAAGGTGCGCCTCAAGGCAGCCGACGTCCAATCAGCGGCGTAACGACTA
Source organism: uncultured Spirochaeta sp. (assembly GCA_964419735.1). GTDB lineage: Bacteria > Spirochaetota > Spirochaetia > DSM-27196 > Alkalispirochaetaceae > Alkalispirochaeta. Next base: position 6,118 of record CAYQRW010000127.1, read on the forward strand.
ACGGGATAGTACATGTACACCAATAAACGCTATGGCGACGAAGTCTCGCTAAAATTTGAGCTCTATAACGGCCTCTTTCTAGGACTCCCCTTTCAGGAGGTGCGGCGCACCGGCATTTTGCTCCCGCTGTTCACCGATCGAGCCAGATCTCAGCTCCCAGAGGGGGTAGCCCCGCGAACGATCGTCGAGCGCTTTCTGGATGAGCAGGAACTGGAAACCTCGGAAGACCGTTTGGATCTTCTCTTTCGCTTTATTCAGCTCGTGGAGCGCCAGGTGGTGCTCTTCGATGCTCTCGAGGAGTCCGCATTTCCCCGAATTATCGACATGGAGGGAAACGGCACCCTCAACGAAACGTTGGAGCGGATCATCCAGGCGGAACGTCAATCAGAGCTGACCGAGACGGTGGAGCGCTTTCGGGTGCGCGTGGTACTTACCGCCCACCCCACTCAGTTCTATACCTCCCGCGTTCTGGGGATCATCACCGATCTCTCTCATGCCCTGTCGGCTAACGATGTGCCGCGGATCTATGAGTATCTACTCCAGTTGGGTAAGACACGGTTTGGGAATCGGGAAAAGCCTACCCCCCTGGATGAAGCGCGGAGTCTCCTGTGGTACCTGGAAAACGTGTTTTATGAGACCGCCCCCTCCGTACACGGACGAATCGCGACTGCTGCGGGAAAAGCGCTGAGAGAGGCGATGAATCTGGACTCGGTGGTGGAACTTGGCTTCTGGCCGGGCGGTGATCGTGACGGCAATCCCTTTGTGGAGGCGCAGACCACGCTGGAGGTGGCTTACATGCTGCGCCGCAGCATCCTCACGCTGTACCTGAACGATGTACGGGAACTATCGCGGCGCCTCACCTTCGATGGAGCCATCGAACGCCTCATCGTAGTTGAACAGCGACTGGAGAGTACGCTGGCGGCCGCCTGTGACGTTGAAGACGCGCCGGCGTACGCAGAAGCACACGATCTGGAGCAGGAACTGGTAGAACTGTGGGAGCACCTCCAGGAGCAGCACGATGGCCTGTTCACCGCCGACCTGGAGACGCTGATCTGGCGCGTCCGCGTGTTTGGATTTCATTTCGCGACGTTGGATCTTCGCCAGGATAGCCGTATCCACCGCCGTGCCGTGGATCGCCTCATGCAGAGTACCGCCGAGCTGCCCCCCGCTGAACGGTGGTTACGAATCCAGGAGTCGCTCAGCGCTGGAACGCTCCCGCCACGCAGGGAAATCATTTCCCGCCTGGCGGATGATCCGGTTCTGGCCGATACGGTTGCCTGCATCCGCAGTGCGCGGGAGATTCAAGCACTCAGCGGTCAACGAGCGCTCCATCGTTATATCATTTCCAACACGCAGACCGCCTCGGATATCCTGGACGTCCTCTACCTCGCCCGCTGTGCCGGCTATACACCGGACGACACCCCCCTGGACATTCTGCCGCTCTTTGAAACGGTGAACGATCTGGGCAACGCTGAGACGATCCTTGAGCAACTCTACACGTCTCCAGTGTACCGACAGCACTTGGCATGTCGCGGGGATGTCCAGCAGATCATGCTCGGTTTTTCCGACGGCACAAAAGACGGCGGTTACGTCACTGCAAATTGGCTCATCTATAAGACCAGAGAGACGATCGCCCGCCATGCGGCGCGCCACGGTATCCGGGTGGTGTTCTTTGAAGGGCGCGGCGGACCGCCCGCTCGCGGCGGCGGCAAGACGCACCAGTTCTACCGGGGCATGGATCGGGAGACAGCCGGAGAGGAAATCCACCTTACGATCCAGGGGCAGACGATCAGCGCCAATTTCGGAACACCCGACACTGCCAGATACAATCTGGAGCAGCTAGTGACCGCTGGATTAGAAACGCGGCTGCTCTCGGAGGACTACCAGCCACTCACGGGGGAGGAACGGGAGCTCTTGGATCGGCTGAGTAACCTGAGCCTCGAGCACTATCAGAACCTCAAGCAGGACCCCCGGTTTCTTCCGTATTTAGAACAGATGACGCCGCTTAAGATGTACGGTGAGGCCAACAACGCCTCTCGTCCCACTTCCCGTACCTCCACGGATGAGTTACGTCTGGAAGACCTGCGAGCGATTCCCTTTGTGGGGGCGTGGAGCCAGATGAAACAGAACGTTCCCGGGTACTTCGGCTTCGGCACCGCGCTGAAAGCGGTAATCGATGCCGGCGAGTTACAAGGGTTGCGCCGCCTCTTCCGGAAGCATCTCTTCTTTCGGACTCTGGTGGAGAACAGTATGCAGAGCATCATTAAGGCAAACTTCGACGTGACTCGCTACCTGAAGGATGATGCGCACTATGGGGAACTCTGGAGTTCGCTGGAGGCGGAACTGCTACGGACGCGGGAAGCGCTACTCACCATTGCCGACAGCGCTGCCTTGCTTCCCAGCGACTCCGCCACGCGGGAATCGATCACCCTACGGGAACAAATCGTACTTCCGGTGCTTACTATTCAACAGTTCGCCCTCGCCCAACTCCGAGAATCCGCCGAAGATGACGCTGAGCGTCCGGCGCTGCGCAAATTGGTTATTAAGTCGATGGCGGCGATTATTAACGCGGGGCGAAACGCGGTATGACTTTCTTGCCATCTTAGTGTGATACAGCGGTACGGCGTGGAGACGTGGCCGCTGATGAGCTCGCGTCCCCACGCCGTCCAAAAATCAGTTACTTCGGTACTACAATCAGGATGATGCCAGCTTACCGGCGATCTGGGCTACATGCTTGCCCTGAAAACGAGCTCCATCGAGTTCATTATCGCTGGGAAGACGGCTGCCGTCGCCACCAGCAATCGTGGAAGCGCCATACGGGGAACCACCGGAAATCTCATCCAGGGTAGTCTGCCCCTGAAACGCATAGGGAAGGCCCACGATCACCATGCCGTGGTGCAACAACGTGACTTGCGTAGTGAGTATGGTCGACTCCTGACCACCATGCTGGGTTGCAGTTGACGCGATCACACTGCCTACCTTGCCTACCAGGGCGCCCGAGGCCCATTGGGGTCCGGTGGAATCGAGGAACATACGCATCTGTCCAACCATATTACCGAAGCGGGTGGGAACACCAAAGATAATGCCATCCGCCCCTTCGAGATCCTCTCCAGTTGCCACCGGGATGTCGGCGAACTGCTTTTGCGCCTCGGTGGCGCCCATGGCAGCAATTACCTCATCGGAAAGGAGCTCGGGAACTCGCTTAATTTCCACCTCTGCTCCCGCCTCCCGAGCGCCCTCGGCTGCCGCCTGGACCATCTTGTACATGTGACCATATGTGGAATGGAACACGATCAGTATTTTCATAGTGCTTCTCCTACTGTGCGTTTGCCCCAGCCCCGAGCTTCTTGCATAGGGCCGTGAGCGTCGTCTGTTCCTCTGCCGTCAACACCTGCGCGCTTTCGGCAAAGCCTCGTGCCATGCGGGGAAAAAAACCGGCGATAAGGTCTCGGCCGGTGGTGGTAAGTGCGATCAGAAGCCGCCGCCGATCATCATCAGCCCTGGTGCGCTGCACCAATCCCCTGCTCTCTAAATGAGAGACCACCACGCTGATATTCCCCTTAGTTTTCAATACTTTCTGCGCAACC
>CAYQRW010000128.1:0-9517 GCA_964419735.1 uncultured Spirochaeta sp.
TTGAGCTTACGCACCGCGAGAAACTCGAGAATTCGCTCCTTCACGTCTTCTAAGCCGTAATGATCAGCATCCAGGATCTTTGAGGCCCGGGTGAGATCCAGCTCGCGAGACTCGGGAGGTGCCCAGGGAAGCTGAATGATCGTATCCAGGTAGTTGCGGGTCACCGTGAACTCCGAGGAGTTGGGCTCCATGAGCTGAAACTTTTCCAGTTCCTGCTCCACCTGCTTATACGCTTCTCCCTCGATAGGAAGCTTTTCGATCGCCTCCTTGAAACGCTGGTACTCCGAACTCTTGGCGTCGGTGGGCATGCCGAGTTCCTGTTTAATCGCCTTGAGCTCTTCTTTGAGGAAGTACTCTCGCTGGCTCTTTTCGATCTTCTCGTTGATCTGGCTCTGAATACGCTTCTGGATTCGAAGTAGCTCCTGCTCCTTCTTGATGAACATGAGCACCTTTTCCAGGCGAGCATGCACGTCCAGCGTTTCCAGAACATCTTGCTGCGCATCGCGGTCGATGTTGAGAATGCTCGTGACGAAGTCGGCGATCTTCCCCGGTTGGTCGATATTGACCATGTTCATGCGCATCTCTTCTGAGAAGAGGGGGTTGTTTTCACTGACCTGCTTGGTCTCGGAGATGATCGACCGGGTCAGCGCCTGTACCTCATCACTGTCGGAGTTCTCATCATCCAGGTAGTCTACCGCCCCCACCATCGGCAACTCCGTGCCGGAGAGGCTTTTGCGGATGCGGAACCGCTTCAGGGTGGAAACGAAGATGTTCATTCCCCCATCAGGCAGGTTGATGCGTTTCAGGATCTTGGCGGCGGTACCGATCTCATGGAGATCGCCGACCCGAGCGCTCTCGGACTCCTCGTCCCGGGTCATCACCAGGCCAATATGTTTGTCTCCTTCCAGTGCTTGCTGGACTACATCGATATCTTCCTGGGCGCTGATCATGAGGGGCGTAAAGAGCCCCGGAAAGATCGGTTTTCCGTTAAGCGCAATAAGAAAGAGTTTGTTGGGCAGAACTTGGTCTGCCGGCAAAATTTCGCGTTGATCTGACATTGCTGTTTCCTGTGTTCCTTGATTCTACTGTTGTTTGTCCCTGCGGTAGGTATAAGCTATGAACGTGAACCGCAGCAGTCAACACTCCGCGATCGTTCTCCGACTGAGTCCCTTTGGCGAGAGCCATGCCATGGCGGATCTGCTGACCCCCGAGGAGGGTGTCGTGCCGGCGGTGGCCTACGGTATTCGCTCCCGCCGGAGCTCGCTCAAGGGCAAGGTAGTTCCCTTCGCGCAGGGGCGTGTCTGGCTCTACCGTGACCCGCGGCAGGACCGCAGCAAGATAACCGATTTCGAGGTGGAGCGCTACGCGCTGGAACTGCAGAACAATCTCACCGCCTTCTATCACGCCAACTTGTGGGCGGAATTGATCTGGCGTACCCACGCCTCCGGTGATGCCGGGGCGGCGGCGTTCGCACTGCTCGCGGAAGGACTGGACCTGATTCAGCATCCCGGCCCCGATTCGGAGGCGCGCGCCCGACAGATCGGATTGGGAGTGCTCTGGCGCTATCTGGCGATTCTGGGGGTGCAGCCGGAGCTGGACTACTGCGTCGCCTCGGAGCGCCCCTTTCAGCCGCGGGAGGCGCGCTACTATCAACCGGGAGACGGCGGCCTGGTCACGGCGGAATGGGCGGGCCCGGCAACGCTCCAGCTGCCTCACCAGGGGGTCGCGTTTCTGCGGGCCGCCGATGAACGGGGGCTCTCGATTCTCACCGCCCGGATTCTGGAGCCTGCCGTGGTGGCGCGGATTCGCGCCGTGGTGCTGGCGGCGATTCAGGATGCGGTTGAGTCGCAACTGAATACCGTGCACGTCGCCGGAAGCGTGCTGTAGCGCTCCCTCCGTGGCTCGATCGCCGTGCGGTAGTTCCTCCCCCGGCCGCTCACTTCCGCTGCCGGCGCTCCCCGCCGCCGGGCTGTCATGGACCTCTTTTCCGTGTTATTCTTGGCCGATGCGCGCATTGGATATCATTGTACGAAAGCGACAGGGAGAGGTGCTCTCTCAGGATGAAATATCCTTTCTGGTCCGGGGCTATGTGGAAGGGGCGATCCCGGAGTACCAAGTTTCCGCGTTCCTGATGGCGGTCTTTTTCGCCGGCATGACGCCGGAGGAGACGGGGTATCTCACGCGGGAGATGATCGACTCCGGTCGCACTATCGATCTGGCTGCCTTGCAGACCACCTTCGTGGACAAACACTCCACCGGTGGTGTCGGCGACAAGGTTTCCCTGATTCTGGCACCGCTCGCTGCCGCCTGTGGTGCCCACGTACCGATGATGAGTGGGCGGTCGCTGGGGCACACCGGGGGAACGCTGGACAAGCTGGAGTCGATTTCGGGGTATCGCACCGATCTCACTCCAGAACGGTTCGCCGAGATCATCGGCGAGTGCGGCTTTGCCATGACCGGCCAGAGCAGCGATGTGGTTCCCGCTGATCGCCAACTCTACGCCCTCCGAGATGTCACCGGCACCGTGGAGAGTGTCCCGCTGATCACCTCCAGCATCCTGTCCAAGAAGTTTGCCGAAGGGGCGGATGCGTTGATTTTTGACGTAAAGACCGGTCCCGGGGCGTTTATGAAGACTCAGGAGGACGCTCGGGAGCTGGCAACCTCGTTGGTAAACACCGGCAAGAGCCTCGGAAAACAGGTAGTGGCGGTGCTCACCCGCATGGACAGTCCGCTCGGATCAAAGGTGGGCAACTTCCTCGAGGTAGAGGAGTCTATGGCGCTCCTCGGGTGTCCGGCGGCGATGGAACGCGTTCCCGCGGATCACCGCAGCGACGATTTGATGGCCGTAACGCTGCGTCTTACGGCGTGGATGCTGGTGGCCGACGGTAAGGCGGCCTCCGTGGCCGAGGCGGAAGAACGGTGTCGTTCCGCGATCGCCGATGGAAGCGCGTGGAACGCCATGGAACGGAACATTCGGCTCCAGGGGGGAGACCCGGATCGCATGATCGCCGATTTTGGTACGCTTCGTGCCCCGGTTTCCACCCAGGTTACGGCTCCCCGCGGTGGAACGATTACCGGTATGGACGCGTATCGTGTGGGTATGGGCGGCGTGTATCTGGGCGCGGGACGCAACAAGGCCGATGACGACGTCTACAGTGATGTGGGATTCGAAATCCTGCGGAAGCTCGGAAGCTCCGTGGCCGCCGGTGATCCGATTCTCACCGTCTGGGGGCACTCCCAGGAAGCAGTTGATCAGGCGGTGGCCACCGTGAGCGAGGGCATAACGATCGAGGAGGCCGCCGGCGACGCGGACTCCGGTCAAGCGCCGATCCCTGCCATGATTCTGGAGGAAATCTCTTCCTTATGAAGTGGGACAAGCCGCCCATCGACGGAGCGGCGGTGAAGGCGCTCTCCTCGCGCTTCAGTACCGATCTGCTCACCGCCGCTATCCTTGTGAGACGGGGAATCACCGAAGGCTCGGAACTGCCGTACTACCTGGAGACCGATCTCCGCTACTTGCACAGTCCGTTTCTCTTTGAGGACATGCCCGATGCGGTAGAGCGCATTCGCCAGGCGGCCGATGAAGGCGAAAAGGTTCTCGTCTTTGGCGACCGTGATGTGGACGGGATCACAAGTACCGCCGTCATGGTCTCCACGTTGCGGGAGCTCGGTATCGAGGTGGAGTGGCGCGTACCTCAGGGAGACGATCCCTATGGACTAACAATGACCGCGGTGGAGGAGTTCGCCGGAGCAGACGGGACGCTGATTATTACGGTGGACTCGGGGATCACCAATGTGGAGGAGATCACCGCCGCCGCCGCCGCCGGGATCGATACGATCGTTGTGGATCACCACAACCCGCAGGACCAGCTTCCTCCGGCGGTGGCGATTATCAACCCCAAAGTAGAAGAGAGTTATCCCTTCGACGGGCTCTGCGCCTGCGCGGTTACCGCCAAGGTCCGGCAGGCGCTGGCCTTCGGCCGAACCGAGCTCTTTGGGGAGCTGGTAACACTGATTAACGCGCGACCCACCAATGACACGGTCGTGGTAGATGCGATCCTGCTGGAGAACGGGCTCGAGGTGGACCGCGTCACGGAGGCGCTCGTTCCGGGAGTGGCCTCGCTCGAGACCAGCCGGCTCCAGGAATACCTGGTTGGCCGCAAACTTGTGTGCTATGACCTGCCGTTACAGCAGAAGCTCCTCGCCCGCGGTTTAGGACCTCACGTGGATATTTTCATGCTGGACCTGGCGGAGCAGGTGTCTGAGCTGTTTCCGCTGCTCGCCGGCAAGAGCCTGTTGCAGATCGGTGACGGGTCGCGGATGGCGCGCTACCTGGATGCCGCCACCGAAGAGATTGACGTGCTGGCGGCGATGTACCAGACGGTGGTAGATCAGCGGTTTCCGCAGATTCGCGAGGCGATCGAGTCGGTGATGGACCTGGTTGCGATCGCCAGCCTCGCCGACATGATGCCCGCCGTCGATGAGAACCGGATGCTGATTCGCCGTGGGCTGGAGCGGCTCAACTCCAACCCCTGGCCCGGCATTGGTTCCCTGGCGCGTACCTTGGATCTGTCCAATCGAAAGTTGGGTAGCCGTGATATCAGCTGGAACTTGTCTCCGGCGATTAACGCCACCGGTCGCATGGGTACGCCCTCGGTGGCGGTGGAACTACTCCTCTCCGATGACGAGGCTGAACGAACGCGCCTGTCGCAGGAAATCGCGGAACTCAACAAACGTCGACGCCGCGTCGGTGATGAGGCGTGGAAAAGCGTCTTGCCCCGGGCATACGAGGCGGCGGAGACGTTCGACGGCAAGATCATCGCGGTTCACGATACCGTGGTCCATCGCGGAGTTACGGGTATTATCGCCGGCCGCCTGAGTCGGCGGTTCAATCGCCCCGCCACCGTGCTCACCTCGGTAGAAGATTCGGTGGTGGGAAGCGTGCGCAGCGCCCGGGGATTTCTGGCAACGGAGTTTCTGCAACGCTTCGACGATATCTTCGACAAATGGGGCGGACACAACGAGGCCGCCGGTTTTCACCTCCCCGCGCACCGGATGGAGGAGTTCTGGTCCCGGCTGAAGGAGTTGGCGCCGGAGGTGGCGCTGGAGGAGGAAGTTGAAGAATCGATCGCGATCGATGCGGAGCTTCCCTCCAAGTACCTTACCCCGGAACTGGAAGAGATCGTGCGGCGCTTTGAACCGTACGGCCAAGCCAATCCGCAACTGCGCTTCCTGGCCCGCAGTATGGTGTTAGAGGATATGCAGATCATTGGCCGTGATCAGGACCATCTGCGATTGCTCCTTGCCGGGGGCGGTTACAAGTGGCCCTCGGTATTCTGGGGCGCCGCCGAGCGGGCGCGCCGCGATTTCGATATTCGGGACCGGGTGGACGTTGTGTTCGAGTTCAGCAAGAACTACTTCAACGGTAATGAGAACGTACAGCTGGTGGTCCTCGATATTCGCCGGGCGGAAGAACAAGTTGCCTAAGAGCGGTGCGCTCCGTTGGGTTCTCGCCGGGGTGGTAGCGGTTGCCACGGTATGGCCGGCTGTCGCGCTCCCTGCTCCCGCAGTTAATGTGGCCCCCGCGGTGCTGCAGGGGGAAGTCCTGCGGGTGACTATCTCCACGGCTCCCGGAGCCGGGGCACCGATGACCGGCGCCACGGTAGCGTTAACGCTGTCCGACGGATCCCGTTACCGCGCTCCCGCCTGGCGGGCGGCGGCCCATGGAAGCAGTGATCGCACCCTCTGGGTGGCGCTCTTGGGGGTTCCCAGCACGGCGGCGATCGGCGATGCCCAGGTGGAGGTCCAATTCTCCGACACTGATCGGGAGTCGACGGAGGTGCGTCGGGACCAGACCCTCCCGGTGCAGATCGGGGAAGGCCGCTTCCGACGTGAACGGATCGCGTTGAACCAAGACTTAACCGACCTGCGCACCACTGATGACCCGCGCCGGGCGGAGCAATCGCAAACGCTGTGGGAGCTTATCCACCGCATGGATATCGAATCCCGCAGCCACTTGGGCAAATTTCGGCTGCCGGTGAGCGAGTTTCGGGAGACCTCCTTGTTTGGAGATCGTCGGGAGTTCAGGTACGTCGACGGGGGGTCGGCCAACTCGATCCACAACGGCTGGGACCTCGCTGCCCCCACTGGTACGCCGGTGATGGCTCCCGGTGCGGGGCGGGTGGTGATGGCGGAGGACCGCATCATTACCGGTCTTTCGGTTATACTGGAGCACCTGCCCGGCGTGTACACGATCTACTATCACTTAGACTCAATGGAGGTGTCCCTGGGAGACACCGTTGCCGCCGGTTCGCTTCTGGGAACGGTGGGCTCCACCGGGCTTTCCACCGGGCCCCACCTGCACTGGGAACTGCGAGTTGCCGGCGTCGCGGTTGATCCTCAGGTGTATCTCACGAAGGCGCTTGTTGACACGGCGACCATAGTCAGGTCATTATCACAGCTACCTTAAACGTGGAAGGGGGTGATGTTACATCGCCACAGTAAAGATTGACGACGGAGAGAACCTCGAGAAAGCGATCAAGCGGTTCAAGCGCATGGTTGAAAAAGAGGGGATTATCCGAGAGTGGAAGAAGCGCGAGTACTTCGAGAAGCCTTCCACGATCAAGAATCGGAAAAAGAAAGCGCTGGAGCGGAAGATTCAGAAGAAGATCCGCAAGATGCAGGCTTCTAAGAGCTACTAAGCTATGGCAGGTATCCTGCATACGCATGCGCCCGGCAACGGGCGTTTTTTTATATCTCACGTCCTACGCCGCCCGGTCCTGCTGGCGGTGATTCTGGCCGGAGCTACCGCTAGTGGGTGCAGTTCTTCGGATCCACAGATCATGCAGGTGGATCATTATCTCGTGGCAGCAGTGCCTGCCGGGGGAAGCGCGGTGACCGAGGCGCTGGTAGTTTCGTTTGACCTCTTCGATCCTGACGGAGAGGGGGAGCTGGCGGTGGTTGAGGTGCAACTGGTCGAATCGGATCTGCGCTGGACACTCCCGGTAGAGGAACTTACGTACCACGAGCGAGAGGGACAGCGATGGTATACCACTCCCTTTCTCACTGTTGATGGCCGAGCCCGGCTTCCAAGGGGGAGTGTTGAACTGACGGTCGTAGATCTTTCCGGTCGTGAGGATCGACAGGAGGTTCAGCTCCCGCGGACGCTTCCGGAACTGGATGCCACCGCAGCAGCGCGCCTTACCTCGGACGCAACCATCGTTCCCGGTGACGGGAGTGACTCGATGGTGGTAGTGCTTGAGAGCGGTGAGGGTAACCGAGAAGTGCGCGAGCTCTCCGGGAGTGATGAGCCGGTACCGCTGTCTCGGGTATTCGAACCCTCCGTGATTGATCGCATGTCCGCGATCTCTGAGCCGGTGCAGCTGTGGCTGCTCCACGAATGGAGTCCTCGGATGCACGTGGAGAGCGGCCCCTGGCGGGTCGACGCCGCGGAGCTATCGCCGCCGGACGATCCGTAGCACGCCGTCTTTGACGCGGCGCCATAATCCGCGACCGTACCGCGCCGAGTAGTCCTGAGCCGCCTGCTGCACCGGAAAATCAGGACCGTACTGCCGTTTGAGTTCGTCCCAGTGCTTCACGATCCACAGGTACATATCGGTCTCAGTACGCCCGGGGAAGCGTGACATCAAGTTGTTTTCCCGGACCACGTCGACGATCGGGTGATAGACGTTCTCGTACCAGCTCTTAAGGGCGTGCTCCAAGGGGATTTCCACCGTCTCGTGCTCGTTGAGGAAGTACTTGTGACCGTAGATGTGCTGCGTGAGTTCATCATATCGACCGGTAGCGCTCACCAACAGGTCACATCCCGGCAGGACCCGTTCCACGGGCATCTGGGCATAGAAGTTCTGCCGTTCGTGTTCGATCACCGCGTTCCGCAGGTGCTCCCGCGTCAAGGACTCATGCAGCGGGATCTCCGTGTCCAGCGCCACGACTTCGGCGTCGATCTGTTTCACGCCTTGCGCCTTGGCCACCGACACGCGGTGGTTTCCGTCACGGACAAAGTAGACGCCTCCAATCTCGTACAGGGCAATCGGGGGGAGAATGACGTCGGTGAGATGCGCCATATCCACCCGCTGCCACCGGTGCCGCAGGTACTCGTGGCGCGGTAGAAAGTGCTTATTGAAATCACGGTAGCGGCCTTCACTACCGACGATCCGCTCGATCGGCACCTCCTGCATTCCACGATAGGTCTCACCGCGCGGTTTTAGTACGTCTTTCACTTCCTGCAGTGAGAGGAGTTCCTGCTTGTCTCGGGCAAACAGATTGAACAATTGGGAAAAGAACGCGCTCTTGCGGGCACGGTTGAAGTCGTCCCGTGCCTCCGTTTCAAAGAGATTACTCATCGGCGCCTCCCAGCTCCAACACGTAGTGGTCGTACACGTTGATCACCTCCGTTTCCCGAAATCGGGTGGATCTATCAGCGTTGAGATCATAGAGGTGGATATGTCCGTGGAGCAAATAGCGTGGCTTGAACCACCGCATGAACCACAGCATACTACGAAAGCCCACGTGGCAGGGGTCCTGCTTATCGTGAATACCTCGCGGCGAGGCGTGAGTCAGGAGGATATCGAGATAGCGGCCGTGGACCAGCCGGTTCCACAGGAGCCGCGGCACCAAACGCCACATACGGCGGTACATCTGGATCTCGGTGAACTGGTGTTCCCCGTTGTTGTAACGCATGCTTCCACCCAGTCCCGCAACGAGCAGTCCGTTGAGGTTGCGCACACGATCTTCCAGGAAGGTAGAGCCGAAATGGTGTTTCAGTTGGGAATGGATACTCGTGGATTCCAGGATAGGCCGGGAGGTATGGCGAAAGGTGGGGAGTTCCTTGAGGTTGTGGTTACCGAAGACGAATCCCACCGGTACATTCAGGTTAGACGCGATAAACCCCAGATACTCCATTGGCAGGTCTCCCGCGCTGAGCACCAGATCCACATCAGAGAAACGTTTCTTCATCGTCATCGAGTAAACCAGGGGATCCACGTGATCCGCGACGCACAGTATTTTCACGAGCTTCCCGTTAGTAGCTTCTGAAGATGGTCTTTATCGTACAGCTCAACCGGTCGGCTTTCCGCGTAGTCCATCGCCATGCGGGAAAACCCGGTGGTGGCGATAATCTTGGCGCGATTCATGTTCTGGTTGCGCATTTCCTCATAGGTCTGGCGTACGGTGGCTTCATCGATCATCTCGGCCACCCGCACAAACCGGAAGAGATTGGGCATCGCTTTGGTGTTGCGCCAGTTGGTCTTGGCCTCCACCGCGATCGCACTCAGTCCATCCTTCTCATCGGTCATCGATTGCAGTGTAAATCCCATCGCCTCGGTGACCTGGCGGCACATCTCCCGAAACTGCGTCTGAGAGGCGGTGAGAAAATCCTTGACCAGGTCATCCTGGCGGAGTTCCTGATACTGCGAGAGCTTCTCGGCAACATCCTGAAACCCAGGTTTCTGTTGGTACACCTGTTCCCACTGCTCAATGGCGCGCTCGATCTTGCGCA
>CAYQRW010000129.1:0-7243 GCA_964419735.1 uncultured Spirochaeta sp.
CATCGTGGACCGCCTTGCGCAGCGTCTGCTGCAGCTGCTCGCTGTCGGCGGTGGAGGCGCCGTCGGCGCTATTGTCCAGCTCCAGGAGAGCCTTGTGGCCGGCAAAGTTCACCTGCGCCACTTTCACCTGCGGCACATTGCTCAGCGCCTTCTCCACCGCTGACGCGCAGGAGGTGCAGGTCATGCCTTCTATATGTAATTGCAGATTCTGTCCCATATTGGGTATAGGATGCGGCTGTTTGCGGTGATTGTCAAGTACCCCCCGGGGGTGGGGTATTGCATTTCTGGAGCGTAGGGCGTAGCATAACCTCATGGCGGATTCGATACAGACTGACGAGACGATGGCTACCACCGCAGCAACCGAGGGCACGGAACCGGTGACCGAAGCCGAGAGCGCGGCGCCGGCCGACCACGAGGCCCAGGCCACCCCCACCGATGATGTCGGCGTGCGCCCGTTGCACGGACCGCACGGCGTCAACGAGACCGCCCTGCGTCGCATGAAGAGCATCGAGGGTCAGATTCGTGGTGTGGAGAAGATGATCCAAGACGAGCGCTACTGCATGGACATCGTGGACCAGATCTCCGCCGTCCGCGCCGCGCTGGCCAAGGTCAGCGAGCAGGTGCTTCGGCGCCACATCGAGTCCTGCGTGGTGGATGACCTGCGCCACGGCTCTGAAGAGGACCAGGACCGCGTCATCGATGAGCTGATGACCGCCTTTTCCCGCCGAGTTCGATAACTACTACCGTCCGATGATACTGGGAGCGGCAACTCGCAGTATCACCTCGATCCGTGAGCCCTGCCACGATCCGGCGGCCTCGGCGCTGTCGCTCACGATGGTAGCGGCATCGGTCTCTTTCAAATAGTCAAACGATACCGGTACCACGCCGCTGTAACTCACCGAGAGCGTAACGGTGGGGATAAGCGGAATGGTAACGCGGCTGGATGTAGTCAACAGAAATCCATCGCTATCTACGAGCGTATCGCCCACCTCTTCCCGAAACAGACCGAGTCGCCGGTAGAACGCCGCGTACTCAGCGCGGGCGGTGTAGAAACTGAGCGCCCCGCCCGCACCGACGTACCAGCGCCGGACAGTGGCCTGTAGCCAACCGGACGCACCCACTTCGCTCAGCTCCGCGGAAATGTCGGAAACGGTGTAGTTGAAACGGTTGGGCACCACTCCATTGAGAATCGGCGCAACTTCACTGAGATCGAGATACCCCGCAAGTCCCCTCAACCGCAGCCGGTGCTGAAAGACACCGATCCGCATCGTATCGTTTGGGGCAGCCTCGACATGCCATGCGCGATACGTACCCGCATTCTTGGACTCCGGTTCGGCGGACCCGATCGTCCGTTTCCGGGCGGTGGCCCGGCCGCCGGCACCGACATCGGCGCACACCCCGCCGGCGGTGATCGCCAGCCTACTCCCGCGGTACCCAATCGTTCCGGTGTACACCTCATCAAACCCTCCATCGACAACAAGCGTGATATCGGAGGGCACCACAGTAGCTGTCAGTAATGCGTTCGCGGTACCTACCGTTCCTTGCAGCCATATGTCGCGGTGAGCGGCCCGGATCCCGCCGTAGGCGCCCCGCACCGTGGGGCTGGTCCCGGTGATCGCAAAGGGCGTATCAAACGCGGGTAGTGAACTCACGGGAATCTCCCGACGAAATCCCCCTACCAAAAGGGACATACTCGCGCCCACCGGCACGGCGATATCGACGTCATATTCCGGGGAATCGCGGTATACCAGGGATGCCCTGCCGGAGGAGCCCAGATCGATGCGGGCAGCCGCGCCGGCATGCTGGAGATGTGCATCACCATGCAGCAGCACCCCCGCTGCAACGTGCATAGTGCCCGTATCATACCCATGGGACATCTCGAAGTTCACCTGCTCTACCCACGGTGCGCTCCGTTCGCCCCAGCCATCGTGGCGAAACCGAACCGTAGTAAGAACCCGATCATCATCGGAAGCGACCGCATCCGGCGCGGCGTAGATCGTTGCCTCAGTGCCGGCAACTGTTGAGAGGACGCTCCCCCGTGGTATGATTTCCTCAGAGTGAAGCGTTCCAGGATAGCCGAGAACAATTGCCGCGCCGTAGCCCAGCAGCCACAGCCACCGGTACCGATGATGCATGCAAAGACGGTACGTGACTTATTCAGCTTTGGTCAATTGCTCATTCTCGTTCAAATTCTTACCATATTGACCGTGATCGGCTGCGACGCCGCCGGATACCGAGCGCCGCCGGACCTTCCTGAGCGGAAAATTTCCGTTGCGGCAACGGTAGTGCCCGACCCGTTGGTACGCCAGGTTGTACAGGAGGAGATGGATCAGGGCGCGGAATACACCGAAGACATTCGCCGTCTGGATCTCTCTGTATCGCGAACCGGAGACCTATCGCAAACAGGAGACGATCCCCGAATAGAAACGATCGAGGGGATCGAGCAGTTTCGCAATCTCACGTATCTTGACCTCCGCGGGCAGCGACTTCCCGGCGGGGAGATAGCGTTCATCGTGGGGTTGGTCTCCCTGGAAGAGCTCTACCTCGACGGGAACCGGATAGACTCGTCTGCCCTGGAACGGCTCACCCGGCATGACCGGCTGCGGGTGCTATCGGCACGGAGTAACGTGATCGAAGAGTTCCCCACCTTTGCCACGCTCCAGAACCTGGAAACGCTGGATCTTTCATTCAACCAACGCCTGCGCGGTGACCCCCGTTCGTTGCAAGAGATCGGCCCCCTACGGCGGCTCGTTCTCCAGGGAACGCCGCGCCTGGACTACCGTGCCCTGGAGGAACTCGCTCGCGACCGGCCGGATGTGGAGATCGTATGGTAGGAAAGCAATGGATCACCGGGGCGCTCCTGGCGCTTATCGCCGGCCTGGGCGGCGTGGAAGCGGAAACGGCGCTGTCCGGGCAGTTCAGCCTCGCGGAGGTGGTATATCTCTCGGGAACCAACGGTTCAATCTATGACGACACCGAGGGGGAGGCAGGGATCGTCCACTCCGGAGAGCTGGGCGCCCGTCTCTCCTCCTGGGGTGGGATCTATTCTCTGGAGGCTGAACTGCAGGCGGCCTACAGCGGTGACGGCGACCCCGAGCTTTCGCTTCCCCGGGCGGTCCTCGATCTGACCCCATCCTCCTGGCTCACCCTGCGCCTGGGACGCTTCACCTACACCCCGGGAAACGCCGAATTCCGCTCTCCCCTGAGCTACCTCTCCCAACGGGACACGGAGGCGTTGCTCTCCGGGGATCTCTCCTCGGTACGATCAGCGTCGGAACTGCTGCAAGCCACCGCCTTCGTGGGCCCCGCCTATCTGCGGCTCACCGCGATGCCGCTGCGGCCCCGCCCGAAGTTACCGGAAACCGATTCGATCTGGTTTCCCCGGGAGACGATCCCGGAGTTCGTGGTGCGCGGTCCTGATGATACGGTGTATTTGCTCCGATCCTTGTACTATCCGGCGGCAGCGGAGGCAGCAGACCGCGTCGTGGATGGGTCACTGCTGGGTGAGGTATCCGCCACCTTAGGCCCGGTGGACGGTACGCTGCTGGGCTACAGCGGGTACTCCCCTCAGCTCCTTCTGCAGCCCAAAGTGGACGTGCAGTCCGTATCGTCCACCTTCGACGTTGCTCTGGCACCGATACAGAACCGCATCACCGCCCTGGGAGCGGCGGTGGCCACCTCGCTGGGCGCCACCCGCATCTACGCCGAGGCCACCCACACCTGGAACCGGAAGACAGTCATGAACCTTGAGGATTGGCAGCAAATTTCCTCGATATTCACCCAAAACGATCCCGCCCCGCTCTACACGTCCAACGTGCAGGAGATCCTCGCCGGCGGCAGCTATCAGGGGTATCTCGATCTATCCGCAGTTGGCGGTCTGCAGTGGGTGGTATTAGGAGAGTACTTCACTACCTTCGGCCTCCCCGCCGACGCGGACCCCGGCATTCTCAGCGAGTTTGTCGGTCTGTCGGGTACGGTAAACACCTACCGCCCGGAGCTTTCGCTGGGCGTATACAGCGTCGCTTCCTGGAAAGCGCCCGGCGTTGGGGTTGCCTCGGTGTTCAGCCTCGGCTGGCAGGCAACCCCGGCGGTAGCCCTCAATCTTCGGTATCCCATGTTTCTCGGCGACGCCGGCAACGAGCTGGGCCAGTACGGCGACCTCCACGTCGTACACGCCGGGGTAACGGTACGGTTCTAACAGCCGCCTCGATCATGTTGAGGCAAAAAGGGGAGCCACCAACCTGGTAGCTCCCCGTCACGATTCAATCACAGAAGTGCTTCACTGAGGCGTCTCATCCGCAATCAAGATATCTCCACCAATTCCAATCTCTTCCCCAATTCCAGCAACGGTGATCCCAACCGGGCCGCTCT
The DNA here is from genome assembly GCA_964419735.1 of uncultured Spirochaeta sp. Lineage (GTDB taxonomy): Bacteria > Spirochaetota > Spirochaetia > DSM-27196 > Alkalispirochaetaceae > Alkalispirochaeta. The sequence goes on from CAYQRW010000129.1 coordinate 4,372, forward strand.
CGTTCCACTCGGTACCGTCGATAGTAATGAAGATCACCCCATCGGCGGGCGCGGTAACGGTTTCACTACCCGAATCGCGGGAGAACAGTTGCGTTCCGTCACTACTATACACCTGGAAGTAGACATCGGTATCGTACAGGGGACCCTGATCCAAATCATCAAGGGTGATGGTGTATTGCAGGCCGGCGTCAACAGATGCTTCGTACCACAAAATCTCACCATCCACGGCGGTCACCTCTGCAAGAGATTCCGTTGGAATAGGTGTCGCGGTTTCTTGGCTGCTCCCACCATAATATTCACCTTCTTCAGCAAAGGCCCCGGTGCCGGAGACATCGATATCGGTGAGCACGCCCCACCAAAAGGATCCAAGACTGGTGTGCGTCTCCAGCTCGCTATCCGGCTCAAGTGGCCAATCGTACGCATCAAAGGTTGTATCCTTTTCCACATACAGGTGTCCAGCAAACTTGGTGGGTACCCGAATGAACATCTCGACCTTTGACTCATCATCCGGATCAAAGCGAGCAAATACCTCGTGCCCCTCAAAAACCGAGCCCTCGAGCTCCGTGAATGTTTCGCTGTCCCATTCAGATTCGGTCCAAATGTTAACATCAGTGTTGAAATCATCAAGGTCCGTCTGGGTGATAGCGTCCGGCACCATACCAAGCGTCGCGTCGGGGATCCGCGCAAAGTATATTGATGTGGCATCGTTGGTTGCGGCACTATACCCGGTCGCAGCGGTGAAACTGGCAGTCGTCGCCGCACTCTCCACATCGGCCTGCGAGACCGTATCTGTCAACGAAGTCAACCGCGTTACCGAATCTGGATTGGCGTACTTGTACAACACCGGCTCCCGCGTATCGGAGTCCAGCTCAAAGATGCCGGAGATGCCGCCAATAGACGTGCCGAAGAGCAGCCCGAAGTCGAACGCAAGCACGCCGTCCGTGGTTACACCCTCGGTGGAAGTCGGCCAGCTGTCGGCATACGTGCCGAAGTAGTCTTCGGGGTCAGCTCCGTCGAGGGCAACGGATGGCACCGGTAGGTACGCCGGTGTTCCGCCACCCGCATCGAAAGATGCCGTCACATCATCTGCGAGATTTCCAAAGACCGTTGCTACATCCTGCAAAAACTGCGTCGGATCGGTCAGCGTTGACTCGGGATCACTTCCAGATAGCGCTTGTTCGACGCTTTCGTCGTTTACGAAAAATTCACTGTCCGCCGCGCGGCCTGAAATATCGTCCATTGCGCCAGCGATGGTATCAAGCATCGTCACAAAGGCATCACCGGCAGCCGCCAGATGTGTTTCCGCATCCGCCCGAGACTCAAGGAAAGAGTTTTCCGCGAGCGGTCCCAGGGCGGGAAAATCGTAGAAATACCCATTCTCTGGAATTTCGCTCTCGTCGAAAATCAATCGGAATTTGTCTTCCTCATCAAACAGGTAGTAATCGTAATTCACCTGCAAGCTGATCGCCTGCCCCCACTGGTTCAGGAACTGCACAAGTCGCCCGGTGGCAAGAATGACGTTGAGTTCGGCGGTTCCGATGGTGAACTCCATCAGCTCCCCACTCTCGTCCGCCGGCCAGCCTTGAGAGGAAGCCTCTGCTGCACTCTGAAACACCATATCCGACGTAATCGCGAAACCGCCGGAGGCGTCGATTCCCCCTACGCGCGTCTGCAGCGCGTCCAGTTTGTCTCCAAACTGACCGGCAAACAGGTCGATGAGGTCATCGTTGGTGGCCGATGCGGCGATCATGTTCTCCGCGATTTGCGTGAGTCGCTCTCCCGGATCAACGACGCCGTCGTCGTTGCGATCGGTCTGGTTGGCCACTCGAGGAAAGAGCACAAACGTCTCCGATGAGGGATCATAGACGGAGCGCATCCAGAAGTCGAAGTTCAGGATATCCGCCACGCGGGTAGGATAGTCAACCAGGCCCAGGGTATCCCGCGCGAAGGACACCACCTCCTCATCCGTGAGGACGGTAGCCATATCTACCAGGGAGTAGGCCAAGGCACCAGGAACGTAGTTGCTATCCGCGTCGTAGAGCGTCTGGAAGTCGTTGAGCGCGTCGTTGACGTAGCCCTGCTCCAGGAAGCTCACACCGCGCGCCATGATAGCGTTCTGGTCAGCGGTTGTAAGGTTGTCCTCCGTAGTGATCGAAAAGGATGCAGAATCGGAGTCGATACCATCGCTAACGAAAACAGTGACACGGTATGTCCCAGGCCGACTGAGAGCGCTGGTAAGCGACGCGGTCAGTGCGTTGGAACCTGTCAACTCGGTGTTACGTTCGGAATCGAGCTCAGCCCCGTCTGGGCCACGCAAGGTTACCCGCACGTCCAGAGAGCCATCGTCCGCATCGTCGTCTTCGACGGTATCGGTTGCCGTTCCGGTAATCGTCACGGTAGTTCCCGCATCGATGGTAGCGCCATTAGTTAACTCGGTCCCGTCGGCGCTGGTTGCTGAAACGGTTGCAGTTGGCGCCTCGTTGTCTGCCTGCGCAACACCCTCGCTGACCAAGGTCTCGATCTGCGTTTGCAGCTGGTCCAGCTGCGATTGCAGCGCCGTGATCTCTTGGCTGAGAGTCTCTATTTCACTGTTGAGTTCTTCCGCTAGATCTGTGAGCTCAACGTTAGCCTGCCGAGCAGAGAGCGTTCCTCCGGCACTTGCAGCGCGGATTACGGTATTAAACGTATCGGCGGTGATCACGGTAGTACCAAAGCGAACGTCACTACCGAGGTCTGATAGACCCTCTGTCGTTCCACGGACAACCGTTCGAACCGAGGTCTGGATATCGAGGTCGGTGATATCTACTCGTAGGGCTGAGAGAGACTCGGAAACGCCTCGACTCACCTCATTAGTAAGATCATTGACAAGCGT
>CAYQRW010000129.1:7343-9504 GCA_964419735.1 uncultured Spirochaeta sp.
AGAGAGACTCGGAAACGCCTCGACTCACCTCATTAGTAAGATCATTGACAAGCGTCGCGGCATCGCCACCAAATTCGATGTCCTGCAGCGCTCCGGTGGCTCCGCGGCTAACTCCGGTCAAAGCTGAACCAGAATTGGCACTTGTCACAACACCGCCTTTGCCCAGATTGCTCGTAACACCCCGTGAGACTTCCCGTCCGAAACTCCGAAGTTCCAACTCGATGTCGACACCCGCGATACCGGTATCATCAACGTTTCCCATGGTCCCACGCGTAAGAAACCGGACGGTGTCACCGACATCGTCTGCGGTATAGCCACCCTCACCCAACGCGGATACTCCGCTCTCGGCGATTCTCCGAACGCTCGACACGGCCAGTTCGCTGGACACGCCGGCACGACCGAGATTGCTGACTGCGCCACCGGTACTACGGCCCGCAGCCTGTCGGCGGAATTCATCGGCGGTAAATCCCGCATCGGCGATGCCACTGACACTCGCTTGTACCAGGGCGCCGAGGATGTCCTGCGTTTGAGACGCCCGGATCATACTGGATGCGGAGGTGCCGCCGTTTGAGATGCTGCCCACCGCGCTGCCGACGATCGCCTCGATGGCGGCCAGCCGCTGCTCGTCCGTGAAGTCGTCCCCGGTGAGGGCACTCTGGCTGCCGCTGATCATGGTCGTAAGCACCGCCTGAGAATCCTCAGAATCGGTAAGCTCTCCCTCGGTGAGAGAGCCAACCGCACCCTCAGTGATCGCTTGGATCTGGGCATCAGTCAGCCCGGCGCTGCTGAGATCGCTTTCCAAATTGGTGGTGGCGGAGCGGTACGTCTCGCTGGTGCCATCGCCGCCGTTGTCGTCATTGTCGCCATTGCCGTTGCCATTATCATCGGACCCAAAGAGATTGGGGCATCCCGACAGCAATAGCGTGAAGAGTAGCACCAAGGCTACAGACCCAATCTCTTTTAGAAGTGTTCGGTTTCCGTTCATGTCGCTTCTGCGTCCTCCCGGGCCGCGCTTGTTCAGGGGGCACCAGTTCCAATTCAGATCAGAAAAGGTACCCTCCAGATACGAAGACAGAGGTGCTCTGACTTCTTAACGTTTGAATATCCGTGCTACTACCGCCAATCAACTGGCCTTCGCCGATTCCGTAGGAGTACATACCACCGATTGACAGCGTGATATCCGCCGTGGCAAATCCTATCGAAGCTGTAGCCCCATATAGGTCTACATGCTCCGGCTGGCCCGTTTCCCCCGATTTCAGGGGACGGGTGTTGGCATTATTAGTGAACAGCCCGAACCGAAGGGGGAAATTCTGCCCCACGTAGTACTCAGTGCCCAACGCCGCGTTCCACGTGAACTGTTGCTCTTCTTTTGTCGGAGTATCACTTGGATTGAGCGGTATATAGGCCATCACATCTCCGGACACGATCAGTCGGGGTGAGGCAAACCAGGCCACACCCAGCCGATTCTCGATCGCAGTGGAGGACAGAAGCCCATCGCTGAAGATGTCGCTATTGGTCACGTTGTAGGTCGAGACACTGTTATTGGGTAGATCCAAATCGTCAACCGCGGCGTCCGAGAGGCCCAAAATTTCGACAAACGATTTGTCGATTGTAGTAGATGAGAGCCGCCCAATCTCCCTGTAAACGGGAATACGTGCAGTACTCGAGAAACCTATACTCACCGTATCCGTCGGAAGATACTGCACTCCCAGTTGAGGCCGAACCGAAAAGACAGATCGGTCAATCGCGTTATTGGTCTGTGTTTGGTACAGGTATCCACCACCGAAGGTGAACAGGTCGGTCTCCTGAGACAGCCGTTCATCCCGTATGTATCCACCGAAAACTGCGCCGCCTATTCCCAATTTATCACCGACCAATACACCAATGGCTGGTCCCAGCTCGGACACGTTGTAGCTGATATCCTGTACTATTGTTTTCTGTTGTGTGCCACTGGGAAACACAAACGTATCCCGCAAGTTCACCGCGACGGAGTCTGGACTAAAGATAGTGAAGCCCCAGACGCTGTTGGTGCCGCGTTGGACGAATCCGAAGAAGTTGGGTACCAGGGTGAAGGAGTCGCGGGCAAAGTCTACGCCGGTGTCTTCAAGGTCCTCGTAGACTGAGTTGCGAAACTCAAAGGCGTTGGTGGAGACGGAGACGT
>CAYQRW010000130.1:0-9479 GCA_964419735.1 uncultured Spirochaeta sp.
GGCGCGATCACCAACGCCGACACCGGAGAGGAATTGGGGCGCCACCGGGGGGCGTGGTTTTACACGATCGGTCAGCGGCAGGGACTGGGTCTCGGTAACGGCCCCTGGTATGTGGTGCGGCGTGATATCGAGCGCAACGTAGTGGAGGTCTCCCACGCGATGCGCGTTGCCCAGCGGGCGCGCCGACGCTTTGTGGTGGGAAACCTGCACTGGATCGCGGGGCCGCCGGCGGAGGAGGTTGCCACCGGGGGTGATTTGACGCTGAAACTGCGCCACGGCCCCGAACGGGCCGCCTGCACCGTAGAGGTTCCCGGCGGCGGTTTACTGGAGGCCGCCCAGGAGCTTACCGTGACGATGGAACAGGCGGACCGCGGAGTGGCTCCGGGGCAGTTTGCGGTGTTCTATCACGGTGATGTGTGTCTGGGGGCGGGCATGATTATCGACGCCTCCGAGGAGCAGGAACGATGGGATTAGCGCTGGGATTTGAATCGGCCCCCGGCTACACCGGGAGCGGTGTGCCGGCGGTCAGTGTGGCGCCCATGATGGATTACACCGATCGTCACTACCGGTACTTCTTTCGTGCGATTACTCGGCGCACGCTGTTGTATACCGAGATGGTCACCAGCGCCGCGATCATTCACGGGGACCGGGACAAGCTCCTCGCCTTTGATGAGCGTGAGCATCCCCTATCACTGCAACTCGGCGGGGATAACCCCGAGGAGATCGCCCGGGCGATCGAGATCGCCGAAGAGTACGGCTATGACGAGTTTAATCTCAACGTGGGCTGCCCCAGTGATCGCGTGCAGAACGGGAACTTTGGCGCGTGCCTCATGGCCACTCCCCAGCAGGTGGCGCGTATCGCTACCGCCATGCGGCAGGCTACTACGCGTCCAGTGACGATTAAGCACCGCATCGGCATCGATGGGCGCGAGACGTACGAGGAGATGCGGGAGTTTGTGGATACGGTCGCGGCTGTCGGAGTCTCCCGGTTCACGGTGCACGCGCGGATCGCCATTCTGGCCGGACTGGATCCCAAGCAGAATCGGAGCATCCCGCCCCTGCGCTACGATGACGTGTACCGCCTCAAACGCGAGCGTCCGGACTTGGAGATCGAAATTAACGGTCACGTGAAATCGATTCAGCAGATCACTGAGCACCGCCGCCACGTGGATGCGGTGATGGTGGGCCGCTCCGCCTATGAAGATCCGTGGATGTTCTCCGGGGTGGATTCTCAGATCTTTGGTGATCCACTGCCCGGGATCACCCGGGAAGCGGTAGTGCGGTCGGTATACGAGTATCTGGATCGGCTGGAGGCGGCGGGCCAGCCCCCCCGGCGTTTGATAAACCATATGCTCGGTCTCTTCGCCGGACGCCCGGGGGCACGCAAATGGAAACAGGCGCTCAGTGGACGGCTTCCGGCGATCCCTGGCCGGGAGCTATTGGAGCGGGCCCTGCAGCGCGTCCCGGAGGAGGTGCGCCGGGAGGGCCCTCGACAGTTCTAGGTTGAGCGGCCGACGGTATGGGGGGTATAATCCCCCGGCGTGATCAGTTTCGCGTAAACTTCTGCGAGGTGTATTTTGAAAGTCCGTTCCCAGATAAATCTGTTGGTAAGTGTACTCGTTCTCGCCTTTCTCCTGGCCACGGGGGGGCTACTCTGGTCCAATTTCGTGGTGCGCTCGATGCAGGATCTCGAGCTCCAGGCGAACAAGGCACTCCGTGATGTCTACCAGCTCACCGATGCCAACAAGGAACTCATGGTCAGCAACCTTCCCCTGGGTCGGCTCATCGAAGAGTGGGAAGAGGCGTTGGACCGGTTTGATCGCCAGGTTGAAACACTGGCTACCCATCCCGGGGCACGGTACACCTCAGATGAGTTGCGCGAATCCGTCCGGCGGACCGGCGCCGTCTGGGAACTATCCCGGGGTCGCCTGGAAGAGGCGGCTCAGGGGCTTGACAGTATTCTTGCCGACGAGAGTGTTCCCGATTTCCGCAAACGGGGGCTGCTGGCGTTTGAGCAGTGGTTAATGGGAGACGGAAACGCGCCGGAACTCGGTTTCCGGGTGACCCAGGTTCGCGACGACCTGCGCTCCTTCGGACTTGCCGCCCGCGATCTGGTGGTGGGTGATCTGGAATCGGTGGCGCTCAATGTCGATCGGCAAGCCACCGCCTTGGCGCGGCGGAGCACTCTGTTCGTGGCGATCGCCGGTTCGGTGGCGGTGCTGGTGGCGATCGTGTTCGTGATGCTCTTCAGCCGTAAGCTCACCGCCCGCGTCCGCACCGTGGAGGAGACGATGGCCCAGGTATCCGAACGGGACCTGTCGGTTCGGGCGGCGGTTTCCGGTAATGATGAGATCGCCGATCTGGGACGCTTTCTCGATGGCACGCTGGATGTACTGTGTGAGTTCATGGAGTCCGTCAAGTCCGCCGTGGATAAGGCGGACGCCCTGAAGGATGGACTTGCCTCCGGGACGGCGGAAAGCGCTTCGGCGTTGAACCAGATCAGTCACAACATAGACGGCCTTACCAAAGAGTTTGAACGGCTCAACAGCATGGTGGACCAGAGCTGGAATTCGATTACCGATATTAACGAACGTATCAAATCGCTCACCGGGAGTATTGGAGAACAGAAGCAGGTAATCGGGGAGAGCGCATCTTCGGTGGAGGTAATGAATACCTCGATCCAGCAGGTGAACCAGCTCTCCCAGGAACGGCGAGAGACGGCGGAGTCACTCGTCCAGATAATTCTCGAGGGTGGTGAGCAGATCCAGTCCACCAACGATATTATCGATTCGGTTACCGCCGAGGTGGACGACATCTTGGAAATTATCGAAATAATCAACGCCGTGGCGGAGCAGACCAACCTGCTCTCTATGAACGCCGCGATTGAGAGCGCCCATGCGGGAGAAGCGGGCAAGGGCTTTGCGGTAGTGGCGGAGGAGATTCGTAAACTGGCGGAGAGCACCAGCGACAACGCCGCGCAAATCGATCGACTCTTGAAGTCGATTACCGGAAAGATGCGTGATGCCCGGGAGGCGAGTCAGGCGGGGGCCACCACGTTTGATCAGGTCAGTAGTGATGTGGCGTTGTTTCGCACCGCGATGAAAGAGATTACCGAGAATATGGACCAGCTCTCTCAGAGTAGCGGGGCCGTCGTGAACACCACTCAGCGGATCTCCACCATCACGGAGTCGGTGGATCACGCCGCCACGGAGATCGCCGGCAGCAGTCAGCAGATCACCAACGCCATGGAGGATGCCGGATCGCTCTCCTTTGCGATGTCCAACGGTATGCAAGAGATCGATCACGGTGCCAAGGAGATCCTTACTTCGCTTACGGACATATCGCGTCTCTCCGACGAAAGCCGAGAACGGATGCAAGTGTTGTCCGGTCTGGTAGCAACCTTTCAGGTAGAGCGCGCGACGGAGCCTGAGGAAGATGACCATGCCCCGGAAGAGGGCGTGCGGCTGGCTGAGACGACGACTGACGAGACGGCCGAAACGAACACCTGAGGAGCAGTAAAGTGGCTTTCCCCTTTGATCGATCCAAGTCCCCGCGATCTCGGGAAGAGTTTTGGGCGCAGGTAGAGCGCGATCTCGGACAGCCGATTATCGCATCGACCTTAGGGCGCTACCTCGAGGGGCGGGAGGCCCCGGGCCCGCTGTGGGGGCTGCTGTACCTCACGGCGGATACGTTGTACTTCCGCCATTTTGCGCAGAGCAACTGGTTTTCCTCGATGATGAGCACCGATGGAGATGACGCACCGGGACAGATGAAGAACGTCACTTTGGAGGTACCGTTCCGCAGCGTATCAGGGGTGACCCCACCGATGCCGCGCAGGGGGATTATGCGTTTTCTGCAGAGTCAGGACCGGGTGTTCCGCTTACATGCGTTGCGGGAGCGCCCAGACCAGGGGGACTTCGTGTTTACCGTGGAAGGCGAGATGGAGCCGTTTACCCGAGAACTGCTGACGGCGGTGAGCCGCCAGCAGTGATCAGGGATCCAGCAGTGATCAGGAACTAGGACGTAAACGTAACGAAGTGATGCTCCGTGAGCTGGTAGTAGCGTTCTCCCGGTCGCAACGTGATCGAAGGGAACTCCGGTCGATTGGGGCTGTCCGGAGAGAACTGGCACTCCAGACATAACGCTTCCTGACCGGACAGCGCTGACCCGTCGCGCCCGCGCTCACCGGGGAGATTGTTCCCGCTATAGAACTGGACGTCTCGGTAGGTGCTGCGTATGACCATTTCCCGGCCGGTGGCGTTACTGCGCACCCGCGCCACCTCGCGAGGGGGGGAACTCTCCGGTGTCCACCCGCGGATAATCATGGAATGGTCGAAGCCGTTGATATCCATTTTGAGTACGTCGTCAAAGTCACGACGGACCGTCTTGAACTCCCGAAAATCCAACGGCGTTCCCTCTACCGATGGGGTGTTGCCCGTGGGTACCAGATTTTCGATTTCGACATACTGATCCGCATGGATCTGAACATCATGATCGAGAATCGTCGGCTCCCCCAGGTTCCAATAGGTGTGGTTCGTGAGGTTCACCACCGTGGGGGCGTCGGTCTGCGCGGCAAACTCCATGGTGAGGCGATTGTCGGCGGTTACCCCGATCGTATGCGTGACGGTGAGGTTTCCGGGATAGCCTTCTTCGCCGTCCGGGCTGACCCGACTCAGGTGAAGGAGTAAGGAATCGTCCCGTTCCTCAGTTTCCGCCTGGTACAGGCGCGTGTGAAATCCGCCGGTGCCTCCGTGAAGATGCACCGTGCCCTGATTGTTCTCTACCGCATAGCGCGTTCCGTCGATTTCAAATCCCCCGCCGGATATACGGTTGGCCACGCGGCCCACTAAAGACCCGTAGAACGGATGCCCCGCGAGGTACTCTTCCAAGCTATCAAAGGCGAGCGTGACCTCTCCCCAGGTGCCGTCACGATCGGGGGTCTGGACGCTGGTGATAATACCGCCGTAGGTACTTACCGACACTCGCAGGCCCGTTCCATTGTCCAAGGTAAACAAATGGACCGCCGTACCATCAGGTAGGCGGCCAAAATCTGTGCGAGAAATCGTCATGGCAGTAGCCATCTCACACCGGAGGCCGGGCGACGTAGTCGTCGGCCTTGAGCAGCATCTTCACGTATTGCGCGCGACGATAGGTCCACTTATCCGGAGTCTTTTCGACACTGAGTTTTCCGCGGAAATCGTCCAGCGTCTCATAGCCCTTACGATCCATCCACGCCTCGATATCTTTCAGGATCGAACCGATCACATCAATGCGGTTGCGATACAGCGTGCTCACCGCCTGAAAAACGTTGGCTCCCGCAAGCAGCACTTCTACCGCATCCTCCCCGGTATGGATACCGTTCGATGCGCAGATTGACCCCTTCACCTTGTCATGAAGCAGACCAGCAAAGCGCAGCGCCATGCGGTGATCGTTGGAGGAACTCAGGTTGAAAGGATACTGCCCGGTTTCCTTTTCGATGTTGAAACTGGGATGGAACATTCGATTGAAGAGGACAAACCCGTTCACACCGACGGAGTCCATCTTATGAATGATCTCCAGGGGGCTGGTATAAAAGGGGCTGAGCTTTACCGAAATCGGTACATTTACTTTGCTCTTCACGCGCTTTAGCGCATCAACCTGTTCTTCTTCGATCTCGGCGGCAGTTTTGGTTCCGTCGATGGGAATCGCAAAGAAGTTAAGTTCGAGTCCGTCCACGCCGGTCTCTTCCATGCGCACCGCCCACTCGGACCACGTTTCGGGATTGGTGCAGTTGAGACTCCCGATCACCGGCACGGATACGGTTTCCTTGGTTTTCTTTACCCACATCAGGTGTTCTTCTGGACCACCATGCTCCACATCCGGGAAGAGATCCTGAATTTCGGCGTCCAGATTATCGCTGACCGTCAGTTCCTCTTCCATGCGCATTCGCTGGAGTTGGATCTGCTCTTCAAACAGACTTTGAATTACGATTGCCGCTGCGCCGGCATCTTCCATGCGCTTGATCGAGTCCATATGCGCCGTCATGCTGCACGCGCCGACGACAAATGGGTTCTTCAGAGGAATTCCCATATAGCTGGATTGCAGATTAGCCATTAAATAAGCTCCTTAGTGCATTGTTTGGGCTGGTTTCCCTCGTATTGTAGTGCCACGGCAATCACCCGTCAACGCGCCCGTGCTTGACCGTGGCTTGGCCACGGGTTAAATTCCACGCGTCGACATACGGTTTCGCGTAGATCTTGCGCTACGAAACCGAGAAATAGGAGTTACACGATGGATATCGTACGATTTGGAAGTGATGACATTGAAAACACCCTGGCCGGTATGGGTGAGAAAGATCTTGATGGCTTGGCCTTTGGAGCGATCCAACTTGATAGCAACGGCACGATCATGAGTTACAACTCCGCCGAGGGAGAGATTACCGGGCGTAACCCGGAAGAGGTGAAGGGTAAGAACTTCTTCACGGAAGTTGCCCCCTGTACCAACACCGACGAGTTCTACGGTAAGTTCAAGGACGGGGTAGCCGCCGGAAATCTGAACAGCTTGTTTGAGTACGTCTTTGACTACCAGATGAAGCCCACCAAAGTGCAGGTCCACATGAAGAAGGCGCTCCAGGGCGATAGCTACTGGGTGTTTGTGAAGCGGCTCAACCGCGGTTGAGCGTCGCCGTTCGTGATGACCGATAGATTGTCCCTCCCGCCGGAAGATATCTTCCGCGTGGTGAGGGACATTTTTGTTGATGAGCTCTCCCAAAGTCGGCGGGCTGCCTTCTCTCCCACTGAGAGCGCTGCGTGGACCGCGGCTACCAGTGTCCGCGAGGACGGGTTGCAGCTCGACTCCCTCGAGCGCTTCACCGTTGCCGGCCGGCTAAACGAGACGTTTCATCTCTACCGCAGTGGGGTTGAGGACAATCTGCTCCGCGCCGCCACCCTGGGGGATACCGTTGAAGTGATCCAGGCGGGACTGGTGGAGCATGCCGAGAAGATCAGCTTCTACTCCGGCGGCAGCACGGGATCCCCCCACATCGTGAGCCACACCGCTCGCGATCTGACGGCGGAAGTGAAGGAACTGGCCCAGCTGGTTCCCGGCCGCCACAGAGTGATCGTCACCGTTCCCGTGCACCATATCTACGGATTTATCTTTGGGGTGCTCCTACCGCGGGAGATCGGCGTGCCGGTGATCGATGCGCAGTACTCCCTGCTTTCCGGGGATAAGCGGCCCCGCTCAGGGGATCTGGTGGTGTCGATACCGTTTCTCTGGCAGCGCCTCCGCGGTTCGATTAGCCACTGGGGGCCGGGGATCATGGGGTCTTGCTCAACCGCACCCTTATCCGCGGATATTGCCGGTGAGCTCTGTCGGGGCGGTATAGAACGGCTGCTGGAAGTGTACGGGTCCAGCGAGACCGCGGGAGTAGGGTGGCGTGACCGCTGCGCCGGAGAAGAGCGCTTTACGCTGTTTTCACGGTGGCAGCGGGTAGGACCGGAAGAGGTGCGCACCGGCGAACGTAGCGTGGAGCTCCCCGATCGGATCACCTGGTATGGGGATCGTTCATTTCTTCCCGCCGGTCGCCGCGATGCGGTGGTGCAGGTGGGCGGTACCAACGTAGACCTTGACCGCCTGCGCGATACGATTCTACAGGTGGTACCGGAGGCGCACGATTGCGCCCTGCGCCTCAGCTCGGACGAGCGGATTCGCGCGTTCCTGGTGGTGCCCCAGGCACCGGCGGAGCAGGAGCCGGCGGAGCAGCCCCGCCCGCTGGATGAAGAACAGATCACCGCGCGGCTGCGCCGGCATCTTCCTGACGTGGCCCTTCCGCGGTCGATCACGCTGGGCAGGGCGCTTCCCCGCACCGTCACCGGTAAGATCGCCGACTGGTGACGCTGGCTGGAAGCGCCTGCTGGTAGCCCCGACTGGCAAAGTTGTGCCCTCCTAGAGTATCCTACCCCTATGGATCGAGATTTCGCACGTCTTCTAGACCGGTTGCCGGAGTTCCAACAGGGAGCCCGGGAGTTGAGTGAGATCTTGCTCACCAATCTGGTGATGGCCGCGGAGATCCCCGCCCCAACTTTCGGGGAGGCCCGGCGGATGGAATTCCTGCTGGACCGGTTCAACGAGTACCAACTGCACAACTGCTCCACGGACGAAACCGGCAACGCCTTGGGGATCCTTCCCGGGCAAACCGGTGAACAGACCATTCTGGTGGTGGCGCACATGGATACCTCCTTCGCGGATACGGTAGACCACACCGTGTCGATCGCCCCGGGAGTGGTATCCGGCACAGGTATCGGCGATGACAGTCTGGGACTGGCGGCCCTCGTAACCCTTCCGCAGCTGCTCTCCCATCTTGGAATTCAACTGGATGCCAATATCGTGTTCATGGGCAGTGCCCGCAGCTTGGGGCGCGGGGATATTGAGGGCCTGCGCTTCTTCTTGAACAATCGCAACGTTCAGGTGTCGCAGGGAATCTGCCTGGAAGGGGTGAAACTGGGACGCCTCAGCTATGATTCGATCGGTATGCTCCGTGGTGAAATCCATTACCGGGTGCCGGAGGAGTACGATTGGACCCGCTTTGGTGCCGGCGGGGCGATCGTCAGTATGAACGATATTATCAACCGTATTCTCGAAATACCGCTTCCCCGGCGCCCCCGGACATCGATCGTGCTGAACAGTATGGAAGCGGGAGCGTCGTTCAATACCATTCCCCGGCACGCGTCTCTGCAGTTTGAGGTGCGCAGTGAGTCCGGTGAGATCGTGCGGCGCTTGGGAGATCAGATCAGCGACATCACCGCGGAGGCGAGCTCCCGCACCGGCGCGGAGGTTGAGTTCAACGTCCTGGCGCGGCGTCAGCCGGGGGGACTGGGATTCTCCCACCCGCTGGCGGCCCACGCCCGCTCGATTATTAAGGCGCTGGGAGTAAATCCCCGCATCTCTCCGAGTACCTCGGAGCTCTCCGCATTCATCGACCAGGGCATTCCCGCCGTTACGATCGGGCTCACCCAGGGAGAAAACTACAACGAAGAGGGGGAACGCCTAGATATCGAGCCGATCTACCTCGGGCTGGCCCAACTCATCGGACTGCTGCTCACCATTGACGGAGGCTACACCGATGAATCTTAACGACTGGCTCAAGTCCAATACGTATCACCACTCCGAGTTTCGCGATCTTCGCGCGCTGGTGGAGGCGAAGGAGCAGGCGGGGCTGAAGATATCTCTGTGTATCCCGACGCTCAATGAAGAAAAGACGATCGGCAAAGAGGTGGTGATCTTTCGCAGCGAGCTGATGCAGCGCTATCCACTGATCGATGAGATCGCGATTATCGACTCGGGAAGTACCGACAAGACGCTGGAAATCGCCTCCAGTTTCGGCGCGGATACCTACCTGGCAGCCGATATTCTGCCGGAGGTGGGAGCCAAGCGTGGCAAAGGGGAAAACCTCTGGAAAGCGGTGTACCAGCTCACCGGAGATATCATCGTCTACATCG
>CAYQRW010000131.1:0-9464 GCA_964419735.1 uncultured Spirochaeta sp.
TGCGCAAATAGCCTTTGCCGCGATCCTGCGCGGGCTCCTGGATGAGAATCGTGTAGCTCTCGGCGCGGTCCCGCCGGAAGAGTACGAACTTAGTGCGACTGGTGCTTTCGCCGGGACGGACCTCGGTGACGGTGTACTCCGCGGAGAAATCCTCCTCCGGGTAGGTCACCAGGGCGTCCGCCCGCTCCAGGATGCGACGGCTCTCGGCGGCGGAGAACTCCCGCCCCTGGGCGGCGACGGAGATCGGCACCAGCAGGGCAGCGGCGACGTAGAGGATGAGAACGATGCGCGCCCTGCGGGCTATGGCGGCGGGTGTCACGGCGGTGCGCGTCTCGGCGGTGCGGCGCATCGCGCGGAAATATCGGTGCTTCTTCATTGCTGGTCCTTTGGGTGGGCATCGTCATTTCTCATGGCGCAACGCCTCCACCGGATGTACGCGGCCGGCGCGGACCGCCGCGCGCAGCGCGCCAAAGAGGCTCGCCCCCAGCGCGAGGCCGGCGATCCCCGCCGTGCCCCACCAGGGAAGGTTCCACGCAAGCCGGCCGCGCGTCAAAAAGAGGGTGGTAAACGCGTTCGGTTCAAAACTCACCCAGCGCTGGATTCCTGCCAGGAGCGCCACTCCTAATCCGCTTCCAAGGATAACACCGGTGGCGCCAAGAAACAGCGCTTCCAACAGGAAGAGCGAAATCGTGCCGGTCCGCTGCATTCCCAGCGCCCGCAGGGTGCCGATCTCCCGGGTGCGCTCCCAGACCACCATCGTCCAAGTGTTGCTGACCCCCACCGTAACGATTCCCAGGAAGAGCACCATGATCACCCCGGCGATGATCGTGACCGCCCCCAGGAGGTCGTTGATCTCATCGAGCTGGGCGCCCAGGGTGACCACCCCGTACTCCCGCTGATCGCGGCCGCGGCGCGATTCCGCGCTGTAGGCATCGCGATCGGTCATCACGGCAAAGGTGGGCAGGCCCTGGGCGGCGAGGGCGTCGGTGAGCGCCGCGGCCGCCCGCTCCTCGTCGGCGGGATCGCTGAGGTACACCCCGATCTCATTGACGCGATCCTCCGGCGCCTCTCGCAGCCGGTTGAGGGCGGCACGGTGTACGTAGGAGGTGTAGCCGAAGAAGCTGGACTCGATGTAGATCCCGGAGACGATGAACTCGGCGGTGGTGGTGCGTCCCCGATCACTGCGAATCGAAACCAGCACGTCGTCTCCCACGCCGATGCCCAACAACTGGGCGGTGGCGGTAGAAATTAGAATCGCCGTCTCATCATCCACCGGCGGCACACCGCCATCGGCAAATTCGAAGTTCTCCAGCACCGGCCGCTCCAGTTCCCACTCCACGCCCACCATGCGCCGCTGCCGCGTGTAGTAGCCGGCAAAGAAGAGCTCAATCGCATCCATGTCATAGTAGGTGCTGCGCCGCGACCAGGTGCGCTGGTCCACCTCGCGGCCGAGGTCCTCCACCGCCGCGGCAACCGCTGCGGGATCAGCGATGCGGGAACTGCCGGTACCCTGGTAGCCCAGTACCACCAGATCCCCGGCGAAGTAGCGACTCGCCTTCTCCCGCACCGCGCCCCGCAGGCCCAGCATCGTGCCCAGCACGGCGGTGAGCGCCATGACGATCAGGATCAGCGCCAGGAGCAGCACCCGGTAGCGGCGGAGGTTGCGAATGAAGTTGCGCCAGGCGGCGGTAAACAGTCCGCCGGAGTGAACTGCGGGGAGGTTGATTCCACCACTCATGCGGCCATTGCCTCCCGGGGACTCACGGTGAGCGCCCTCTTTAAGGGGTAGATTACCGCCACCGCCGTGAGGGCCGCCGCGGCGGCGAGATGGACCAGGACCAAGGAGGCGGTCACCGTACCTTGTACCGGCTCACCGCCGAAGAGGATCGCGATATACTGGTTGGCCACCACATATTCGGCATCGTTCAGGAGCTGCGTCGCCCCGGCGCCCAGGAGGATCCCCGCCGCGGCGGCCCCCATCACTACCAGGAGCGTCTCCATGGTGATCATGAGCGCCACCCGCGATCGCCCGGCGCCCAAGGCACGCATCGTGCCGATCTCGCCGGTGCGCTCCAGGACCGACAGCACCAGGGCGTTGGTTGCGATAATCGCCGCACCGATCGCCACGAAGATCAGCCCCGCATTGAAGAGGATCTGCAGGTAGCGCACGAGCGAAGCGTTACCCCCAACCGTGCGGTACCAGTCCCGCACGCGATACCCCTCGTCCTCGGTGAATCCGGCGCTCTCCAGGGCGCGCATCACCGCCGGGCGGTCACCTCGCTCGTGGAGGCTCACCAAGAGGAAGTTCCAGGACCCGGCGATCGTCTGGCGGGCACGGTCGGCCTCGGAGTCAGCGGCGGAGGCGGCGCGACCGGTGTCGGCGTTACTACCGTCTCCGTCCCCCGCCGGGGTGGCGGAGCCGCCCGCGCCCGTGGTGCCGGCGTCACGGTCCGCGCCGGCATCCCTGCCCCCGTTGCCGCCGCCCAGCAGCGCATCGATATCTACGGCGTCGTGCCCGCCAAACATCTCGTCCAGATCGTCGCCTTCGGCAGGCGGGGGGGCGGCGTCGGCAGAACCCTGGGGTTCGCCAAGATCCTGATCGGAAAACCCGAAGAGATCGTCCACATCGGAGTTCAACACCGCCTGATCCTCGTCGGAGAGCTCCACCGTGTCCAAAGATCCGTACAGATAACCGCTCAAGGCGCGGGCGGTGTCCACGTCGGTAAGAACCACGCCGTTGAGCAGTTCATCGTCCACCGGATAGCGGAATACCCCAGTCACCGGCACCTCCCGCAGGGTGAAGCTACCCCCGCCGGTGCCGGAACCACCAGCCAGGAGAGCCGGCCGACCAAGAAGACCCTCCGGGGAACCGTCCCCGGAGACGCGGTCCTCCTGCACCACAATCCCTGGCTCACCAGGCTCGGGAAAGCGCCCGGCCACCAGGGTCAGATCGGGAAACATCTCGCGGTACTCGAGAAAACTGACTCCGAAAACCGTCTTCGTGCGGCGACGGCCATCGATGTTGACGTTGGCCACGGAAGTTACCAGACCGGCGGTGGCACGTACCTCCGGCAGCCCCGCGGCGACATCGCGGACATGGGAGTAGTCAGGCAGCGTCGGGGGAATCAAGTATTCACCAATGAGGAGCTGGTCGGAGCCGAACACGGTGAAGTTGCTTTCGGAGGTAGGGCTCACGCTCAAGTCGCCCGCCACCAGCCGCGCGTAGCTGCCGTAGAGGGTATCCCCGGAGGCGGCGAGCACCGCGTTGCCGGTGAGCATCACCACAAAGACCGCCACAATAATGACGATCATCGGCGCCAACCGCGCAAGATTGCGAGAAACGTTACGGATGATAAGTAAGCCGAGCACCAACCGGAGTCTATCACCTGCGGGAGGCGACCTCCAAGTCGGGGAACACGCGGCGCGGTGGCCGGTGGCCGGTGGCCGGTGGCCGCTGGCCGGTGGCCGCTGGCCGGTGGCCAGTCGCCAGGTGTGCCACGCCGGGAGCGCGAACGGCTGGGCCGCGCCGAGTGTGCCAGGCCGGAGGCGCGAACGGCTGGGCCGCGCCGAGTGTGCCAGGCCGGAGGCGCCAGGCCCGGTGCGCGGGCATTTTTCGGTGGCGGAGATCATCTCGTCTCCCGTGGAAAAGTGCAAACCTTTTGTGTTGCCCGGGCAAACCTTTTTGTTTGCACAATTCTACGGTGGATTGTAATGGCTGGCGGGGCGATCCGGCCGCCCCTGCGGCACCAGCCGCCCCTGCGGCACCAGCCGCCCCTGCGGCACCGGCCGTACCTGCCGCACCCAGGGCACCTGCGGTACCAGCCGCACCCGCACCGCTCGCGGCTGCGGTGGCACCACGCGCCGGCACTGTCGGCACTGCGCCCGGGGCACCAGCCGCCCCTGCGGTACCAGCCGCCCCTGCGCTCGGCGGAGCGGGCCGCCCGCCGGCAGGGCGGACCGCACCCCTCTACCAAAAGCGCTCGGGCAACAAGCTGTCGATCCGATCCAGGGCGTAGGTGGGCTGGTCCGCTGCCGCGGTCTCTCTGAGCATTTCCGGGGTAGTCTCCCCGGTGAAGACCACCGCGGTATCCATCCCTGAGGAAATCCCCATGCGAATCTCGGTGTAGAGGCGGTCGCCGGTGGTGATGCACTGTTCCGGGGCGAGACCCACGGCGCGCATGATCGTCTCCACCATCACCGGACTGGGCTTGCCGCAGTTCACCTCGCACTTCTTTCCGGTGACCGCTTCCAGTGCGGCGATCACCGCGCCGGCGTCCACTTCACCCCGGCCGCCGGGGAAGGGACAGTACAGGTCGGGATTGGTGCAGATCATTTTGGCCCGCTTGTGGTACCAGATCGCTTCGAAGGCGGTCTGGAGCTTGCGCCATGTCAGAGTCCGGTCGTAACTGGCCACCACGATGTCGATCTGCTTCGGATCATTGGAGATCGTGATGCCCGCCTCGGTGAGGGAGCGGATCAGCGGTTCCTCGCTGATCGGAAACACCACCGCCTCCGGGGCGTTCTGCAAGATCCACTGCGTGGTGGTGTACACGGTGGTGACGATCTCCTCGGGCGGGGTGGGTAGCCCCATCTGCGCCAGTTTCTGGGCGTACGCCTCGACGTTCCGCGTGGGATTGTTAGACAGAAACACCACCCGCTTATTCAGCGCCCGCAGCCGTTCCACCAGGTCTCTCGCTCCCGGAAGGAGCTCGCCCCCCAGGTAGATCGTACCGTCCAAATCAAAAATGTATCCGTCATACTCTCGGTCGGGAGTTTTTACCATTGATCACTCGCTTTCTTACCGCGTATCCTAGCAGCAATTCGGTTTTCGTTGACAGCTGTATCTTACCGTGTTTTACTTACTTTTAGAAAGAAAAATAGGAGGGTAGTATGAAAACTAACCGAATTGCGGTGCTCATGGTGGCACTGTTGGTAATTGCTCTGCCGCTGTTTGGCTCCGGCCAGTCAGAGGAACAGGGCGAAATTGTCCTCACCTGGCCCAGCATCTGGGTTGGCCAGGACTCCAAAGCTGGGGTAATGGAGGAGATCGTTGCGGAGTTCAACGAGGAATACGCCGGTGAGATCCGCGTGGAAGTTGAACCGCAGCCGGACTACGACGGCTATGAAGATACGATCCGTACGCGACTCGCCGCCGGCAGTCCTCCGGACATCTTCACCTTTAAGTTGAACCCCACCACCGCTGCCTACTACGACAGCGATCTGCTCCTGGACCTGACCGATGCTCTCGACAGCGACTGGGGAGACACGTTCAACCAGGGAAACATCAACACCTCCACGGTGGGTGGTCGGACCAAGTCCCTTCCCTACGAGATCGCCTTTACTCCGATCTGGTACAACACCGATCTCTTTGAGGAAGCCGGTATCGATGAGTTTCCGCAAACCATGGAAGAGTTCTGGGACGCCACCGAAGCGCTGAAGGCGATCGATGTGGTCCCCACCAGTCAGATGACCGGCGGAACCAACGCGTGGACCTCGATGCTGTGGTACACCCACTTCCTGGGCAGCTTCGGTGGACCCGATGCGTACAGCCTGGACTGGGATGACCCCGCCTTTGAAGAGGCCGCGGCGATCCTGAAGCGTCTCTACGAGGATGGTAACACCACCCGCGACGCGATCGGTGCCGACGCCGGCGTATCCAGTGGTCACTACATGTCCGAGCGGACCGCGATGTTCATTAACGGCCCCTGGTTCATCGGAAACATCCGTGACAACGCCCCCGAGGTATACGAGGCCACGCAGCTGGCTCCCGCCCCGCAGGCAGGTGAGCACTATGGCCACCAGGTGGGTTGGTTGCACACCAACATCGCCGCCGCCAACACCGACGACCCCGCGCGCCGGGAAGCGGTGATCACCTTCTTGCAGCACCTCACCAGCCCCGAGAACTCTCGCCGCGTATCCTTGGCGGCAGGTTCACTCCTGGCGGTGGAGTTTGAACTGCAGGATGGCGACGAAGTAGATCCGTTGCAGCAGCAGTTTATCGAGGCCGGAAACAACGCCGAGTTCCTCATCGACCACATGGAAGCCTCCAAGCCGGTTGATGTTGTCGCCGAGCTGGGACAGGCGATCGGCGAAATGGTGCTCGAAGACCGCTCCCCCGCCGAGTTTGTGGACATGCTCGAGGCAGCAGACGACTAAGCGCTCGAGGGTTACCCGCGCCTGTGTCCGGTCCTACGTGCTGGGCGCGGCGCACACTTCAATTACAGGGGCCCCGGCGGAACACCGCCGGGGCCCTCCACTGGAACACTATGGACACATTACGAAAAAGAAACCGAAACACAGGATGGATCATTCTCTTCCTGCTTCCCGTGCTGACGCTAATCCTGGCGTTCTTCATCTATCCGATCTTCTTCCTACTGTACGTGAGCTTCATGGAATGGAACGGGATTCAGTCGATGTCGTTTATCGGTCTGGAAAACTTTCGCGAAATCTTCTCTGAGGACGTTTTCCGGACATCGATAAAGAACAACATCATCTGGGCGATGTCGGCGGCGTTTCTCCAGATTCCGCTGGCGCTGATTCTGGCTCTCGTTCTCACCAGGGCCCCAAAAGGGTGGAAATTCTTTCGCACCGTCTACTTTTTGCCCAACGTAATTTCCCTGGTGGCGCTGGCGATGATGTGGTCGGCGCTGTACAACCCGGAGTTCGGTCTGATTAACAGTATCCTGGAGGCGATGGGCCAGGGAGAGCTCACCCGCAACTGGCTGGGCGAGATTAACACCGCGCTCCCGGCGGTGATCTTCTCCTACCAGATCTACGTGGGGTACTTCATGGTAATCATTCTGGCGGGAACGATGTCGGTACCGCGGGAGTTCTATGAGGCCGCCGTCATGGACGGTGCCAACGTCCTCCAGCAGGAATTGTACATCACCCTGCCGGTGATTCGCGGTATCATCGTCACCGCCGGCACGCTGGCGGTAGCGTTTGCCCTGCGCCAGTTCGAGACCACCTTTCTCATGACCGCCGGGGGTCCGGCCAACCGGACGCCGGTGATGGGTTTGTATATGTATCGTCGGATGGCGGGCCTGGATTACGGGAAAGCCGCCGCCACCGGGGTGCTTCTCATCGTCCTGGGAATCGTCATCCTGGGCCTGCTGCAGCGGGTATTCGGCAAGTCCGACGCTGTCGGCGACTCGCAACAATAAGGGAAGGGTTCAGCTCTATGGCACACGATTCATTGAACGAGACCGCTGCTCCGATTCGCATCACCGCCCATACCGCCAAGTGGTTCCTCCTGATTCTGTATCTGGTGATCGCGATCTTTCCGTTGCTGTGGCTCACCGTTTCAGCGTTCAAGTCGAACTTGGAAATCCAGACGCAGCCGTTTGCCCTGCCGGCGGTGTGGCAATTTCAAAACTTCGTCAACGCGGTGACGATCTCCGGATTGCACCAGTTCTTTCTCAACTCCATTATCGTCGCCTCCTTGGCCACCGCGGTAAACCTATTTGTCACGTCCCTGGCCTCGTTTGTGATCGCCCGGGAGACGTTTCCCCTGCGCAAGACGATCTTCACCGCGATCACCGCCGGGGTTCTGATTCCGATCGTCGCCCTGATGGTGCCCTACTACTCGATTATCGTGGCCCTGGGTATCTACGATCGCCTGGCGGCGCTGGTGGTGACCTACGCAGCGATCAACATTCCGATCTCTACCTTTCTCATTAGCAGTTTCATGACCTCGATTCCCAAAGAACTGGAGGACTCCGCCGAGATCGACGGGTGCAGCTTCTTCCAGCGCTACAGCCGGATCATCATGCCGCTGGCCAAGCCGGGCCTGGTCACCGCCGGAACGTTCGGATTCATCTACGCCTGGAATGAGTTCATCTACGCGCTGCTGCTGACCTCCTCCCGCAGCGCCCGCACCGTACAGCTGGCGATTCGTTTCTTCACCAGCCAGTTCCGCACCGACTACGCCGGTATGTTCGCCGCGATCGTCCTGACGATGATCCCCACTGTGGTGGTGTATATCTTCCTCCACGATAAGATCATCTCCGGTCTCACCGCCGGCGCCGTCAAGGGATGAGCTCCGGCCCCAGGGCCGAAGGCGGCCCGTGGCAACGGGTAGGCGCGTTCCAGGCGGACCTGCGGCGCGGCCACAACTACGATGATGCCGGTACGGGGCCCCGGACAGAGGCCCAGGGCCGGGCAGCCACCGGCGCGCCCCAGGCACCGGCCCACGCTGAGGGCGCGCCGCGCGGCCACCACCCCTACTGGCACGCCAAGCCCGGCAGCCACGACGATGGCGAACTTTCGGGACTCTTTCTCGGCGGGATCGGTGCCCCGGTGGTGGGACGCGACCTGGACGGCAGCTTCGCCCGCTGGCACCTGCAAAACGGCTACCACCTGCGCCAATCGATAGACAGTGCATTTTTCGCGCTCCGCTGGGAGGAGGTGGGATCGGCCAGTTCCCCCGCGGGCCGGCGGGCCGGCTATTTTCGGCTGGCGAGCCCGGAGCGCGGGAACCCGCCGGCGGGCGGGTCGCGTCCCGAGGCCGAGCCCGAGCACCCGGCCCGTGGCCCCGGCGCTGAGCCCCGCGGCGGCGCCCCGGCCGCGCCACCCGCAGCCACCATCCACCGCTCCGTATACTCCCTGTTTCCGGTGATTCACGAGCACTACCGCGGGGACGATCTGCCGCTGGAAGTGGTGGCGGAGTTCTGGACACCGCTGGTTAACGAATCGGAGGGCTGCTCCACCGCCTCCTGGCCGGTATGGTTTGCCACGATCACCGTCGTGAACCGCAGCGGGAGCGATCTGGAGATAGATACCGCCGCGTTCTGGCCCAACGTGCTGGGCTGGCGCGCCGCCCGCGCCACCGCCCTGGACCAGCCGCCGCGCCCCTGGCCCGGCCAGACCCACGCGGGAAATACCGCCTCAGTGGTGCGGTGGGCTCCGGGGGACGGAGCCGGCGGGGCCGCAGAAAGCGGCGGGGCTGCAGCAAGCGCCGGCCGCCTCGCACCGGATAGCCCCGAGACCGCCGGTTCCATCGGCACTGCCCAGGCCACCGGCGCCCACGCCACCGACGCGGCCCACGCCAGCGGGGTCGCCGATGCCACCGGCGCCGCCCCGCTCCACACCGCCGGCGCCCTGCAGCAGCGCCACCCCCAGCGCCCGGTACGCCACGACATGGAAGGCGAGGTGCTCGTCAGTACTACCGGCCCCGCCACCGATCGTACCTCAGTTGAGGCGTGCCTCAAGGCAGGCATCAACGCCATCGACCGCCCGCCGGAACGGCAGGGCCATACCGTACCCTGGGCGGAGGAGCAGTTTCGCCGCACCGGGACACTCCCCGACACCGGCGAAACGTGGACCGCCCACTGGGATGAGGCGCTGGCCTCCGCGGTGCACCGCGGATTCACGCTCGCCCCCGGGGCATCCCGATCGGTCACCTACACCGTCACCATGGATCTGCCGATCGTCGAATTCGGTGAAGGCCGCCGGTGGTATCGCAA
>CAYQRW010000132.1:0-9443 GCA_964419735.1 uncultured Spirochaeta sp.
GGCGTAACCAGTTTCCCTCCGTGTCCCGCGTGTGCCAGAGGAGGGCGTTGTACTCATGGTTTCCCATGACCGCCCAGGCAGTATCGTGGTCGAGCATGCGCCGCACGATATCAACTGTGTCCCGTATCGCCGGACCGCGGTCGATGAAATCGCCGACGAATACAGCTCGCCGTTCCGCGCCGGGATAGCGCCACGTACCGTGGCGATACCGATAGCCAAGCTTCTGCAGGAGTTGTTCCAGCGCTGCCGCGTGGCCATGAATGTCACCAATCACATCAAACACTCTTGCAATTGGAGTGAAGGTGGAGAAGAATTTCAAGCGTGACGGAGATGTTTCGGCTTATATCAACTCTCAACTACGGCGGAGTGCTCATCGATGCCCAGGGCCGGGTCATCACCGTCAACACCTGCCTGACGCAGATGTGTGGGATCGATGGTGACCAATTTCGCGCTCGTCCCGTGGATGAACTGCTGCGGGCGGTACTCTCCCCGGAATCGCCGTGGTTACCTGGTGGTTCTTGGACGGAAGACATGGAGTTGCTCGCCCGAGGTCCCGTGCGGGGGGTCATGAACGGTGCCCAGATCAGCGATGTATCGATTTCGTTCGCCTCTGGGCGGCGTGGGAGATCGATTATCACCTTCGTGCCGGCTCACGACGACCATCGGTCGGGGACGTTGAACGCGCTCCTGCGGACCACCTCCGCCGGTGTCTTCATTCTTGACGCCGGTGGACGCATTCTCACGTGCAACGGGCTGGCCCGGCAATTCGGTCCGGAGGGTGATCCCTCGTCCTCTGATAGCTACCCGAGGATGAGTTCCATCGATCGCTATCTCAACGTCACACAGAGGGGAGTGCCGTTTCCCCTCATAGATCAGATCACACGGGCTCGGCGAGAAAATCGCGATCTCACGTTGGCCGCTGATCTTAAGGCGGCTCCAAGCCCGGAGCGTGAGCTGGATGTGACGGTTTCGATCGCCCCCATCGAAGGATCGCGCGGGTCCAATGGCGGGGATACCGACACGATGCAGGGCGACGAGGCGGTAGTCATGTTTGTGCGGGACGTGAGCACCAAGAAGCAACTCTCCCGCGATATACGACGTCTTCAGCATGCTCGGGAGGTTTCGCGAGCTGCCGGAGGCATCGCCCATGAGTTGAACAATAGCGCCACCGCTCTGATGACGCATCTGGGGTTGTTGGAACGCCGGCTACGGGATGCCCCCACGGCGCTCCGAAGCGAGTTGAAAAACGCCGACAGTGCGGTTCGGCGGATTAAGCGTCTTGGTGAACAGCTCGAACGGTTCAGTGGACAGAGCCCGGAGGAAGGAGAATCCCCGGATACTCGTGCCGATCGGGCTGTTTCGGCGGTGCTGTTGTCTGAGATCATTCAGGATACCGCCGCCTTGGCGATGAGCGGCACCGGTGTACGCAGCAGTTTTGCTATTGACGGCGGACTTCCGGCGGTAGCCATTTCCACCGAAGAGATTTCGCAAGCGCTTTTCAACGTAGTAGTTAATGCCGTGGAAGCGATGGATGAAGAGGGATGGATCCATTTTAGTGTCTGGAGATCGGAGGATCCCGACGCGGTGGTGGTGGGAGTACGGGACGAGGGCCATGGAATGGACACCCGCATCGTCTCACAGGTTACGCAACCGTACTTTTCGACGAAACCTCACGGAGTGGGAATGGGGCTTACCGTTACGCTCTCAACGCTGGAGAACGTGGGGGGAACGATGGAAATTGAAACCGACCCAGGATTCGGTACCACCGTCCGCCTATATCTGCCTGTTTCCGGATCTCTACCGGATACCCCTGTGTCTGGGGATACCGAGAGTCTCTCTGATTTTCAAGGTTTCCACGTCCTCATGGTTGAAGACGACCCCCTCGTGCGACGTTCTCTGGAGCGCACGCTTCAGTCTATGGGATGTGTCGTGACCGCCGCGGACAGTGGAGACCGGGCGATCGAGCTGTTCCGAACCCGGTTTCACGGCACGGAGCCGTTTCAGTTGGTGATTACCGATCTCACGATGCCCGGTCGCAATGATGGGGTGCAGGTATTGCGCCGGATTAGAGAGTTAGACCCCATGATTCCCGCGGTTCTGAGTTCCGGTGCTCTTCATCGTCAAAACACTTCCTCCTACCGCGAGGCGGGGTTTCAGTACGTACTCCGCAAGCCCTTTGGCGAAGCCGAGGTTCGCTTTGCCTTGTCCGTAGCGCTGGCGCGGTAGATACGCCGGCCACAGCGCCCTATAATGCACGCCAGTATGGCACGAATCATCGGGATCACCGGCGGGTCGGGATCAGGGAAAACAACGATCGTACGTAAGATATCCGAGATCGTCGGGGACTTCGTCTTTCTCCCGCAGGACAACTACTATAGATCGGCCGAATACGTGAGCAATACCAATATCAACGCGTTTAATTTTGATCATCCCAGCGCCTTCGACTCTGATCTGATCGTGGCTCACCTCGAAGCGCTTCGCCGTGACGACCCCATCGAGATGCCCCAGTACGACTTCGTGCACCACCGACGGAAAGCGGAAACGATCCGAGTTCAGCCGGGAAAGCTGGTGATCCTGGAGGGGATCATGATCTTCTTTGAGCCCCGTATTCGGGATCTTATCGACCTGAAGATCTATGTGGACACCCCCGATGACATCCGGTTCATCCGACGCTTGTCCAGGGATATCCATGAGCGCGGGCGTACCGTGCAGTCCGTGATCGACCAGTACATGGAAACGGTACGACCGGGGCACTACGAGTTCATTGAACCGACTAAGGCCTACGCGGATCTAATCGTCCCGGAGGGTGGGCAGAATGAGAAAGCCCTCGAGGTGCTGGTGTCCTTCATGCGGGGTATCTTACAGTAGGGAATCACTGGTACGGGTTGTCTTCGAGCACGAGGGCCGCGATGACATAGATCAGGACGCCACCGCCGCCCAACAGAAAGAGCGCCACAAAGGCGAGGCGCACCAGGGTCACATCGATAGTGAAGTACTCGGCGATTCCCCCGCACACTCCGGAGATCTTGCGAGATACTCGGCTCCGGTAGAGCTTGCGCTTTTCCGGGTGCTGGTAATAGTCCATGACCCTATTTTAGATGAGACCGCTTCTTATGTGCAAGTTTTCGCAGATCGGTACAACGGTCGACGACCGCCAAATTGACCTAACCCACGCTGATGCAGTACCTTACCGGCCATGGGCCAACGGAAGACCACTCCCGCTAACCGGGAGAAGATTATTCAGGCTGCCTCACGGCTTATTCGGGAACGGGGTATCGACAATACGACCCTTGCGGATATCGCCGTGGCCGCGGAAATCAGCAAGGGTACACTCTACTACTACTACTCCACGAAGGGTGACCTTATCTTCGACATTGCCGATCGGCATATGAATAATCTCACGGATCGGATCTTCCGGTGGCTGGAATCCAGTGGGACCGATGTTCCGCCGCGCCGCGTCTTCAGGATGGTTATGGATACCGTCATGCATTCCCGAAGCCGTGGACAGATGCACGTGTATCTTATCCAAGAGGCGCTCACCGAGAACCCCAGTCTACGGCGCCGCTTCGTGGAAGAATACAAACGGTGGCGTACCATTCTGGAACAGGGCTTGGCCCGGGTCTACGGTGAATCCGGCGAATACGCCACTATGGCGCGGGTGTTGCTGGCAACAATCGATGGGCTGATTGTACAGCGACTCCTGGGAGTTGAGCAGCTACCGATCGACCAGATCGCTGAATACTTTGAAACCGCCGGTACCGCCGCCGTCTCTTCCTGAACGGTGAACCTCGTACTCTTCGATCAGCGCCAAGATGCATACCACCTTCCCCGGGGCGACGAACGAGCTCATCACATCAGGCGGATTCTCCGAGCCGTGGCGGGAGATACGATCCGCGTGGGAGTGGTCGGTGGGGCGCGAGGCTTCGCGACGCTGGTGGAGACCAGTGAGGCGGGCCTCACGTTGCGGGCGACGTGGGAGCAGGATCGCAGTGATTCGCTTCCGGTGACGGTGGTACTTGGCCATCCTCGCCCCCCGGTCTTACAACGATTGCTCCGTGACCTCGCCGCCCTGCGGGTGAGCGAGATCCACGTCTTCGTGGGGGCGCTCTCGGAAGCGTCGTACCTGGGAAGCTCCCTGTGGGACAGAACGGACCAGGTGATCCGGGACGGGTTGAGTCAGGGGATGCACACCGCGCCGCCCGCCCTCTATCGGTGGAAATCGCTTTCCGCCGCGCTTCAGGGGGTGGAAGAACGGGCCCAGGTCTCCGGTAGTGCTGTGCACCGGATCTACGGAGCGGTGAATCCGCCGGCGGAGATGCTCCCCCAGTTTCTGCTCCGGCTTCAGAACGCCGATGCCCCCGGCAGGGCAGTTGTGGCGATCGGTCCTGAACGCGGATTCACCGCGGACGAGGAGCGGCACCTGGTGGATCACCACTTCTCTGCGGTCCACCTGGGCACTTCGACCTTGCGCACCGAAACGGCAACGATCATTCTCGCCGGCGCGGTGTGTGCCTCCTTAAGCTGAACACGGGCTGTCCCGCCCCTGCCGTCGCGTTATGGGTGCTGTGGACCGAAATCGGGGAAACCGGCTACACTCGCGGCGATGATTCCTCCGGTACTTCATGACGTTCCGATTCATCTCACCGGTGTGAAGGGGACCGGAATGGCCGCGCTCGCGGAAATACTCCACGATGCCGGGGCGGTTCTCTCCGGCAGTGATGTGGAGGAGCAATTCTTCACCGATACGCTCCTGGAGCGGATCGAACTCACCCCGCGAGTCGGATTTGAGGCTGGTCACGTACCACCGGACGTGCAGCTGCTGGTGTATTCCTCCGCCTACGGGGAAGACAATCCTGAGCGCGCCGAAGCGCGGCGGCGGGGCCTCCCGCAGTACAGCTACACGGAAATGTTGGGAGCGCTCTCCCGAACGCGCCGCAGTCTTGCGGTGAGCGGCGTTCACGGAAAGACTTCTACCACCGCCATGATCGGCACGATCGTATCCGCTACGGACCTTCCCGCCACGGTAGTTGTGGGGAGCGCGGTTCCCTCCTTCGGCGGATCCGCCACCCTGCGTCAGGGACAGGAACTGCTGGTAGCGGAAACGTGCGAGTACCGCCGTCACTTTCTGGACTTCTCCCCGAACGTGCTCATCGTGACCAGCGTAGAAGCTGACCACCTGGATTACTATCGTGACTACGCCGATGTGCTGCAGGCGTTTCTTTCTTTCGCGCGATCCCTCCCGCCGCAGGGGAGTTTGATCTACTGCGCCGACGACGCCGGTGCTCAAGACGTGGCCCGCCGGGTCGGGGAAGAGCGACCGGATATCGTGCCTCAGCCCTACGGATTTTCGGTGCGCGGCACCGGTCACGTGAGCGAGCCGATCGTTGAAACGGGGCGTCAGCGGTTTACCGTGACCCACGCCGATGAAGTGGTGGAGTGGACGGTGGAAGTTCCGGGGCGGCACATGGTACTGGATGCGGCCGCCGCGGTGCTCGGGTTGGTTGGGCTGGTGGGCGAGCCGGACCCGGTATCCCGGGCGGTGTGGCAACGCGCGCTGGCCACGTTTGCCGGAACGCGCCGCAGGAGTGAACTGATAGCCACAGTGGCCGGTGTGCGCGTCATGGATGACTACGCCCACCATCCCACGGCTATTCAGACTACGCTCAACGGCTATCGGACGTTTTGGCCGGGGAGTCGGATCGTCGTGGATTTTATGTCGCATACCTATTCGCGGACGACGGCGCTTCTCGATGGATTTGCGACGGCGTTCTCCGATGCGGATGTGGTGTTTCTCAACGAGATTTACGCCTCCGCCCGAGAACGGAACTCCGCGACGATCTCTGGTCAGGATCTGGCGCGCGCCATGGCGGATCACCACGGTGACGTGCGGTTTGTGGCGGATTTTGCCGCCGCCGCAGAGGCGATTGCCGCCGAGCTTAAACCGGGAGATCTGTTCGTCACGATGGGCGCCGGGGACAATTTCCGAATTGCCCCGATGGTAGTGGAACGGCTGCAGGCGCGGCAGGGAGCACAGGCATGAGAAGCATGACCGGATACGGATACGCCGAGACATCCAATTCCGACCGGGACCTGAGCGTTGAGGTGCGGAGTCTCAACAATCGATACCTCGAAATCTATACCTCCCTGCCGAGTTACCTGAATACTCTGGAGCCGGAGATCAAGCGGGAGGTAGGGGCTCATGCCGTCCGCGGAAAGATCGAGGTGCAGATACGACTGCGTGAGTATCGCAGCGACGTCGAGATTCACGTTGATCCCGCCGCGGTTGCGGCGGCCCGTACCGCACTGGTGCAGATCGCAGAGCTGGCTGGTATCGATCACCCACCGGGATATCGCGACATACTGGAGTTCGAGGGAGTCATACAGACCGAACGGCGTCGAGATCCGGAACTCTATCGCGATGATATCCTGCGGGTACTCAGGGAGGCGTTGGGGAGCTGGAATACAACTCGCGCGGCTGAGGGAGAGATCACCCGCCAAGATATCGAGCGCAACCTGGAGCGTCTTCGTACCAGCGCCACCGTGTTCGCTGATGCCGCGCCGCAGGTAGAGCAGTTCGTCTTGGATGCGGTGCGGACCCGATTTCGTGAGGTCCTGGGAAACGAAGCGGACGAACAGCGAGTCTACGCGGAAGCGGCGATGCTCATGGTGAAGCACGCCACCAACGAAGAAGTTGTCCGTCTGCGGAGTCACGTGGACAGTTTTTCCGAGTTGCTGCAAGAATCCGGGGGAGTGGGCAAGCGTCTCGATTTTATCTGCCAGGAGATGAACCGAGAAATCAATACTACCGGGAGTAAGACGGTACTGCCGGAAGTGCAGGACGCGGTAGTGGAAGCGAAGGACGCCGTCGAGGCGATTCGCGAGCAGATTCGCAACATCGAATAGAGTCTACGAGGAGAGCAGCAACGATGGGGGCACTTCGCATCGCGATTTCCGGAAAGAGCGGCTGTGGCAACACCACGGTGAGCCGATTGCTCGCTGAGCGGCTCGGTATCCGTCTGATCAATTACACGTTTCACACCATGGCGGAGGAGCAGGGTGTTTCCTTTGATCAAATGTGTCGCATGGCCGAGTCCGACGACTACTGGGACCGATACTTGGACCGTAAACAGGTGGAGCGGGCCATGGAGGGAAACTGCGTGCTCGGGTCACGCCTGGCGATTTGGGTGCTCCATGCTGCCGATATCAAAGTGTATCTCACCGCATCGCCGGAGGTTCGGGCCCGTCGCATTCAGACGCGAGAAGGGGGATCACTGGAAGCGGTGCGCGCCGCCACCGACCAACGGGACCAGCGAGATCGAGCACGCTATCTGCGACTTTATGAGATTGATATCGATGCCTACCAGTTTGCCGATCTCATCATTGATACCGAACGGTATCAGCCGGAGGAGATCGTTGACCGCATCGTGGCGGAGATTACGCGGAGGACGGGGTGAGATGATGATCCAGCGAGTGATTACGCTGCGTGCCCGGTCTCGAGGCTTCCACCTGGTGACGCGTGAAGTTGAGTCGGCTATTCCCGAGTTATCCTCGGTGGAGCAGGGATTGAGCCATATTATGATCATGCACACCAGCGCCGGTCTGACACTTAACGAGAATGCTGATCCCGATGTGAGATCCGATTTCGAGACAATTTTCAATGCCCTGGTGCCGGAGAATCAGCCGCAGTACGTGCACACCATGGAGGGGCCGGACGACATGCCGGCCCATGCCAAGTCGTCGATAGTAGGCAGTAGTCTCACCGTGCCGGTGCGCAATGGGAGGTTTCTGTTCGGTACCTGGCAGGGGATCTACTTGTGCGAATTTCGCAACCACGCGGGCTCGCGGAGAATCGCGGTGACAATTATCGGAGGGGACGACGGTTAACGATCGCCTTGTCCAGACCGACAATAGATTGCAGAATAGGTGTACGCAAAAAGTGGTCGGTCATCAATGAAGACGGTGCAGAAAGTACTAGTGAGTCTCCTCCTCGCCACCGTGGTCTTTACCGGCTTCGCGATAGCTGCGTACTCGGGGCTGTTCTCAGTTATCGACACGCGCTTCTATAATCAGCGGATTCGCGCCAACACCCAGGAGCTGCTCGAAGAATCGCAAGAAGTGGTCGGTGACTACACCCGCCGGCTTCAGCAAGAAATCGGTGCTCTCGCGGCCAATCCGGCTATCACCAATGTGTTCCTGGTAAACCAGAGTCGCCAGGACATTGAAGATCAGAATCAGCTTATCGGTACGCTGCTGGATACCCGTCCTGAGATCGATTACATACGGATCGTCGATAGCGAGCAGGGGCGGTTGTGGTTCAGTACGCTGGAGGAAGACGTCCGGAATCGCACCGAGGTAAGCGTAGAGTACCGCCCCGTTTCAGAGCTCGACCCGCCGTTGTCCCTGCCTGCGCCTGAAACGGACAGCACCCGCGCCGCCTGGATCCCTGATCGCGGGGCGCTGCGAGTGACCGTGCCGATGGTTGATTCCTTCTCTATCCCGCGGGGTACGCTGGTGGCGTGGGTGGGAACCTCCGGGGTGTTTTCCCGCCTCGTGGACGCGGGCATTATCGGGCCCTCCAACCGCGTACGTCTGACGCCGCAGGGAACCTTGATTGTGAACGCTCCCCGGCATCTGGATGGAACCGACCTTGAAGAGGTGGACCAGGCGCTCTCCGAGGACGAGCGCCTTCCCGTCATCGACAGCTCGCTGGGATCCAGCTTCACGATCGAATCACTAAAGTCTTCCGACGGGCTTCCCCGACTCATCTATCTGCTAAATGAGGATGAGCTGACGATGGATACGCCTTTGCAGATGATTCTGCTGGCGTCCGTGTTTCTCCTGACCTTCATTGTGGCATACCTGATCCTAAACATTCGTCAAGATCCAACGGTGGTAGTCGCGGAACGATTTCGTCGTTTCCAGGAATCGGTGGTCAAAGACTACCTGCGAGAAGGGCGGGCCATCGACCCGGAACTTTGGCAACGGGAACTGGAAAGCCGAAAAGAACAGATCGAGCGGGAGATGAAACGAGGGCTCGGACGTGTTTCCGGAGACGCCCGGGAACACGTGGAGCAGAGTATGCAGCAAAGTTGGGATGAGCTCTCCCGTCTTCTGGGGACCAGCGGCGGGGGCCAGCGCGCCCAGCTTGAGCCGGTGAGCCTCAAGCAGATCGAAGAGATCATCGAGCGGACGCTCGCGAAGTATGGTGAGACTTCAGCGTCACCATCGCGATCCGTGCCCCAACGGCCGGTCCATCCCATACACGATTCCTCGTACAGTGAGGAATCCAGTGAAGCTCGAACCCACCCGCAGCCAACTGAAGAGGAATTTGAAGAACTCGAAGACCTTGAATCCGGCGCGCCCCCGGACGAGCACTCGGGAAGTACTGACCACCTGGAACCCGTAGAGGTGGAAGAACTGACTGAGCTTGACGAGCTGGATGA
>CAYQRW010000133.1:0-6460 GCA_964419735.1 uncultured Spirochaeta sp.
CGGTGTTTGCGATCCCCAGTGTGATCGCGGTCTACGCCACCCGACGTTTTCTCGTCCCGGCGATTCCGGCGGACGTGTTTGCGGTGGGATCCTACGTGGTGGGAAGAGACACACTGATTATGCTGCTCTTTGGCGTGCTCATGGCGTGGGCGTCGATTGGCATGATTCGCGGTAGGCGTACCCCTACCACCGAGCACCTAAGCCACGGCTCCCGCCGGAGTGCTCTGATCGCCGCTGAGGGACTCACCGTGGGGGTGCTCACCGGTCTGGTAGGCGCGGGCGGCGGCTTTCTCATCGTACCGGTCCTGGTCCTAGCGGCCGGAATGACCATGCGGCAGGCGGTGGGAACCTCCCTGATCATTATTGCCCTAAAATCTGTAGTCGGCTTCGCCGGGGACCTGAGTGCCGGACAACGCATCGACTGGATCTTTCTCAGCCTGTTTACCGCCTTTGCCGTGGCGGGAATCGTAGCCGGCACTCTATTATCCACACGCATCTCGGAGGCCAAGGTAAAACCGCTGTTCGGGTGGTTTGTACTGGTCGCCGGAGTCCTTATCGTTGTCACCGAAATACTGCAAGGAGGAATTGCATGAATCAGAATATGTCGCCTGAGGAGTTTCGCGAGGTCGCCGAGCAGGCTGTCGTCCTGGATGTTCGTACTCCCATGGAGTATCAGATGGGGCACATCCCCGGCTCCAGGAACATCGACATCTCCAGTCCCGAGTTTGTCGCCACGATCGAGCAGCTCGACAGAGACCAGCCGTATGCGCTGTACTGTCGGAGTGGGAGCCGGTCCGCATCGGCAATTCAGATGATGGATCAAATGGGGTTCGCCCAGGTGGGCCACCTGGAGAATGGCCTGCTGGACTGGAACGACGAACTGAAAACGGGGGAGGAGTGATGTATTTCGAGCGCATATACGACGAGGATCTGGCGCAGGCCGGCTACATCGTGGGATGTCAGCAGACCGGCGAGGCGCTGGTGGTGGATCCGCTGCGGGATGTGGACCGCTACTTTGCCGTTGCCCGGCACCAAGGACTCACGATTACCCACGTTACGGAGACGCACATTCACGCCGACTACCTTAGCGGTGCTCGGGAACTGGCACACGCCGCCGACGCACGTCTCCTGCTGTCCGACGAAGGGGGTGAAGATTGGCAGTACGCCTTCGCCCACGAGGGACTCCACCATGGGGACCGGCTCATGATCGGCAAGGTGGCGATCGACGTGGTCCATACCCCAGGCCATACCCCGGAGCACGTGACGTTCATCGTCACCGACACCGCCGCCGGTGATGCGCCCACCATGGCCCTCACCGGAGACTTTGTCTTCGTGGGCGATGTGGGCCGCCCGGACTTGTTGGAAAAAGCCGCCAGTATCGCCGGCACACAGGAGGCGGGGGCGCGGCAGTTATACCAGTCACTGAACCAGATCAAAGAGCTTCCGCAGTACCTTTCCATCTGGCCGGGCCACGGCGCGGGTTCGGCATGCGGCAAGTCGCTGGGGGCGGTGCCCTCCACCACGCTCGGCTACGAAGGCGCCACCAGTTGGGCGTTTCGCGCGTCCAACGAGGACAACTTCGTGCAGCAAATCCTCGAAGGACAGCCGGAACCGCCCACCTACTTCGGGCGCATGAAGGTGCAGAACCGGCAGGGGCCACCGATCCTGGGCACGCTCCCCACCCCCGAGCGCCTCAGCCCGGAAACAGTTGAAGCACTGCAGCGCGAAGGAGCTCAAATCGTGGATGCCCGGCCCAAGGGAGAGTACACCGCCGGCCACCTCCCAGGAGCGATCAACATCCAGGCGGATGAAGGCTTTGCCAACTGGGCGGGATGGATGTTGGATCCGGAGCGCCCCGTCGTGCTCGTGGCCCCGGAATCGCGGATCGACGGAATGGTGCGGGGCCTGATCCATGTGGGCATCGATACCATTGCCGGCTATCTACCGGGCATCGGCCCCTGGACGGAAAGCGGTCGATCGGTGGCAACCTTACCGCACATCGCACCGCAGGAGCTCTATCAGCGCGCCTCCGAGTTTAAAATTATCGATGTCCGCGGTCAGGACGAATGGGATGAAGGACATATCGCCGGCGCCCACCATATCCACGTGGGACACCTTACGCGGCGGCTCGAGGAAATCCCCCGGGATCGACCGGTGGCGATGCACTGCTACGGGGGCGACCGTTCCACCCTGGGAGCCAGCGTTCTCAAGAGCCTGGGTTACGATAACATCTATAACGTTGTCGGCGGACTATCCGCCTGGGAAGAACAGGGGTTACCGCTGGGCTGATCGCCCGGCGGAGTGCCTCAACTACTGACGCTCCCGGCCAGGATTGACTACCTTGTGTTCGGGAGGAATAGGATGCACCATCGATTGGCGGCACTGGTACTACTGGCAACAACGGTTCCCGGGCTCATCACCGCTCAGATCACCTCGGAACAATGGAACGAAATCGATCTTCTCCACGAGCGGGACCGCCATGCGGAGGTGCTCTCCATCCTGGAGGGGCTTGAAGGTACGGCGTCCGGCGATACGGAGCGCGCGGCGCTCCTGTGGCGCCGGGCGCGGGCGGAGTTCAACCAGATCGATCTCGCGTTGTATGCGGGAGAACTATCCGATAGCGACGCCATGGAGCGCCTGGCACAGACACAGGCTACCGCCGATGAGGCGGCGCGAATGACCGGTGGCTCCGCTCCCGCTCAGGCCCACTTCTGGCGGGGCGCGGCGCGCGCCAAACAGGGTGAGCTGCGGGGAGTACTGAACGCCCTTTTCATGGCCGATGACCTGCGCGAAGACCTACAGCTGGCGGTGGAGGCGGACCCGGAGTACAGCAATCCGTACTACGTAGCAGGACAGCTCTACCAGCGCCTTCCCGGCTTTCCGATCTCCTTTGGTGACGGCGACGCGGCGGTGTCCTTTTCCCGCCTGGCGGTAGACCTCCACGAAGAGGCGTACTCCGCCGGTGAGGTACCGCTGCGCTACTGGGACTACTACGTGCGCCTGGCGGAAAACCTCGACTCCCGAGGGTGGTCACAGCGACGCCGGGAGCGGATGATCGCCACCATGTCCGGCGATCGCTCCGCCGCAGAGACCCCGTTTGAACGGGCGATGTACTACGAAGCGGTGGCGGAGATTCCCGATCAGTCCGACGCCGCCGAGGCCAGCGAGTTGTTGAACTTCGTCATCGAGAGCCTGGAGTCCCAGGACGAACTCAGCTTGCGCGATGAGCGCACCCTCGCAGATGCGCGCGAACTGGCCCGCTAGCGCTGACGCGCACCCCACCCCCTCCACTGGCTGCGAGGCTCACGCCCGCTCTCCCGGGGACACCGATCCCGTTGGCGCGGATGTGATCGTAGTGGGTGCCGGGCCGATCGGCCTCACCGTGGCGCTGGGGTTGGGACGGGCCGGCTTGGCGGTGACGGTCCTGGAGCGCCGCTCCGCGGTGCGCGAGACCTCCCGGGCGATCGGTATCACCCCAGCCTCCCTGGAAATTCTCCAGCGCTACGGCGTAGCCGACGATCTGGTGGCGGCGGGGCTGCCGGTGCCCCGGGCGGTAATCCACGGCGACCGCGGAGTGGTGGCGGAGCCCGGCTTCCAGGCGGTGCGCTCTCCGTTTCCGTTCATCCTGACCCTACCGCAACGGCGCACCGAAGAGATTCTCGCTTACCACCTCCAGCGATACCCCACGGTGCGCATCGCCCGGGACACCACGGTAACGAAGGTCGACCTGGCGGAGGACGGCGTCACCGTGCACCGCGCGCCCACCACCGCGCCCCCGGCTCCCCAGGCTGCCGCCGATGACCCGCAGACCGCGCTCCGTGCCCGCTATCTCGTCGGCTGTGACGGCAAACACAGCACCTTGCGCCGCTTCGTTTCCAACGCGTGGAGCGGTCACCCCCTGCCCGAGACGTTTGCCATGGCTGATATCAGTGACGACACGAGCCTCGGTGATGCGGCTCACCTGTACTTCACGCGCGAGGGGTCGGTGGAGTCGTTTCCGCTTCCCGGCGGAATCAGACGATGGATCGTGGAGACGCACAGCTGGTATCGGGACGCACCCCCGGGGCTGGTGCAGGATCTGGTGGCGCAACGGACCGGCGTGTCGCTTATCAAGTCTCGGGAGCACTGGCGCAGCAGCTTCCAGACGGAGCGCTACCGCTCAGCGCGCTGGTACCAGGGGAACGCGTTCCTCGCCGGCGACGCCGCCCACGTGATGCCGCCAATCGGGGGCCAGGGGATGAACGTGGGGTTTGGCGACGCCGAACACCTCTCGGATCTCCTGATTCTCGCCCATCGGGATCACGGGCGGTACGTTCGCGAAGTACCGCGTTACGAGGCGCGGCGCCAACGCGCCTTTGAGGTTGCCGCGGGACGCTCGATTCTCGGCATGAAGATCGGCGCCGCCCAGGGAACCGTACGCTCCGCTGTGCGAGGATGGGTGATCCGGGGAGCGCTGCGGGGAAGAGCCGCGGACTGGGTGATGGAGCATTTTGCCATGATCGCCTCCCCCTATCGTCGCAGCCCCTGGCGGCGGGAGGTTGAGCTATTTGCGGGCGATAAGCACGGTAATAATGCCGAAGAAGAAACGTCGTTCCGAGATCGATCGAAAGCCCACCCCGTGCAGGAGTGAGAGGAACTCACTGCGCGGTGGAAAACGGCGCAGGCTCTCGGCGATGTAACCGTAGGCCTCGGGGTTGCCGTGGAGAAGCTGGCCCCAGAGGTATCCCCAGATGCGCAGCAGTCCCACCTGCGCCGAGGAGATCGCCGCCAGATCGCTCCGGGAGAAATCCAGCACCCCCACCACTCCGCCGGGAGCCAGCACCCGGAAGAACTCCCGCGCCGCCCCGGGGAGATTCGGTGCGTTTCGCAGGGCGTACCCGGCGGTAATCAGATCAAACCGACCCGACTCGTAGGAAAGCTCCCCCATATCTCCCTGTTCGAAGCGGATCATCGTGGCCGGACCACCCCGCCGGATCGCCCGGCGCCGGGCGCGGCTGAGCATTTCCGGGGTCAGGTCCATCGCCGTCACGCGCGCTTTGGGAAATCGGTGGGACAGTTCAATCGCCAAGTCACCGGTCCCGCAGGCCACGTCCAGCACCTCACCAGCGCGGCGCCGCGTTACCCGCTGGAGGAGCACCGCTTTCCAGTATCGGTCCTGTCCAAAGGAGAGCAGCCGCGTCACCAGATCGTAGCGCGTTGCCACCACCCGGAAGAGGCGGCGGTTGTAGTCGCGCTTACTCCGGGAGTCCGCCAAATCAAATTGTGCCATCCGCTCCCGCAGTTTTGTATCACTTTTCACAGATGCTCCCGTTTAGCGTTGTCTCCGGACCGGAGAAACCGTACGTTGTGGTCATGAATGAGTCAACCGGCGTGTACCTCCACGGAATAGACACCGCGGTTCCGGAGCACTTTTATACCCAGGAGTTCGCCCAACAGTTCATGCGGCGCCTCTACCCCGACGGTTCACGGGCGCAGAAGCTCATTGACCGGATCTATCCCGCCTCGGCGATCGAAAAACGCCACACCGTGATCAACGACTACGGCAAAGAGGTGGCGAACTACACCTTCTATCCACCATCGGCGGATCTTAAACCGGAACCCACCACCAAGACCAGAAACGATCTCTATATCACCGAGGCGCAGCGGCT
Source organism: uncultured Spirochaeta sp. (assembly GCA_964419735.1). Lineage (GTDB taxonomy): Bacteria > Spirochaetota > Spirochaetia > DSM-27196 > Alkalispirochaetaceae > Alkalispirochaeta. Next base: position 5,649 of record CAYQRW010000133.1, read on the forward strand.
GGCGCTGCAGGCGGCGCGTACGCTGTTTCGGCGGTTCCCCGATGCCCAGGCGGGTATTACCCACCTGATTACGGTGAGCTGCACCGGATTCTCCGCTCCGGGCTTCGATTTCTATCTGGTGAAGGAACTGCCCCTGGACCCGGCGGTGCACCGCTTCCACTTGGGGTTTATGGGCTGCTACGCGGCGTTCCCCGCCATGAAAATGGCGGACTCCATCTGTCGCGCCGACCCCACCGCCCGGGTACTGATCATCAACGCCGAACTCTGTTCCGTCCATATGCAGCAGAAAGAAGATATCGATGTGATCGTGGCCAATGGACTATTTGCCGACGGTGTCTCCGCGGCGCTGGTCTCCGCCAATCCGGCGGACAGCTCCGGGCCGCGGCTAGCGTTCCGCGCGTTTGCCACACGTACCGCCCCGGACAGCGAGGACGACATGGCCTGGAGCATCGGGCAGACCGGCTTCGACATGAAACTGTCGATCTACGTGCCGCGGATCATCGAGCGCAACATCGCCTCCCTGATTGACGACGCCATGGCCTCCTCGGGCCTGACGCGGAGCGAGGTGGATATCTGGGCGATTCATCCCGGGGGGCGGGCGATTCTCGAGAAAGCCGCCGCCACGTTGGAGGTGGAGGCGGCGGCGTTTCACCACTCCTACGAGGTACTGCGGGAGTTCGGCAATATGAGCTCCAGCACGATTATGTTTGTCCTCAAACGCATTCTCGCCGATGACAGCCAAAGCGGAAACGTCTTCGCCACCGCCTTTGGTCCCGGCCTGACGATGGAAGCGGCCCACATGCACAAAGAGC
>CAYQRW010000133.1:6560-9425 GCA_964419735.1 uncultured Spirochaeta sp.
TCGGCGGAGGCCGAACTGATGGACCTCCCCAACGCCGATGAAACCAAACTCATCACTACGGTACGCCAGTTCCGCACGATTAACCGGCTGGTGAGTCGTTCCCGATCTTTGATCCGCGCCTACATCCTCCGCGACGCCCAAAGCCGCGGGTTATCCCGTATCACCGTCCTCGATGTGGGCGCCGGAGGCTGCGATATCGGGCAGTGGATCGTGCGTGCCGCGGAGGGAATGGGGATCTCCGCGCGGGTAATCTGCCTCGACCAGGACCCACGGATTATCGCCTACGCCCGGCAGTGCACCGCCGGTAACCCCGACATCGAGGTGGTGCAGGGCAGCGCGGAAGAGATTGAGCGATGGGGGCCGGTGGACTACATCTTTGCCAATCACTTTCTCCACCACCTGCCGGACGCGGCGATCGTAGCGCTTCTTCCGCGAATCGCCCGGACCGCACGCTACGGCTATGTACTGAACGATCTCCGCCGCTCCCGCCTCAGTCACCTCGCCTACTCGCTGCTGGCGGGGTTGTTCTTCCGCGGGAGCTTCGCCTACGCCGACGGCCGGCTATCGATTCAGCGCGGGTTTACCCCCGCAGAGCTGCAGCTGCTGGTGGCCTCGGCCCAGCGGGAGGTGGAACAGCGGGCGGTGACGCGGCAGGCCCCTGCACAGCAGGAGGCGGCAACGCGGCAGGAGGCGGTGCGGCAGACCCCGGCCCAGCGGGAGGCGGCACAGCGGGCGACAACGCGGCAGGAGGTGACGCGGCAGGCCCCGGCCCAGCGGGAGGCGGCACAGCGGGCGACAACGCGACAGGAGGCGGTGGCTCGGGTGGTCTCCCTCGTTCCCGGACGATTGGCGGTGGTGGCTCACGTCCCTGACCGGGAGACCCAGTCGGTGTAACGCTGCAGCCGCGCGCCGCGGGGCGGCGGGCCCCCGGCGTTGTCGATGGCGAGCATCGGCGCCAGGTCCGCCGGCGCCCCGGGAAGCTTGATCCGCGACGCCAGCTGTACCGCCGGCCGGGAGAGCGCCGCCGGAATCGAGACGGTGGGCGTACCGCGGGAGTGGAGAAAGTGGGCGGCCACCTCCCCGGCGGTGAGGCGCTCCGGACCTACCAACGGCAGATAACGCTCCTTTAAAGAGCCCACGGCGGTATCCACCACAAGGTGCGCGGCATCCTCCACATGGATCGGACGAAAGGGCGCGTTGATAGTAGGAATCGGCACGATCGGCAGCCGTGACAGCCCGGTGAGCATCGCCACGATCTCGCTGCCCGGGCCGTAGAGAATCGAGGGCGCCACTACCGTTGAACGGATCGGCGCGGCCGTAACCGCGGCCTCCGCCATCGCCTTGGTCTCGCCATAGGCGGCACCGCAGGAGCGATGTACGCCCAAGGCGCTGACGTACACGATTCCCCGCGCCCCAGCGCGTACCGCTTCCGAAACGATGTTGATCGTGCCTCGGGTGTGCACCTGGTAATAGCTCCGCCGCCCGCCACGGGGCCGCTGCAGCGGCGAGAGCCCCACCAGATTGATCACCACGTCGCCCTCCCGGAGCGTGCCGTTGAGCGTCTCTCCCCGAGTGACATCGGCGATGCGGTGCGGGCCAAAGGATGCACGATCCGCTTCGTCGCGCCGAATACCGCGAGATACCACCGATACCTCGATCCCGCGCCGCCGCGCCTCCGCGGAAATCGCACGGCCAAGAAAGCCGGTGCCCCCGAAGATGACCAGCCGCGACTGAGCTGCATGAGTGTCCGGTACGGGTGAGTTCATAGGGCATAAGGTACTAATCAAGGCGAGCAGACTGCATCCTTTTCACGAAGAATTGCAGCAAGTTAACGATATTCTAATTTTCTTACCTTAATGTCCGTAGTATGCAGTTCAAGGGCTGGTAAAGGTAAATAATATGGTTGTAGTTTTACCACAGCAGGCATGATGGACAATTACGATGAGTAATGACTGGGTTGATCGGCTTCGGACATATCAAGAATCGCTGACCCGTGCGGAGCGTCTGCTCGTCGACTACGTGAACGAGCATCCCGATCTGGCTGTCCACATGACACAGCGGAACCTCGCCGAAGAGTCGGGAGTCAGCAAACCGGTGATCATTAGCTGTTTCCGCAAGCTCGGATTTGAAACGTTCCACGGTTTTCAAACCTCTATTGAGCGGTTCTTCGCAACTCAGATCGACTCCCTGGTGGCATCACGTCGCGTCCAGGAACGGGTCACCACCCTGGATAGCCTGGTCCGCGAGGCGGGGAGCGTCGATGTACGCGCCATCGAACGTCTGATGCAAGCGCTGGACGTAGCGCTTCTGGAACAGATCGCCCGCCGAATCCACGCCGCCCGCACCGTGTTCGTCATGGGCCCCTCCACCGGCCGCTACCCGGCGCATTATCTGGCCCAACGTCTTCCGCGCTATGGCAAGACAGCGTTGCTGGTCCCACAGGACATGCGTCACGTGCCGGATATGCTGCATGTCGTAACCGACGAGGATGCACTGGTTCTCTTCCACTATAGCGATGACGATCAATGGCTTTCCCAGGCGCTCGATCCGCGGAACAAGAGCGATACGTGGACCGTCCTGATTTCGGCGGTAATTCACCCCACTTATGTGGACGCTTCGGATGCGTTTGTCCATGTTCCCCGCGGGGAGATGGAGTTTAAGAACAGCATGGCGGTACCCATGCACTTCGCCAATCTTCTGCTATTGACCTACGAACTGCTGTTTCGAGACGAGGTCGATGCGGAGCTCAGTCAATTGGAATCAACCCGGCGGGTCTGGTCGGAGCCGGCGGGAACAACGTGATCACGGCAAGGAGGATACAATGCCAAAATTCATGATGATTACAGCGCTAATGGTGCTGGTCGT
>CAYQRW010000134.1:0-1279 GCA_964419735.1 uncultured Spirochaeta sp.
TGCTGAACATCCTGATCGGTCTCAAAGTTGCCGCCGGGGTAAGTCTCATCTTTCTGACGGTCTTTCGCGAGGAATGATATGGCGTGGTATTTGATTGCGGTCCTGTTCTTGATCAGTCTGTGGGGAATTATCGCCGAGCCGAACATGGTGCGGAAGGTGATCGCCCTGACCTTTGCCAATACCGCGGTGACGATCCTGTTTGTGTATTACGCCTCTCTCAGCGGAGATACCGCCCCAATCCTGACGGAGGCGGGGATTCCGGTAGACCCGATTCCCCACGCCCTGATGCTTACCGCCATCGTCGTAGGCGTGTGTGTGGTGGCCCTGGCGCTGGTGCTGGTGTATCAGCTTTACCAGCGGTTTGGGACGCTGGACATGACTGAGATCGAGCGCCGCGTCTGGCACGGAGACGGTGAGGAGTGAGTACGATCGCCGCCCTGAGTGAGGCAATTCGAACGCACGCGCCGATTCTACTGATTCTGCTGCCCATGGCAGCAGCGGGAGTTGCGCTGGTGGGTAAGGCGTTTCACCGCAGCCGCGGATTTCGGGAAAGTGCTATCGGGCTTCTGGCGCTTTCCGCGGTCGTGCTGGCGTTCACCGTGGAAACGGTCATCACGGGGCCGGCGGCCGCGCCGTACGCCCTGGGTGGGTTTGATGCGGAGCCGGCGATACTTCTGGTGTTGGACGGCCTGGCGTGGGTTTCCGCGGCGCTGGTAGTGCTCGTGGGCATTCTGGTTTCAATCGCATCCCTGCCGCACCGTCGTTTTGATGCGGCGTACTTCTTTTTCCTGATGATGACGATCGCCGGCATGCAGAGCGTGGTGGTCACCACCGATCTGTTCACGATGTTTGTGAGCTTTGAGATCGTGGCTATCGGGGCCTACGTGCTCATCGCCTGGGAGCGAACGCCCCAGGGGCTCCTGGCGAGCCTGAAGTACCTCTTTCTCAGCACGGTGGGCATCCTCTTCTTCCTGTTTGGGATCTTTGTGCTCTACCGGGATCTGGGATCGTTGTCGATGATCACCCTCTCGGGGCTGGTGCCGCAGGAGCCGGCGGTCGCGAGCGCGGTAATTCCCGGGTTTGATCTGCTGACGCTGCCGGAGCCGGGCGTCGCGCGGTCCGTGCCGCTGGCGGTGGCAGCGCTTTGTGTAGGCATCGGAGTGCGGACCGCCTTCATTCCGTTTCACACCTGGCTGCCGGAGGCTCACGCCTGGGCACCGCACCCCATTTCCGCGCTGCTCTCCGGGGTGCTGATCAAGGTATCCTTCCTGGCGATGGT
>CAYQRW010000134.1:1379-9424 GCA_964419735.1 uncultured Spirochaeta sp.
CTGCTCTTCATCGTGGTGGGGATCGCTATCGAGCGGGCCGGAACGCGCGATGTGTACCGAATCCGCGGCGTCGGTCGCAAGGCACCCCTACTGGCGGTGGGTGTCATCGTGGGCTCGCTGGCTATCTCCGGTATTCCGCCGTTTAACGGCTTTGTGAGCAAGCAGCTGATCTCCTCGGCGTTGTACGGATCGCCGGCGTATCTCCTGCTTCAGATCACCAGCGTGGGCACCGTGGCCTCGTTTATCAAGCTGTCTACCATCGTGCTGCCCGGGGAGCGGGGCGTTACCGATAGCCGCCCCCAAACACGCCTCCCCTGGAGTGAGAGAGCCCCCATCGTTGTCTTAGCCGTGCTTACCGCGGCCGGTGGGATCGCCGGCAGTGCGCTAACCCGTTTTCTCCAGCGTCTCACCGTGAACACCGAAGCGCGCGGCTCGATTCCCGCCCTCTTCGAACTGCCGGCTGTGAGTGATGCGCTGGTGACGATGGCTGTGGGGGCGCTGGTGGCCACGGTAGTGATGTCCCCGCCGGGACGCCGGGTAGCGCATCGGCTCAGTGAGGTGGCCCCGGAGCTACGGACGGTCTTGCTGTTCTTTGTGGTGGGGCTGGTGTTGTTCTCCCTGGCGCCGTGGATCTCGATTTGAGGGGGGCGCCGGCGTGATTCCCGTGCTGCCGGGGCCCGAGATGCTCCCCCACCTGGCGGAACTTCTCCCGGAGGATCAGGAGTTTGCCGCGTTGCGGCCGATTACGCCGGAGGTAGTGGCTGAGGTGTGCCGGCTGGGCTACCTGCCGATGGGACTGGGAGTAGAACAGCCGAATATTCTTCTGATCAAATGCCACCGGCAGCGGATGGTACTGGATCCGGCGGATCTGCACGTACCCCGCAATGTCCGGCGCTACGCCCGGGGGCTTACCGTCAGCGTGGATCAGCACTTTCCCGCCACGCTCACGGAAATTGACCGGTATCATGAGGACTCCTGGATCTCGCCGTCTTTGGCGGCGGCGTTTCAGGCGCTGCATGAACGTCCAATCCACGGCGTGCGCCTCCATTCGCTGGAAGTTGGCGATCCTCACGCGCCTCGGGGTACTGTGCCGGTGGCGGCGGAGATCGGCTATACGGTGGGTAGGGTATACACCAGTCTCTCCGGGTACCACACGCGCAACGGATCCGGCTGGGTGCAAATGGTCGGCCTCGGCCGCATCCTCCAGCAGCGATCCGCGGTATTCTGGGACCTGGGTATGGACATACCCTACAAACGGCGTCTCGGTGCCCGGCCGGTGGCACGGCGGGAGTTCCTCCAGCGGTATCGGACCGCCGCGGGAACTGCAGCACGTCCCACAGCCGCCACCGCCGGTGACGAGTTGGCCGCCACTGTCGGCGAGAAGACGGACGCTCCCGTACCGCGGATCCCCGGGAGCGCCCCGGCTCTCCTGCAACCGACGGGGCCCGTCCCGGCGGACGAGTTGGTCACCGGCGCGCCCAGCTCCCACGGCGCTAACGGTACCCCGTAGCCGATCGATCGCGCAGGTAGTACTCTCACCGTATGCGAGATCTCCATGAATTTATAGCGACCCTGGACCACGTGCAGCAGCGGGATGGGCGTGAGCTTCCGTCGCGGCCGGGGACGGAGCGCTTTTTTGATGAACTCCTGTCACTGCTGTTTCCCCACTTTGCCGAAGCGGAGCGCTATGGTTCGGTGGAAGAGGTTACCGCCGCCGTCGTTGCCGCCGAGCGGCATCTCTCTCGCCTGCTGGTTCCCCTGGAGCCGCGCATGGCGCGTACTGCCGAGGAGGTGGCATCCGCCTTTATCGGTGATCTCCCGGCGGTGTACCAGATGCTCCGGGAAGATGCCGCCGCGATCAATGAGGGCGACCCCGCAGCGGAGTCGATTGATGAGGTGATCGCCGCGTATCCTGGGTTCTATGCGATCGCTGCCTATCGGATTGGGCACTGCTTCTACCGCCTACAGGTCCCGGTGTTTCCCCGGATCATCACCGAGTACGCCCACCGCCGCACCGGGGTAGATATTCATCCCGGTGCACATATCGGCCGCTCCTTCTTCATCGACCACGCCACGGGAATTGTAATCGGGGAGACCACGGAAATTGGCCACAACGTGAAACTCTACCAAGGCGTCACCCTGGGTGCGCTCAGCGTTGCCAAGGATATGGAACGCACCAAGCGCCATCCCACGATCGAGGACCGCGTAATTATCTACGCCAACGCCACGATCCTCGGGGGTGAGACGGTGATCGGCCACGACAGTATCATTGGGGGTAACGCCTGGATCACCTCCAGCATCGCGCCGTACTCCACCGTGTACAACCGGGCGGAGGTCAAGGTGCGCAGCGTGCAGGAAAGCGACTCCGACGGGTCGTTTGAGGCATGAGGGCGCTCCTTGCCCGACGGGTGACCGTCGCCGCCGCCGTGGCGGTATGTGCCGTGCTTCCCGTTCCCGTGGCGGCCCAGGAATCGGGCGCGCGCTTTGTGGTGGGGGAGCAACTGGAAGTGGTGGAGCGACACAACTTCACCGTCCGCACCAATGGCCGCTACGATGGGCACGTACAGCGGGAGACGCGGCTATGGCTCAATCAGGAACGGTCCGAGCGCTATCGCGGGGAGTACCTGGAGTCGGAGAATACGCTGCGGGACTTGCGGACGATTGCCACCCGAATCGAGGACCGCCGCGAGGTGGCGATGCGGTTTGATGGTGAGCGGATCGTGGCTGATCGCAGCGGTGATGGACCCCAGACGCGAGCTGTGACGCAGGGGATACCCACCGTGCCGCGGGAGCGCGGTGCTTCCGGAGGGTGGGAGGCACCGGCGATCGTGCGGATTCAGTTTCCCGATGGCGCTGTGGCGGAGGTTCCCACGGTGGTGGCCTATCGCGTGTTGGGGACCGAGGAGTATCACGGCACCGCGGTAGACCGAATCGAATTCGGGTACGGATTGCGCTGGCCCCTGAACGAGGTGGAGCTCGAAGAGCATCCTGCGGCAGGTCTGATCGCGGAGCGCTACCTGCCACGGTGGGACGACCGCCTTCGGGCGCGGCACCAGGGAGAGATCTTGCTCCCGCGAGCTGGGGGAGTGCCCATGCTCCATCGAACACAGATCACGCAAGAGCTGACGGTCGCCGGCGGCGAGACCCAGGAACGCAGCGGGTTTGTACTCACCTGGTACGAGAGTTCCCGCCCCACTGAGGACGTGTTCTCGCGCATCGCCCAACTCGATACCCCGGATGTCGATGTTGACCGCGACGAACATCAGCGGGTGCGGCTCTCGATACGCAACCTGCGGTTTGTGGCGGATCAGGCGGAGTTACTACCGGGAGAGGTCGACCGCCTCGACGCGATCGCCGAGGTCTTGGCATCGGTGAGCGACGGCGTATTTCTGATTACGGGGCATACGGCGGATGTGGGAAGTGCCGAAAGTCAGCAGGTGCTATCGGAAGCGCGCGCCCGCCGTATCGCCGATGGACTCATCGCCCGCGATATCCCGCCGGGGGCGCTGCGCTATGAGGGTCGCGGAGGTACGGAACCGGTAGGGGACAACACCACCGATGCCGGGCGCGCCGCAAATCGGCGGGTGGAGATTCGCATCCTCTCGGAGGGACGTCGGTAGCGCGGAGTAGTCTGAATCGCCCGCCCTATTGCCGCCGTGGTATCGCAGTGCGTACCTTGGCGGGAGCATGAAGGGACATTCGATCGTCGTTATTGGAGGGGGATTTGCAGGCACGCAGGCGGTGGAAGCGATCCGCCGCGCCGATTCCTCCGCCACAGTACACCTTATTGACCGCACCGGTCTGGCCACGATGCTGCCGTCGCTGCCGGACGTGATGTCGGGACGCATCCGGCGGGCGGCGCTCACCCGACCGCTCACGGAGATCTTTGGGGACGCGGTGGATCTCATCACCGATGAGGTTCACCGCATCGATCCGGTTGAGCAGACGGTACACCTCACGGGACAGTCTCTTCGCTACGATACGGCGGTGATCACCGCGGGCTCGATCCCCGTACCGCCGCCGGGGATCCTCTCTCCGTTTCAGATTCACACCGTCCACGACTTCGCCTCGGCCTCGGCGTTTCGCGACAGAATCGCCGCCGAGCTATCCCGTGGATCGCGGCCGCACGTACTGATCATCGGCGCGGGATACACCGGACTGGAAACCGCCGCCGCCATTCGTGGCAGTACGCGGAGCACTCCCGCTCCGGCGGTAACCGTTGTGGACGCCGCTGAGGAGATCCTCCCCATGGTCTCGGCCAAGACCCGGGCCAAGATCACCGCCCACCTCACGGCCCACGGGATCGACCTGCGCATCGCCACCGCGGTGGCGGGCGCATCCGATACCTCCGTGGAACTCTCCGACGGGAGTACGATTGCCGATCCAATTATCTGTTGGTCCGCGGGAATGCGCGCGTCCCCGATTGAGCTGCCGGAGACGGTGGAACGCACTCGGGACGGGCGGATCATTACCAACGAATACTTACAGATTCCTCAGTATCCCTCCCTCTACGCCGCCGGTGATGCCGCGGCGTTGGTGCGCGACGGAACGGTGTTGCGGAGGGCTATCAATTTTGCCTACTACTCCGGGCGCCGCGCCGGACAGAACGCTATGGCGCAGCGCGCCGGAGGAAAGCAGAAACCGTTCAAACCGGTGGACCTGGGATGGGTGATCCCCCTGGGCACGATCAGCAGCGGGCGGATCTTTGGCGGGCTCCCGGTGGGGGGCAAGCCGGGGCTGCGCATGCATTACTTCATGAGTGGGTTTCGCCACTTCGGCGGTGGCCGAGCGCGCGAGTTCTACGCCACGGCGCTCAATCTTCGGCGTCAGCCGGAGCCTTTGGATGAGCCGGATACTACGCGCGCTTCGGAGTCACCGCGATGAACACGAAACGTGATGTCCGGGCACATATGACCCCGGTACGGCGGTGGCTGGCCTCGCTGCGGGTCTACTCCTTTCCCGCCTCCGCGGTACCGGTAGTGCTGGCGGTGGTGCTGGCGGCAACCGCATCCCGAGAGATCGTCTGGTGGACCGTGCCGCTCTACGCGGTGGCGGCAATTCTGTTTCATGCCGGCACCAATGTACTCAACGACTACTTCGACTACCTCCACGGGGTGGATGGCCCTGACGATGAAGATCCCACCCACGTCATCAGCCGGGGTATCGTAACTCCGCGATTCATGGTCATCACGGGACATCTGTACTTCGTCCTGGCGATCGTTCTGGGAAGTGCGATCGCCCTCGTCCGGGGCCCGGTCTTCTGGATTACCGGCATGCTCGGCGCGGCCGGGGCGTACTTCTATACCAACCGGCGGGTCAGTTTGAAGTACCGCGCGCTGGGTGATCTCACCGTATTTTTGCTGATGGGACCGGTGATGGTGTGGATCGGTACGTGGGCGATCGCCGGGTGGCGGGGGTGGTTTCCCTTTGTGGCGGCGCTGCCCCCGGCGTTTATGGTGACGCTCATCCTCCACGGAAACAATATGCGTGACATTCCGGCTGATACGAAGGCCGGCGTTGATACGTTGGCGCGGCGGCTGGGGTTTGCCAGGAGCAAACTGTTTTTTGCGCTGTTGGTGGCGTTGGCATACGGCACGGTTCCCGTCCTGATTGCGCTCGGGCGGGCACCGGCGGGAGTGGCGCTCTCGGTTGCCTCCGTTCCCATGGCGATCGGGCTGGTGCAGCGGGTGATGCGCGCCTCCGGCGGCGGGGAGCTGATGGACCTGCCGGTGCGCAGCGCGCAGCTCCATCTACTCACCGGAATCCTATACACCGTGGGATTCGTCCTGGGAGGGGTAGTGGGGTGACCACCCCGGAGCCGCACCCCCCCTTTGCGGAACTGGTGCGCCGACAGGTGCAGGCCGCCCTGGTGGAAAGCCTGGCGGATACCTACGCTCCGGGGATGCGGGAAATGATCGAGCGCTACCTGTCGCGGCCCGCGCGCTACATCCGGCCGCGTCTCCTCATAGCGGCGGCGCGAGTCTACGGTGGGCGGAGCCAGGCCCTCGGGAAGTACCGCCCGGCGGAGGGTGAACAGGAGAGCCACCGCGGGATGAGCGGTGCGGGGTCGGAGACTGCAGCAAACGAGCTGGAGCCGGAGGCCCCAGCGGACTCCCCGGTGGTGCGCCTGTCGGTAGCGACGGAGCTCCTGCACGTCTTCGCCCTCCTCCACGACGACCGCATAGACACCCCGTGCCGGGAAAGCGAGTTCTCCTCGGGAAGCGCGCTGCTCGCGGGGGATCTGCTCTTCGCCGAGGGCTATGGCTTAATCGCCGAGACGGTGGAGCGCGATCACCTGGCGCCGGAAATCCTCCACCAGGTGCGCCACGTTGCCTCCCGGACGGTGGTGGGGCAGGCGGCGGACGTCACGTTTCGACGCACTCACGGTGACGCTCCGACGCCGGCCGATCTGTACCACCTGTACGATCTGAAGACGGGACTGTATACGATCGCCGCGCCGCTGCAGATTGGGGCGCTGGCGGCGGGATGCGACCCGGGAGAGGTGGCCGCCCTGGAGGCGGTGGCGCTTCCCCTGGGGCGGGCGTTTCAAATGCGGGATGATCTGGTGGATATCGCCTCCGCGCGCGAGCGCCCGGCTTCAGTGCCGCCGTGGGAGCTCAACCTGGCGGTCACCTACGCTGCGGAAACGGCTCGGCGCGGGGGTGGGGAGCCCCAGGAGATTGACGATGATGCGGCGTTTCTTACGGAGCTCGATGGGAGCGAGCTGGAGCGGTTTGTCACCGGCCGAATCGATGCGCTCATGGGCGAGGCGTACGCTGCCGTGGAGCACCTCGATCTTACCGCCGCGCGGCGGGGCGACCTGATTCGGGAACTGGCCGACGTTCTCACGAGCTTGACCTTCCCCCCGGCTCAGGAAAATACTGTCGGTCGCGCCTATGGAGCACAGCACTAACGATCATCACGACCATCACGACCATCATAAACCCGAGGACCCTGCGCATAACCACGCGCACAATCATGCTGTAGTGGGAGACCTGAGAGTCGCCCTGGGGATCAACGTCTTGTTCACCGTTATTGAGCTGGTGGGCGGGCTGCTCACCAACAGCGTGGCGATAATCGCCGATGCCGTGCACGATCTGGGCGACTCGGTGACGTTGGGAATCGCACTGATTATGGAGCGGATCGCCGGACGACAGCGCACTCCGCAGCTCACCTTTGGCTACCGCAGATTTTCCACGCTGGGGGCACTGGTCACCGGGTTGGTCCTGATCGTGGGAGCGGTAACGGTACTCATCCACACGATCCCGAGATTGGTGGAGCCCGAGTCCGTCAATACCGGGGGCATGATCATTCTGGCGGTGATCGGCGTCGTTATGAACGCGCTGGCTGCGCTGCGCCTCTCCCGCTCCGGATCGATGAACGCCAAGGCGGCGTTTTTGCACCTCATGGAGGATGTCTTCGGCTGGATCGCCGTCCTTCTGGGGGCGATCGCGATTCGCGTGTGGGGTCTTCTGTGGCTGGACCCGCTCCTGTCCGTAGGTATCAACGTCTACATCATGGTCCGGGCGTTTCCGATACTCCGGCAAGCGCTGCGAGTGATGCTGCAGTACGTTCCGGGGGAACTCTCCGTGGACGTCGTATCCAAGCTGATAACCGAGATACCGGGAATCCTCGATGTACACGACGTCCACCTGTGGACGCTGGATGGTACCTACACGCTCCTCAGCGCCCACGTAGTTCCCGAAACTGATCAGTCTCTCAGCGAGCTGGAAACGCTGAAAGGTCAGATTCGCGGGGCGCTGCACTCCCACGGTGTTCAACACGTGACGCTGGAGCTGGAGTCTGCCGGTGCCGGATGCAGCGAGTGTGATTTGTAACCGCCATCACCGCTACTGAAGCCCGCCGTTACTGTACAGAAGCTGGGCGTTGATCCAGCCTCCCTCCGGAGAGCATAGGAACGTGACCAGGTTAGCACAGTCGCGGGGAGTTCCAACGCGTCCCGAGAGAGTCGTCTGCTCAATACCCGTTATCATCTCCGGCGTCATCCATCCGGTGTCGGTGGCCCCCGGGTTGATCACGTTTGC
>CAYQRW010000135.1:0-9337 GCA_964419735.1 uncultured Spirochaeta sp.
TGCACCGCTTCGTCGTCGGTGACTCTCCGGTATCCGGCGATACTCTGCAGGATCGAGTCTACCTCTTCACCGAGGGCGGTGAGTTCCCGGACAATGTGTTCTTGCTGCGATACCGCTGGGTCGACGCGGTGCTGAATCGTTCGCCGGACCGGCCGTGTTTCCAGGTCAAATACCTGCCCGTCAATTTCCAGGGTGTCGTCTGAAATGCGCCGGATCGGTAAGCGCTCGGAGTAGGCGTAGTCATCACTGTCGCCGTAAAAGAAGAGATCCGTATCTTGGCTATCGTTCTCGCTGAGGTTTTCGAAATCAACGATCCAGATCAGGGCAATATGGTCATCCACAAACTCTTCTATGCGGTAGTACTCGCCCCGATACTGAACCGGTTCGGTGGCGTCTTCCTCTTCTTCACTCGTGGTTGCTCCTCGCAGCTGTTCCAAGACGGTGTCCAGTCGCCGCCGAATCATATCCGGATCGAAGCGCCCGGAGACGGTGTAGCTGCGCAACGCCTCCTCAATGATAGTGTTTACCACCGGAATGTCTGCTTCCCGGGACCACAGACAGTGGCGCAAGATGATGCAGTCCAGCGCATCCACCGCTGGGCGGCCGTTGAGGAACGCACTGGTCCGTAGGAGGCGTGCCGCCTGTTTCCAGCGGCGATCGCTGACCTCGATCGGGAGCATCTCCTCATCCTCCTGAGTCATGCTGTTGTGGCGTGCCAGTCGTTCCCGGATATCTACGATCAGGCCCGCCACGTCGGCGGGAATCGTCACCTTATCGCGGGCATCGGTCCACTCGTCGAGTTCGTCGGCGGTGATCTTGTCCTCCATAGGAACCGGATCACTATCCAGGGGGTCGTTGTCCTGCAGAAGGCGAATAAACGCCTCCGGTTGCTGGACGGGAGCTACCGACAGCCGCAGGAGAAACCGGTCCCAGAGATTGCGCAGGCCCGGCTCACTGGGGACCAGCTGTCCCGCAGCGCCGATCACCGTCCGCAGGGGAAGGTGGAGTTCTTCACTGCCGTTGCGAAACCGATGCTCGTTGATCGCCGTGAGTAACGAGTTGAGAATCGGTGAAGAAGCGTTCCAAATTTCGTCGAGGAACACGATCTCCGCGCTGGGAAGAAAGCCATCCACCACCCGCTCAAAGCGGTCGGCATCTTTCAGGCGGCTGATGGATACGGGACCGAACAGTTCCTCCGGCGTCGTGAATCGACCGAGGAGATACTCAAACGTCTTGGCATCGCGGAACGCATACGAAATCCGTCGGGCCAGAAGACTCTTGGCAACCCCCGGGGGACCGTAGAGAAAGGTGTTTTCTCCGGCGGCGGCGGCGAGCAGTGTGAGTCGGAGAAGCTCTTCCTTTTCCAGAAGTCCTTCTCCGAGTGCTGAGATCAGTCTCCGTATCCGTGTTGAGAGCATACCATTACTCTTCTCGGTTTCGTGAGCGGCTGTCAAGCGAGCGCGGTGAAGAGGTAGCCTCCACCGATGCTCTAGGGTAGCATACGCGCCATGGACGAACGACACGAACATCACCTGCTGTGGACAGAGCTCGATCGCAACACGCTGGTAGATACGCCGGTGTTTGCGTTGGTGCGGAGCCGGCGTCAGGCAGCTGATGGACGAGAAGCTGATTACTACGTGATGGATGCCCCGGACTGGGCCAACGTGGTCGCGCTTACCACCGATACCCAGGGACGGGAGTGCTTTGTAATGGTACGCCAGTTTCGCCACGGAAGCATGACGGTGAGTCTCGAGTTTCCCGGGGGCGTGGTGGATCCCGGGGAGGATGCCACCACGGCGATTATCCGGGAGTTGAAGGAAGAAACCGGGTATGTATCGGAGGATGTGCGCTATCTGGGGAGCGTCAACCCCAATCCGGCGCTCATGGGAAATCGGTGTCACACGTATCTCGCGGAGAGATGCGTCCATCCCGGCGGCGGTCAGGACCTCGACGAGAACGAAATCATTGACGTGGAGCTGGTGCCGGTGGAGGAGCTGGTCGGTGGGGGGCGGAACGCTGAGTTTGATCACGCCATGATGCATGTGGCGCTGGAGCTCTATCTGCGGCGCGCGGCAACCACCCCATAGGGTTATTCCGCACGGGAAGAGCTCTACGAAAAAGCCCTCCCACAGGGGAGGGCTTGCCTCTGAGAGGCGCCGGCCGGATTCGAACCGGCGAATGAAGGCTTTGCAGGCCTCTCCCTTACCACTTGGGTACGGCGCCTGACGTCCGCCCACAATAGGCAATTCCCGGGGGCTTTGTAAAGGGCTTGTTCGCTTACGAACCGCGGGCCTCGGCCGCACCCCCACCCCCACGACCACAGTACCCCGCTACGCCTCCACCGCCGCGACAAACCGCTCTATCAGCCGCTCGATGCGGCCCATCGCTCCGCGCCAGAACGCGGGGGTCTCGATATCGAAGCCCGCCTCCGCGGTCACCGTGACCGCGTCTTTGCGTCCCGTTTCCCGCAGAAGGCGCCGGTAGCGCGGAGCAAACCCCGCAGGAGCCTGAGCGTACTGGTCATACAGTCCCAGTCCAAAGAGCTGGCCGAAGGCGTAGGGAAAGTTGTAGAACGCCAGTTCCGGGCGATAGTAGTGCCCCTTCACCGCCCACATGTACGGGTGCAGCTCGTCCGGGTTCAGCGCGTCACCGTAGGTCTGTTTCTGCGCCGAGAGCATCATCTCCTTCAGATCTGCCGCGGAGACCTCTCCCTGAGCGCGGCGCTCCATCAGCTCCTGTTCAAACAGAAACCGCGACAGGATGTCCACGATGACCTGGGTGCTTCCCTGGAGAAACTGCTCCAGGATGTAGAGCTCATTTTCGCCGGTGGCTGTCTCCAGGGCGCTGTAGAACACCAGCGTCTCGGTGAAGATGCTCGCCGTCTCGGCCAACGTCATCGGATACTGAGCTTGCATCGCCGGGAGATCCCGGAGCTGGTGTGAGTGCCAGGCGTGACCCAGCTCATGGGCCAAGGTGCTCATACCATCGTAGGTGCCGTCGAAGTTGGCAAGAATTCGGCTCTCGCCCACGGTGGGAAAATCGATGCAGTACGCACCTCCCACTTTACCGGGACGCGGGCGGGCATCGATCCACTGGTTATCGTGGGCTGTGCGGATAAACGCCGCCTGGTCCGGATCGAACTCCGCGATCCGCTGGCCGATGAACTCCATGGCGTTGGCGTAGGACCAGGTAGCCGTATCGGTGCCCACCGGGGCGAAGATATCGTAAAAGGAGAGCTGCGGCAGGTTCAGCGCTCGCGCCTTGGCCGCCAGGTAGCGTCGGAAGATCGGCAGCGACTCACGCATGGTGGAGATGAGCGCCTCCAGGGCGGGACGGCTTAACCGGTTCTGCCGCAGAGAGCGGTCCAGAGTAGATTCCCATCCGCGACGGGAGTTCAAAGTGTGAGTGGTCCCTTTCACACCGTTAATCGCAAACGCTAAGGGAGTCTCCACCCGTTCCCACGCGGCAAGCTCCCGTTCCCAGGCGCGGCGGCGAACGGTACGGTCCGGATTGAACGCCAGCGCCCGCAGCTCCACCACCGTTTTGCGTACCTCCCGCCCGTCTTCCTCCCACGGCTCCTCGAGGTTCGAAGAGATCGTCTCGTGCATCCGGGACCAGGCGTCCGCGCCGGAGCGGGACAGGTCCGCCGCCAGCGTCTCCTCCGCCGCGGTGAGCTGCCGCGTTTGGAAGTAGAGCTCATCCTGGAGGACGGACCGGTAGGCCGCAAGCTCCGCATCTCCCGCGATCAGCGCTTCCAGCTGCGGTTTCAGGTCGGCCAGGGCGTCGCGGAACTCAACCGCCTCGGAGGCCCTCGGTACCCCGGCCTCGGCCACGCGATTGAGCGCGGAAATCGCGGCTTGGTTGCCGGTATCCACCGAGTAGGAGGAATAGCAGTAGCTCTCGAGCGTTTCGTAGAGATCGTCGGCTTCGTTGATCTCCCGTAGCACTCGATGCAACCACTTCGCAGGATCGGTTTTGCGCAGGTTGGTGTCGGCAACGATCGTCCGGCTGGACTCTATAACCTCTGCAAGACGAGAAAGATCTCTGTCAAACTCCGCTGATTCGAGCCCCGGGTAGACCGATGAGAGGTCCCACTGCGGGACGAAGCCCGCAGGGGAATCGGAACGATCGGAGGCCACCTTAGACCGTCCACTCCGCGTTGGGATCATCCCAGGCAACGATCTGATCAGGAGCGAAAAACAGGCCGATTTCCCGTTCCGCGCTCTCCGGTGAGTCTGAGGCGTGAATGATGTTCTTGGTTGTCACCGACGCCAAGTCTCCGCGGATCGTGCCCGGTTGCGCCTGGTCAACCTTGGTTGCGCCGGCAAGCAGCCGTACCCGACTGATCGCATCCTCGCCGGTGACCACCATCGCTACCACCGGACCAGAGGTGATATAGCTAATGAGATCGCCGAAGAACGGCTTCCCGTCGTGCTCCGCGTAGTGTTCTTTGGCGGTGTTCTCAGGAATTCTCATCATCTTGAGCCCACTCACCTGAAGTCCCTTGCGCTCGAGGCGCCCAATAATCTCGCCCACCAGCCGGCGTTGTAGCACGCCGGGTTTGAGCATTACATATGTCTGTTCTTGTGCCATGGCGGGTATTATGGCTGGGGCGGCCGCGGATGACAACGGGCGGTTCGGGAGGAAACGGGGGGACGCCATGTCCGTCCCGCGGAAAAATCTGTTATCCTACCCTTCTATGGTTCGAAACGCGGCGCTTCTGACGGATCTGTACGAATTGACGATGATGCAGGGCTATTTTCGCTACGGCATGCACCACCACGCCGTCTTTGATATGTTCTTTCGGCGACAGCCGTTTGGTGGAGGCTTTTCCGTCTTTGCCGGCTTGGATGTACTCCTGGAGACGCTGCAGGAGATGCGCTTTAGCGGTGAAGATATCGAGTACCTGCGCGGGTTGGGGCTCTTTGACGAAGAGTTTCTCGCGTATCTGCGGGAGTTTCGATTCTCTGGGGAGGTCTGGTCGGTGCCGGAGGGCACGTTGGTCTTTCCTCAGGAACCGCTGATGCGGGTGCACACGACGATTCTTGAGGCTCAGCTCATCGAGAGCCTGCTGCTGAACACGATCAACTTCCAGACGCTGGTAGCCACGAAAACCGCCCGCATCTATTTGGCTTCCGAGGGCGGTTCCATCGCTGAGTTCGGACTGCGTCGCGCCCAGGGCGTCGATGGTGCCTTGAGCGCCTCTCGGGCAGCCTTCATTGGGGGGGCATCCTCCACCAGCAATACCCTGGCGGGGAAGCGTTACGGTATACCGGTAACCGGGACGATGGCGCATAGCTGGGTAATGGCCTTCGGTAGCGAGCTGGAGTCCTTCGAGCGGTACGCCGAACTCTATCCGGACAAGGCGATCCTTCTGATCGACACCTTCGAGACGCTGGGGAGCGGCATCGAACACGCGGTGACCGTGGGAAAGGAGCTACAACGCGACGGTAAGCGCCTGGGCGTACGACTCGATAGCGGTGATATCCAGTACCTCAGTAAACAGGTTCGCCGGCGGCTGGACGCGGAGGGACTTACCGATGCGGTGATCGCCGTCTCCAATGAGCTCGACGAGCAGATTATCCACCAGCTGGTATCCGCGCATAGTCCCATAGATCTCTGGGGGGTGGGAACGCAGTTGGTCACCGGGGGCGGTGACCCGGCGCTCACCGGGGTGTACAAGCTGGCCGCCAAGGAACGGCCGGACGGCTCGTTTATGCCTACGATGAAAGTCAGCGACAATCCCGAGAAGAGTACTAACCCCGGCGTCAAGCAGGTGTGGCGGTACTACGGTAAACGTGACTATCCGATCGCGGACCTCATCGCTCTCGACGGTGATCCTCCACCAGGGGGAAGTGATGCATCATCCGATGATCGGCCCCCGGTTCGCTTTTATCATCCCTCCGGCGACTATCGGATGTTCACCCTGGACAACTGGGCTCGCTGTGAGCCGCTGCTGCGGAAACAGATGGAGGCGGGACGAATCATCGGCGCGCGCCCAACGTTGGATGAGATCCGGAGCCGGACGTTGCACAACCTGACCTGTCTCGATGAGACGTACACCCGCATCATCAACCCCCATATCTACAAGGTATCGGTGAGCAAACCTCTGCGGAATCTGAAGCGAGAGTTTCTGGCGCGCCACCTGGCAGATGAGGAAGACGGGGAGTAGGGCGATGTCACATCTGCCGCAACGGTGGCTCGGGATTATTCTCCGTAGCGTGCGTGTGCACTATCCCGATGCCCGTCTGGTGGCGTGGGGAGCGATGGTAGACGACGGACCGGACTCCGCCCGTCCGGGGGATCGGCTTGAACTGGTGATCCTTGACCCCCCGGATCCGAATCCCGCGGTGCTCAGCCGGATTCGTAGTGATCTGGAGGCTTCGGACCTTCCGGTTGACACCGACCTGCGACCACTCACCGATTTGACGATGACCGAGCAGGAAGAGGTTCTCCAACGCGGTGAGCAATTCGGCGGTTGAGGCCGCCTGGTGTTCACGAAACGTGAAGGACCGATTCACGTTTTGTCCGAATAGAGCGCCCATCAGCGCCCCCCAACGGCGACCAGACCCATTTACCACCTCAAATCTCAAATTCTTCACTTGGCACAGTTTTTGATAGATCTGTGTTTAGTCGAGACGCGCTTGGGGCGTTATGGATTCCTCTTTGGCCCGGGGCAACTCGGGCCTCTTTGGTCTATAGTAGGGGTGGGCCGGGTACCCAGGGGGCACGGGAAGCGTGAGTGTTATCGCCTGGCGCCGCCTCGTCGCGAGCGCCGCCGAAACGGATAGTATTTCTCAACGCATCCGTCTGTGGCTCGAGGCGATCGATCAGCCACCGCTTATCTTCGATAAAGATCAGCTCACCGCGTTCTCACCACCGGAGTCGTCCGGTATCGTTGATTCCGGAGGCGTGCCCGCAGCGCAAGTGTACGCGCTTGGTGTGCTCGGCTATGCCCTCTTGACCGGAGCCGTTCCGTGGCAGGAGGCCTCCGGAACTGATCTTCGACATAAGATACTCACGGCACGTCTTCCGGCGATCTCCCATTCTGAATTCTCGCCGGTGTTCTTGGGACGGATAAATCGCATTATCGCCCACGCCACCGAGAAGGACCCCGCGGCACGCTTCTCTACGCCCGATTTACTCAAGACTGAGCTCATCAGCGCCGTCCCCTCCCAGAAGATGGGACCGCACGGCACGAGTAGTCTACCGCGAATCCACCACGAGGCGTATCAAAGAATCGAACAGTGGCTACATCGCGCGCGCGAGGGGACCGCTTCAGTTCTTACAGTTGTGGGAGCTTCTGGAATCGGAAAGACGTACCTCTGGGAGACGGTGCATGATACCCACGCCACCGGCGATGAGCGCTGGCTCTACGTGAAGGCGGGGCAGGCAATCCAGCGACCGTACGAAACGGTTGTGCAACTCCTGGAGCGCAATCCGGAGGCGATCGATGGGCTGCTGCACGACGAACGCATCTCTCAGTCGGTGAAGGCATTCGTGAAGGCGATCGCCCCGCATTTGGTATCGATGGATATCACGGCGGATGCCTCGGAGGTCCGTGATCCCGCGCGGGAACTGGCGCGCGTGATCGGGCGGATCCGCGGAGCATCTCGCCTGCTGGTGGTATGCTTTGACGACTTTCAGTGGATCGATAGCTACAGTCGGCAGGTGTGTGAAGAACTGGCGCGGGGCCCCGAACCGGTGGCGCTGGTGACGCTCAGTCGAGAGGTAGTGAATCTTAACGAACCGCAGCATTGCGAGTATCTGAATCCTCTGAACCGGGAGGAGGCGCTGCAATTTGCCCGGTCGCTGGAACCAATCACCGGATCTATTACTCCAAAGATGTTTGACGATGCCTTCAGGATATCCGGGGGAAATCCGATGGGGCTCCACGCCGTTCTCCGGGATGGAACCCGGCTGAGTTCCACGGACTCCCGAGACGTACTCACGGCAGTAGCGTTTGATCGTGTGTCCAGGCTGTCCTCGGGATGCCGTTCGCTGGTGCTCCTCATGGCGCTGGTGGGTACTCCCACTTCAGTATCGATGATCCTGCGTACCGGTGAGTTTGCGGAGGAGGACCTGGACTCCTTCCTCATTGAGGGCGAGGAGGCGTCGTTGTTGCGGCGGAGCCGCCTACACAACTCCGTCCGGTTCGCGCACGATTCGATCGAGGCTGCCGCCCGCCGGGAGGCGGAGCTCGATTCCCAATCCCGGCGGCAGGCGGTGCGGGCGCTGATTGCTGACGCGCGACGCGGAAATGACCGTTCGGCCTACCGGGCGATCGGATTGCTTGCGGCGTTCGGCAGCGAGGATGTCTCAGAAGGGGATATGGACTGGGTCACCACCGCCGCCGCACGACGGGCAGTGCTGAGCCTGGCGCCGGAGGAGGCGCTTCGAATCGTAGCGGAGTGGCATGGGCATGTTTCCGTGACCGCTCGGCGGGAGCTGTACCTCATCGCCCATGAGGCCGCTTATCTTCGTGGCGACCGTGGGGAAATGAGCCGGTACTATCGCGCGATCGCCGCCATCGGTGATGCGGAGGCCACAATCGAAGCGCGGTACATGTGGATTCGGAGATGCTATGCGGATACTCGATTTCGCGGGGCGGTGGCGGTGGGTGTGCGGATTCTTGCCACCTCCGCCATTATCGCTGAACCGCTCACATGGAGCGCCGATGAGGATGATTTGATGCGCCGTCTGCAGCACAACCCTCCCAAACGAGTCCTGCAGGTTATTCTTCGGCGCGGATACACCTCCGATCGCGCCGTCCGTCGCGCTACCGATACCCTTGCCCGCCTGTTCTTGCCGGTTCTGACCACCGATCGCAGTCACCTGTCACACGTGGCCTACTACACGTTACGCATCGCCATGGAGCGCGGCGCAACGCCGCTCACGGGAATCGGCTTTATCGCGTGGGCGGTTTTCTTGGGTACTCGTCGTGTGCCGGGTCGCTGGGTCGCAGAGTTCATGGAGTGTGCTCAGCAGCTGTCCGCTCACAGCGGAGATCGATGGGCCGATCACAGCATCCGGACGCTCATCGCCGCCTTCGGCGGACCCTGGACCCGGTCCTACCGGGAGTTTTCCGATGAGCTGGAACTCCTGCAGCAGGAAGGTCGGGAGATCGGTAACACCGAGTTTCTGGCCCATGCTCTGCACATTCAGCGCCAGACGTTGCTGTACCGTGGGGATCCGCTCTCCCATGTTCGCGAGCTTGTTGATGAAAGTCGGCGGGAGGTCCGGTCGTACGGCTTGGTGCGAACCGATACCGCCCTGGCGAAACACCACGCGATAACTGAAGTGCTCCTGGGTAACGCGGAGGATCCCATCCGCATGG
>CAYQRW010000136.1:0-3383 GCA_964419735.1 uncultured Spirochaeta sp.
GAACTACGTCCCTCGGAGATTAAGTACGAGAGTGGCGGTGCCATCGAAGAGATCTTCAACAGTATCACCCACGCCATTGGGGCCGGCCTGGCGATTGCGGGTCTCACGGCGCTGATCATGCTGACCAATGAGAATCCCAGCCCGTGGAAGTATGCCAGCTTCATCGTATACGGTGTGAGCCAGATCCTTTTGTACATGTCCTCAGCGTTGGTGCACAGCTTTGCCTCCTTACCGCACATCCGCTACTACCTGCGAATCGTGGACCAATCGTTCGTGTACCTGCTCATTGCCGGCACCTATACCCCGGTGACTCTACTGCTCCTCCGCGGCACGTGGGGTTGGGTAGTGTTTGGCGTGATATGGACGTTCGCGCTCATTGGGATCATCCTGAAATCCACCGTCTTCCGCACGCACCATATCATTACCGACCTGCTCTACATTCCAATGGGGTGGACGGTGCTGATCGCACTTCGTCCCCTCCTGGAGGTCGCGCCTGCGGGATTCCTGTCTTGGATGCTCGCCGGAGCGGTCTGCTACACCGGCGGGGTGGCGTTCTACGCGTGGAGACGCCTTCCCTTTAGCCATACGCTGTGGCATCTATGCGTGATCGGTGGAAGCGTCTCATTCTTTATGGGGTTTTCTCTGTACCTGGCATAACTCTACCCATGTCTTCGCAACTATGCTCTTGATATATTTCTCGAGGAGGTTTATAATTTAGATTATAATATTTAATGGAGTTTTTATCATGCACAGCAATAAGCCTGAGCACTTTGAGGCGTGGGTCGGGGGGTATGTCGGTCCTTCTTACAAAGTCGAGCTGCGAGATGGCGTCATCGTGTACGAGGTTTTTGAACAAGGGTATGATCTGCACACCTCGGAAAAAATTTCTGCAGATACGGCGCGGTGGGGAAAGTTCCTGAATGACATTAGCAGCTGTGGCGTGTGGGAGTGGAACCCGCGTTACAAAGGTGCTGATACCGCGGACGGCACCACCTGGTATGTTACCGTCAAGGCCGGTCCCCATGCTGTGACCAGTCGCGGACTCAACCACTATCCCCCGGGATTTGTGGATTTCATGCGAGCAGTTCGCCGCCTCCTGGACGGACGGCAATTCTCCTAAGCCCGGTTTCGGTGCTCCCTCATGTTCTCCCATTGTAGGCACTTCGGGTAGTATGCCACGAGGTCCGTTCTAATGATTACGTTCACCCAGTTACTGCGCATCGTCGAAATACGCACCAAAGTTGTCAGTCTATCGGGCTTCGCCATCGGCGCCGCCTATACCTGGCACCAATACCACACGATCAGCATTCCCGTTCTCATCGTCTACCTGGCAGCGGTCTTAGCAGTCGACATGGCAACCACCGGCTTCAATACGTTCTTCGATTTCTATTTTGGTGTCGACCGGCGGGGAACCAACCGTGAAGCCGACAAAGTACTCGTGCACCAGGGGGTGGCAGCCGGTCCCGCACTGCTCATCTCGCTGGGGCTGTATGCTGTAGCAGTGGCACTGGGGATCATCCTGGCGTTCATCGCCACACCGTGGGTCGTACCGATCGGCGCAGCGTCGATGCTGGTGGGGTTTCTGTATAACGCAGGGCCCCTGCCGATCTCCCGTACCCCCGTGGGGGATCTTTTCGCCGGCGGGTTTCTGGGATGGCTCTTGGTGACGTTGTCGATACTCGTCTTAGCCCCCGACGCCATGAGCCCCACGGACCTTGTGGTAGGGATACCGTCACTTTTGATGGTAGCGTCCATTCTTACCGTAAACAACACCTGTGATATCGTCGGGGACACGCAGGCAGGCCGTCGCACGCTGTCTATTCTGGTGGGGAGACGGTGGGCGGAGCTCATCATCTATCTTCTCGGTGGGGCGGCGCAGCTGACAGTGTTGATTTTGGCGATCATGGGAGTCTTTCCGCGGATTACCGTTCTCACCACCCTAATTGCTGCCGGACTCAGCCTCGGTACCTACCGCCGGATGCACCGCCAAGGGTTCTCCCACGCCACCAAAGGTGCCTCCATGGGCGCGATTTCTCGGATCTTTCTGTACTATTCGCTGGGAGTGGTGGTGCCGCTGGTACTATCCGCGGCCCACCTGGTGCCGCCCCTCCGGTAGAAGCCGGGGGAGCGACCTAGGCAAAGGGGCGCGGGCACGCACAGGTGCAGATATTCACGTGCCCATACACCCACCCGCCGCACGCAGGTACACCTTCATGACGCGCGCGATAGCAGGCGTTCCGTCACTTCCCGGAGCATCGCCTGATCGGGACCGGCAGGTAATCGGCTGATTTCCCGCTCCGCCCGGCGCGTATAGAGTTCTGCCGCCGCCTTGGCTCCGGCGCGTCCCCCCGCATCGGCAACCTCCGAACGAACGCGCTCGATCGCCCGATCATGCCAGAAGCGCATCAACCGATTCGGGCGTTGCCCGTTAGCGCCAATCCGCTGCAATACGCGGATCAGCCGCGAGCGCTGCGAAGAGTTAGCCGCCAGTATAACCGGCAAGGTGAGGATACCCTGACGAATGTCCGTGCCGCCGGGCTTTCCGGTTCGACGACTACTGCCAAACAGATCCAGCAGATCATCGATAATCTGAAACCCGACGCCAATGTTGTACCCAACGCGGCGCAGGATCTCAACTGTGCGCTGATCACACTCCTCTTCGCACGCCTCCGAAGCACCAAAATGAAAGCTCAGCGCGAAGAGCACCGCCGTTTTCCCCACAATCCGGTGCATATACTTACGGACGGAAAACCCGGTGTCTTCGCCACCGTTGGTTTCGGCGATCTCAGAGGTGATGATGTGACTCACCGCCGCACTCAGGAGAACCGCGTTTTCAGGCTGGGCATGCTCTGCAACCAGCGAGAAACAGCGGGAGAATAGAAAATCTCCCATGAGCACCGCCTGGCGACTCCCGTACTGCACGTGCAGGGACGCACCTCCGCGCCGGGAATCTGACTCATCCACGATATCATCATGGATGAGCGACGCGATATGCAGCAATTCGATAGCCGCGGCGATCCGAATAACCCGGTCGGAGGCGGCGGCCCCGCCGGTCTGGATACGCGCAGCGATGATAGTAAATGCCGGCCGGAGCAGCTTTGCGTCCCGCGTAGCCAGGTCCCGCAACCCCTGGGACAAATTGCCCCCGGGGCGCGAAACTTCCTCAAGGATTACCGACTGAACGCGGTCCAGCTCCCGGCGAATCTCGGGGAACTCAGCCCACGTCATTTGTCGCGGGGCTCACCGGTGTAAAGATACGTCTTCTTGGCGATGGTTCGCTTGTTCCACCATTTTTTCAGCCACGGCATCACCCAGTGATCCAGACCAAATCCACGGCCGGCACCACCCAGCATGACGATCGACGCCGCGATGTACCACAGCAG
>CAYQRW010000136.1:3483-9278 GCA_964419735.1 uncultured Spirochaeta sp.
CCCGTCTGGAGGGCCGTCTCAACAACCTGTGGTACCACGTGCTCTTCTTCCACGTACCACAGGATGTCGCCGCAGAGGAACACATCAGGACGGTCTACCGACTGCATGTAATCGTTGACCAGCACCCGACCGCGCTGACCCACTACATAACGTTCGTCCTCATCAAAGGAACAGCCCGCCATTCCGTGGATTCCCTCGATGGAGGCTACCGAGCACTCTCCGCGAGCCATGTGTCCTTTGGTAAGATCCACGCGACTGGAGAACTCACCTCCGTGAATGCCGGCGGTCCAGATGAACGTATCGGTGGAGATCGTCTGATCACCGATGATTACCTTGCCCTCTTCGGCACCGGTAATCATCGTATTGAGCATAAGCTCGGCACCCATTCTCTTAATGCGCTGTTCCGCCTTCACCTTCGGTTTTCCCGGAAAGATCGGCAGAATTGAGTCTTTCGCCTCAACGATCAGCACCCGAACCTCGCGGTCGTCGATGTGGTACTTGGGGCAGAGCACATCCCGACGCTCCAGAAGTTCCCCGGCCAGCTCGATTCCGGTAAATCCGGCACCGGCAATCGTAAAGGTCAGCAGCCGTCGTCGAATTTCCGGGTTGGGCTCTTTTGCCGCTTCCCGGAAGCGATCCTCTACGTGAGTGCGAATTCGGATCGCATCTTCCAACGACCACAGCGTGAAGCTGTTTTCCTGCACACCGGGAATATCAAAGAACTCCGGCGCTCCGCCGGCGGCAATGACCAGATAGTCATACGGATAGGACGCCGTATCTGAGAACAGCTTCTTTTCGTCCAGGTCGACCCCGGTGATCTCGTCGATAGCTACGTTGACCCGCTTGCCGCCGAAGATCTTGTGAAAACTGACCTGCACCGCCTCGGGTTCGGTACGGGAACCGGCAATCTCGTGCAACTCCGTCATGAGCGTATGGTATGGATTCTTGTCTATCAGTGTTATTTCGATATCTTCACGCCGCTTATACTTCTTATGGAGCTTTTTAGCTGCGTGAACACCGCCGTATCCTCCGCCGAGGATGACGATTCGCTTCTTGTCGTTCATTGAACCTCCAGATTATTCACTGTCAATGTGGCCGGATTATGACATACCCGGTGATAATAATCCAGTAGAATCAACACAGCGTGATCAAATTTTCATTTGTTGTGAAATCTGAACAATAAATCACCGATCAAGGGTCGGTTCCACATGGGTTATGATCGTTGAGCTCTCTCCAAACACCTGCCGAATGCGGGATTCCACTTCCGAGGCGATGTCATGTCCGTCGTTGACGGATATCGCGCCGTCCACGCGAAAATGCACCTCTATGGAGACGTCGGATCCAAGACGCCGGGTCTTCAGATTGTGGGGATCACTGGTACCGGGAACTGAAAGCACGATTCGTTTTATCGTGGCGTGATCGGCGGGAGGAAGCGCGTGATCGGTCATCTCTCGCAGGGCTGTGAGCATCGTCTTGATACCTACCCACGCGATCATGCACGAGACGATAACCGCCGCCGCCGGATCCAGAATGTTCCACTCGGATCCCAGCAACGATGCACCACCCACGCCGGCCAACGTCGCCACTGAGCTCAAGGCGTCCGACCGGTGGTGCCACGCATTTGCAACCAGGGCGGGGCTGCCCCCGATCTTGCCGATGCGGCGGGTCAGGTGAAACATGATTTCCTTCGCCACGATTGACGCCGCGGCAACGACGATCGCCGCGGTACGTGGCGACCGGAGCGCTTCACCACTCAGCGCATCCACAATCCTCGCCGCGGAGTGCACCAGAATCCCCCCGGCGGCGGCCACAAGCATCACCCCTACAAAGAGCGCCGCCATCGTCTCATAGCGTCCGTGGCCGTAGGCGTGATTCGTATCCGGTGGGCGCTGCGCCGCACGAATTCCCAGCAGAACCGCCGCATCCGTTACCAGATCACTTAGGGAGTGCACGCCGTCGGCCACCAGGGCGCCACTGGTTGCGGCCACTCCAACGGCAAGCTTCAATCCGGACAGGAGAATATTGACTGCCGCTCCAATAAGGGTGGCATGTTCAGCGCGAAGGTTATTCACAAGCGCTCCGAATGTAGGCGGTCCACCGGATTTCTGTCAACGCCGCCGGCCTATATCGTCCGAGTTGCCGCCAGATAGACCGCGTAGGCGATGTAGATTCCCAGAAGCATTACGCCCATCGGCCGTGATGCCTTTCTTCTCGCCGCCAACGCAGCCACCAGGACCGCACTGGTGGCCACCATAAACAGGAAGTCCACCGCAAAGTCGGTGCTTCCCACGGCGATCGGAAGCACGATGGAGGTAGTCCCCAGGACCATGAGGGAGTTAAAGATATTGCTGCCAATCAGGTTGCCCACTGAGATATCCATCTCGCCCCGGTTCAGACTCACCAGGGTGGTGAACAGCTCCGGAAGACTCGTTCCGAGCGCGACGATCGCAATCCCCACAAACCGTTCGCTGGCTCCCAGGAGGTGTACCGCCAACCAGCTGGCCCCCTCGACCAACAGCTCCGCTCCTCCCGCCAGGAGCCCCGCGCCCAGGACGACCAACAGCAAATTCACCACGATAGGACGTCGCCGCACCCCCTCATCGGGCACCTCTTCTATGAGGGGCAGCGTTCCCTCGCCGGCACGGGATCGGTGGTACAGGAGCGATATATACGCCCCCAGGCCGGCAACCATCAATATCCCTTCCCAGCGGCGGATCGTTCCGCCGGTCCAGAAATTGCCGCCCGAGAGGTCGGCAACTACCAGTATCAGCACGGCATACGTGGCCAACATAACCGGGCCGTCGGTGCGGACCACGTCCCGATCCACCACCGTCGGCCTGATCACTGCTGCGATTCCCAACACCAAGGCGATATTGATAACGTTACTTCCCAGGACGTTGCCTATGGAGATCCCCATCTTTCCCTGAGCAGCGGAGAGCAAGCTGACGAAGAGCTCCGGCGCTGAGGTACCGAAGGCTACCACCGTAAGGCCCACCACCAGTGAGGAGATGTTGAGTTTGAGCGCGAGGCCGGCAGCGCCCTGGACCAGGACCGATCCTCCGAAATAGAGCATCACCATCCCCGCTGCAAGAAGCACGCTGTAGAGCACGATAGATTGTTCAAACGGCACACCGGAACTGTAGTGAAATCCGAAGCTTCTGTCAGTGCCACCGTTTACACACCTTCCCGCATACCGTACCGTTGCCGGCATGCATGTGCAGTTTCCCGATCAGTTTCTATGGGGTGCCGCCACCGCCGCGTACCAAATTGAGGGTGCCTGGAACCGAGACGGTAAGGGGCGGTCAATCTGGGACGATTTTGTCCGTCGTCGTGGCAAGATCATGAATGGAGACCGCGGTGATATCGCCTGTGACCACTATGACCGATTTCGTGAAGATGTGGCGTTGATGAAGCAGCTGGGGCTTCGGGCGTACCGACTGTCTATCAGTTGGCCTCGGATTCTTCCCGAAGGTAGCGGGAAGATAAATCAGAGCGGGCTGGACTTCTATCGCAGAGTGATTGACGCACTCCTGGAACAAGAAATCTTGCCCATGGTGACGCTATTCCATTGGGACTTGCCTGCGGAACTGCAGAAGCGCGGCGGGTTTGCAAACTCGGAAACGATTCACCACTTTCGGGATTACGCATCAGTCATCGTCACCGCCCTCCGTGACCGGGTCCGGCATTGGATTACGGTAAATGAACCGTTCACCTATTCCGTCTTAGGCCATCTTACCGGTGAGCTGGCTCCGGGACGCCGAAACCCGTGGGTCGCGTTTAAGGTGGTGCGCAATATGATGCTCGCCCACGCCGCCGCGTACCACAAGATCAAGACACTCCAGCCGGAGAGCGAGGTGGGAATATCTCAGCTTCTGATACCCACTACCCCGGCTGAGCCTCGCGATGTAAGCGCGGCGTATAAGGCGGACCGCCTCATCAACGGACTATTTATGGAACCGCTCTTCCATGGTGAGTATCCCGAAACGGCGCGTAAGGCGCTCCACTTCTTCCTCGGCCGCCATCGGCTGGATGCCCGTCGGATTCACGGCACCTTCGATTTCCTGGGCCTCAACCACTACTTTCCGGTGCGCGTCCGTCGCGCCCCAATCCCGGGGATGGGATTTGTCCCGGTGGGCACGCTCCGCAGCAAGGAACGCACCGCCATGGGATGGCCGATCGCTCCGGACGCATTTGAACGACTCCTCTCGCGAATCCGGACGGAACTCGGTAACCCGCCGATCTACATCACCGAAAACGGCGCTGCGTTCTCGGACGAAGTCGCTTCCGGCGGAACCGTGCATGATCCCCAACGAATCGCCTTTCTCTCACGATATCTGGAGCGCGTGCACCGGGCAATTTCCGCCGGTTCAGATATTCGAGGGTATTTCGTGTGGTCGTTACTCGACAATTTCGAGTGGGCGCATGGGTTCAGTAAACGCTTTGGCCTGATCCACGTGAACTACGAGACGCAACGGCGTACCATTAAGGCCAGCGGCCAGTGGTACTCGCAGTTGTGTCGGACGGGTAGACTTATACCGGCGTCACCCATGGACATGGAGTGACGGATTATTGCAGCGGTACGAACTTAAATGCTCCGTGGCGGGTGCGGGAAAAGCCCTCCTGGGTCCGCTCGATCCGTGTCATGGCGGCATAGGAACCTACGTCCACGGGAATCACCATGCGGCCCCCCTGGGCCAGTTGATCCAGGAGTGGCTGCGGCACCGAATCGGTTTGCGCGCTGACGATAATCGCATCATACGGTGCACGCTGGGGACACCCGCGCTTGCCGTCACCGTGAACCAGATGAACCGCACCCAACCCCAACTTCTCGAGCCGAGTTTGGGCCTCCGCAAACAGCCGATCGTTTTGTTCGATACCGGTGACCAGACTCGGATCACCTACCACATAAGCCAGCACCGCGGTCACATATCCAGAACCAGCCCCTATTTCCAGCACCCGTTGCGCCTGACCTACCTCCGCGAGCTGGAGCATATAGGCCACGGTATACGGCTGACTGATCGTCTGCCCTTCACCGATCTCCACCGGTCGATTATCCCAGGCAGCCCCCCGGGCAGACTCGGGAAGGAACCGATCTCGGGGAACGTATCGAATCGCGTCCAGCACGATTCCGCGAGGAATACCCTGTTGGTGTAAGCGTTCCACCAGCTGGGCAGTTTGCTTCGCGGTGGGATTGTCCCGTTTTGTACGGAAACCCTTCGCATCAGACATGATCATTACTCCGCATTTCGGGACTCTTGGTAATCGTTTTTTGCGAAGGAGCTGGTAATTCGGTCGATAATGATCGCCAGAAACACAATACTCAGCCCGGCTTCAAATCCCTGACCGATTTCAACGCGATTAATCGCCAGCAGTACTTCCATACCGAGCCCCCGGTTACCGATCATCGATCCGATTACCACCATCGCCAGGGCCATCATCGTGGTCTGGTTGATGCCTACCATGATCGACGGCTTCGCCAACGGAAGCTGTACGTCGAAGAGTATGTCCCGCGTACTCGAACCAAAGGCGCGGGCCGCCTCGACCACATCCGGCGCAACCTCTCGGATTCCTACGTTGGTAAGACGAATAACGGGGGGAATCGCGTAAATAATCGTGGCAAAGGTAGCGGGAACTCGCCCCAGACCAAACAGCATCAGAGCGGGAATCAAGTACACGAAGGTGGGCATCGTTTGCATGCCGTCCAGGATCGGTTTGAGAATTCCCTCGAGGCGGTCACTGCGCGCCATAAGGATACCAATCGGCACCCCGAGAAAGATAGAAATGATCACCGCCAC
>CAYQRW010000137.1:0-9117 GCA_964419735.1 uncultured Spirochaeta sp.
GTGCTGGAGACCAGCCATCCCCCCACCTACTACATCCCTAAGGCCGATGTGCAAACGGGCTACCTGGTCTCCTCCGCACGACGGACGAACTGCGAGTTCAAGGGACAGTCGCGCTACTATACGATCTGCGTGGACGGCCAGGTCGCCCAGGACGCGGTCTGGGAATACCCCACTCCTCAGGCGGGATTTGAAATACTGGCAGACCATCTGTGCTTCTATCCCAGCAAGATGGAGGCGTGTCTGGTAAACGGCGAGACGGTGGAGCCGCAGGAGGGTGACTTCTACGGCGGCTGGATTACCCGCCGCATAACCGGTCCGTTTAAGGGCGGTGCCGGAACGTGGGGCTGGTAAGCCGAGAAACGCACGTGGCGGGAGTAGACGCAGGCCGTGGTACCCTTAGTATCTTCCCCGCATGGCACGCAATATTCGCAGTGAAACGCTTCAGGGATGCTCGGATGAACCGCTCACCGGCTTCTATCGGGACGGATTCTGTCACACCGGTGATGGGGACACCGGCACCCACGTGGTCTGCGCCGAAGTGACGGAGGAGTTCCTCACCTACACCGCCTCCCGCGGCAACGATCTGTCCACACCGCGGCCGCAATGGATGTTTCCCGGCCTCAAACCCGGCGACCGTTGGTGCCTGTGCGCGCTGCGGTGGGAGGAGGCGCGCCAGGCGGGCGCCGCGCCGCCCATCGTGCCCGAGGCAACCCACATCGGCGCTCTGGAGTATATCGACGAAGACGTGCTGGAGTTGTTTGCCCTCTCGTGAAACACCCGCGCCCCGACCAGTGCGAGCTCTGCAGCCGCCCGGTGCCGCTCACCTTTCACCACCTGATTCCGCGCCGCACCCACTCTAAGCGGCGCATTCGCCAGCAGTTTACCCGAGAGGAGCGCCACCACCGCGGCCTGTGGCTGTGTCGCCTCTGCCACCGCCAACTCCACCGCTTCTACCCCGAAACGGAGCTGGCGGAGCGCCTCAACACCCGCGAGGAGATCCTGGCCGACCCACAGATGCACCGCTTTCTCGCCTGGGCGCGGAAGCAGAAGTGGTGAGCGGGGTGGCTCGTTGCCGAATATCAGAGATTGGTAGCGACCGTAGTCTAATTAAAAATGGTCGTTGACCCGGTTGTAATCGTTCTGATCTTGTAATCCGAGTCGTTGAACAGGTCGCCTTCTGATCCGCTGAACGTGAACTCGTAGGTTCCGGTAGTATCATTTCCACCAAAGGCAATAACCGCCGTCACTGGACCGTCACCACTGATGCTATTAATCGAGTACGGGCGTCCGCTGGCAGGGAAATGCTGCGTCCAATAGGCTGGTGTGTTCGCATTGTTGTATGAGTTTGCACCACTGTCTAAATAGGATTGGATGCTGCTGTAGCTGGCGCTATCTATGTCACTGACGAAATTACGCACCAGGTCCTTGGGCGTGTCTCCCCCTGGCGAACACGCCGCGAAGACCAAAACCACGCCGGCGATTACGGCGACCTTGATCACAGAAAACAGCTTCCTGCTATTTCGTTCCATCCAATGACTCCTTCTTCTCAAATATCTGTCTCTTCCAAGTATCGATCTGACTGTTCGTCGAAGGCTCTCACGATCTCTTCAAAACGGTCCCTGAATTCCAGGTACTCCTCCGAAGGCTTCAGGATATTCCTCGTTTTCATTTCCATGTACATAGAGCCCAATGCGTGGCGCCGCAACGACAAGGCGGAAAGTGCATGGTACCGGTAATTCAAAACTGCATTTCCAGTTTGCTCAGCCAGGGGCTGCCACGTATCCTCCCGGTACTCCTGGCGTTCCTCGTCGTCCTCGATCTCGCCGATCTCGGCGAAGGCCGCATCCGACACCTCTTTGGCATCGAGAAAATTCTCGTACCACTCGGCCGCATCCACGGCGAACTCTTCAAGCCGTGACGCTACGCCATCCAGTGCCTCTAGGGGATCATCTAAGAACGCATCAAGCCGATTCGCGGACCAGTCGGCATGATTGATGGAGCGTCCGATCACCGAGTACTTCTCCCCCGGGGGGCCGCCGGCGGGGACTTCTACGGCTTCATCCTGGGTGAGGCTCACGGTGCGGCCGGCGGAGGTGACTTCTACTTCGCCGGATTCGACCACGAAGAGGCTGGAGCCCTCGCCACCGGCGTAGACGGCGACCTCGGTACCGCGGACGCCGGCGGCGACGCTACTGGTGCCGATATCCGGTTCATT
Source organism: uncultured Spirochaeta sp. (assembly GCA_964419735.1). GTDB lineage: Bacteria > Spirochaetota > Spirochaetia > DSM-27196 > Alkalispirochaetaceae > Alkalispirochaeta. Next base: position 2,216 of record CAYQRW010000137.1, read on the forward strand.
GCGGCCGGTGAGGCGGTTGAAGCGGTACTTCACGGCGCCGGCGCTGTTGGTCATCACGGTGCGGCGCTCACCGCCCCGTTCCACTTCGCGAATGGTGAAGACGGTGTTCGGCTGGACTTGAATTGTTGAGGCGGCACCCTGCTCCAGCTCCACGAAGTCGTTGCCGCCGGTGACGACGCTCTCCCCGGTGCGGACGCTCATGCCGAAGTCGAGCCATTCCACGGTGCCTTCAGAACTGCGGATTTCTGGCTCGCCTTCCAGGTACACCACCGAGGCATCCTGGGCGAGGGCGGTAGCCGCCGACCAGCTCATGATGAATGCGGCCAGCGCAAGAGCGCTCGGCGTTCGACCTTTTCGTAAACCGGTTCTGGTTCCCATGGTCAGCCCTCCTCTGGTCCGGTGAAGCCGAAGATTCGGGGCGTACGCCATTCGCGGTCGCCGGTAACGATCAGGAAGGTGCCGTGGGTGGTAGATACGCGGGCCAGGCCGGCGTCCTCCGTGGTGTAGCGCTCAAACCAGACGCGGACGTCCATGGTGTCGCCGAACTTACGGTAGGTATCGTCGGTTACGGGGCCGAGCTCCTCGATGGTGGCGGAGTCAAAGGTGAATCCCACCTCCCGAAGATTGAGCCACATCGTCCGGAGGTCCCGCTCGAGGACGATGATTTCACCATCCAGAAGGAACGGCCGAGCGGAGAGCTCCATGACGCGGTCGATGTCGGCGGTGTTGAGCTCCTCCAGGAGCGCCTCAACCCGATTGTCGCGCTGCGATACCGGTACGGTGGCGCAGGACGCGGCGAACAGTGCGACCAGCAGGACGGTCGCGATAATGCGAAGTGGGCGTTTCATCTGAGGCAAAGAATAGACTCTCCCCGGTGCACTTTCAACTGTGGGGTGGTTTTTCGCCGACTTTGCCCGCCGATTGCCGGGGTCAGGCACAGCCGGCAGCGAGCTTTGGCCATGGAACACCGTAGGTGGCAGCCGCCATGGAGCCCGGCGTCTCTTTCGCGTAGTGTTTAAGCTTTGAGATTTCACTGGATATGCCGTTCTGCGCCAACGGCTCGGGGTGCGGAGGGATCATGAGGACCGCGGCGGAGGCGGTCATGAGCGGGAAGTGGCGCAGTTGCCCGTGGCGATCCTGGGTGAAGATGCCCCCCGCTTCCAGGTGCTCCGGATCGTAGAATGCGCGGCAGTCGGCGGCGAACTGGTCAAGGAGCTCGGTGATACTCCTGCACGTCTCCGGCACCTCCTGGGCGGTGCGCGACATGATCGCGAAAAAATCGTCCCCTCCGACGTGCCCGGCGAAGTCACGGTCGGTGATACCCTGTATACGGAGCCGGTCCGCAAACAGCTGAATCACCCGATCTCCCACGCGAAAGCCGTACTGATCGTTGAACGGCTTGAAAGCGTCAAAGTCGAAGTAGGTGAAGACCGTCCAATGATCAGTGGCGTCCAGGGCGGCCGAGAAACGATCGGTGATCACCGTATTTCCAGGAAGACGGGTGAGCGGGTTCTGGTCACGGGCGAAGGTGAGTTCCCGATCGTGCAGGATCTGCAGAAGCACCCGGGAGTCCAGACATCCCACGTACTGCCCGTTTTCCGTAACGATCAATGCCTCTGCGGTGGTGTCTACCGCGGATAGCTCCAGGAGCCGGTCGATGCTGCTATGGGCCGGAACGATGGGGACTTTGCGGACGTAGGCGTAAGGCTCCTGCCCATAGGTTTGGTTGGAAAGGAGCGCGATGCCGTAGGGTGAATACACGTATTCCTTGAGGTCATGTTCCCGCAGGATACCGATCGGCTCGTTGTGCGCATTCACCATCGGAAGAAAGGTAATCTCTCGGTCGGTACGAAACCGCTGCAGCACATCGAGAATCGGTGTGCCTTGCACGATCGGAGGAATACGGTGGATCCGTTGCTTGAGTACCCGTCCGGCAACCACGTTCTCCCGTCGATTCACCGCGATCAGGTCATCGATGATGGAATACTTGCGACGGAACCCGGATGTGTCGGTGGAGGGCCGGCCGATGAGGTAGCCTTGCACGGAATCGCAACCGATCTCACGACAGATGTAGTACTCCTGGGCGGTCTCAATGCCTTCCGCTACCACATGCAGGCCGATGGCGTGCGCCATATTTACGAGATTGGACGCAAAGATCCGCTTGGTGGAGTCACTTTCGATGCCGGACACGAAAAATCGATCGATCTTGATGAGGTCACAGCGAGAATTGTAGAGCAGCTGCAAGCCGGAGTACCCGGTACCAAAGTCATCGAGGGCGATCTGGATGCGGTGGTCTCGCAGGAGCGGTAACTGTCGGTCATGGTGCGCCGCGTGCGGGAGCTTATTGAGCTCCGAGATTTCCAGCGTTACCCGTTCCGGGGGAAGCCGGGATTGTCGTATCGTTTCCAGTAAGAGGAAGCCGGCGGTCTCATCCCGAAACACCCGATTGTCCAGATTGAAGTAGAGGCGGATCGGCGCGGCCTCCTCGTCGGATGAACTCCGTGCCAGGGGCGCCTCCAGGAACGCCTCGACGGCGGTCGCGAGAAGCATCGCGTTGACCTCGGCGATCGTGTCGTCTTCCCAGGCGCGGTCGAAAATTTCACTGATCGATGAGAACCCGGCTGACTCCCAGTTGCGAAGCAGCGCCTCATAGGCAATTGTTTGACCGCTGTAGCTGCTCACAACCGGCTGAAAGGCGAACGACACGGCGTCACACACCGATTTCCAGTACACCAGCCGTTCCTCCTTATGCGCGATATTCATCAGCATACGAGGAATGTAACAGATCTATGTTAGTGAAGTGTCAGAACGGCGGCGATCCGCGTCCATAGCTCCCGATAGGCTGCCAGCGCGGGGCCGGGACGGCGAAGTTCGCTCAGCGGCAGACGTTCGGTGGTCATTCGCTCCACGGCGGCGGAGTTGGGCACGGCTAATGGCCAGATGGCGGCGGTGTGTCGTGGCAGATCAGTAGCGGCGGCGACGAGCGCGGCTGCAGGGTCCCCGGAGGCTGCAGGATCGCCGGGGGCTACAAGGTCTCCGGACGAAGGCGCGGCGAGCGCGTGATCCACGATCTGCCGGTGGAGCTTTCGTCGGCGGTCCACCATCGAGTAGAAACCCACCAGCTTGGCAGGTTTTCCGCGCTTGCCACCGGTTTTCTCTCGAACGAAGTCCTGGAGGGTGGAAAAACTTTGCAGGGAAAGTGGCGTGGGTACCACCGGCACCACAACCAGGTCGACCGCTTTGAGAATCGCCTCACTCTCGTAGGTAAGGCCCGCCGGCGCGTCGATGATGAGTAGGTCGTAGCCCTTACCGAGCCGCTTAAAAATCTCCCGAAACGGATCGTCACCGCTGCTCTGGCCGGCCAAGACCTGCGGAAGTTTGCGAAAGGAGAACGCCCCGGGAAGCACGTGGAGTTTGGGATAGATAGTGGGGGCGATGAAGTCCGTGAGGCTCTTCTTGGCCTTGGCCACCGCCTTTGCGCTGGGGGAGTCTGCGGTATCCACGCGCAGGAGGTACCCGGCCGAGCCCTGAGCGTCCAAGTCCAACAGGAGTGTCTTGTGGCCGGCGGCGGCGGCCAGACGAGCGAGCGTTACGGCGGTGGTGGTCTTCCCAACGCCTCCCTTCAAGTGGGCGACGGCAACCTTTTTCATGAGTGCTCCATTACGGGCGGCTTTGGGGCACCAGCCACAGCAGGAAAATCGGTCCGGCAAAGTGCAGGCCAAAGCTAAGCCCGGCAAACCCTTCGGGCGCCGGCATCGCCGGGCTTCCCGGTGTCTGAATCGTATCCGCAAACGAGGGAAATGCAAACATCACGAACAAGACGATCGTGCCGGCAGCAAGTCCCCATTTTGCCACGGGAACGCTGAAGCGGGACGCAATGAAGTAGACCAATCCCCCAAGAATAACCGGGACCGCTGAGAACATCGTCACCGATACCGGATTGATGACCTCCGGCAGGGCGAAGCCCGTGATCGCGCTGTAGACCAACGAATAGATATTGTTCACAACCACCGCCGCCACGGCCGCAACAAGTGTACGCAGGGCGACCGAGCCAAGCGCCGGTTTCAGTTCCAATGATGCCACAAAAGCCTCCTTATTATTGCAAGCTACCGGTGCAGGGGGGAGATCGGCAAGGATCGGCACCCTCAAGGGACTTGCCGTTGGATCCCATAGGTGAGTATCTCATGGGTATGATCAACTGGAAAGAAGTGCAGCGTCTGGCCCAGGAGGGGGTTCCGGCTCCCACCCGCCGCGTTGAGAAAAGCGATTCCCAGTGGCGAGAGCAACTGACCGCCCAGCAATACGATGTTACCCGCAGATCAGGTACTGAAAGGCCCTTTAGCTCCGAGATGTGCTCCAAGTTTGAGCCGGGGATCTACGCCTGCATCTGCTGCGGGGAAAAGCTCTTCGACGCCGATACCAAGTTCGAGTCACATTCCGGATGGCCCTCCTTTACTGAGCCGATCGCCGACAACGTGGTGAATTACCACAAAGACACGAGTCACGGCATGATCCGCATTGAAGCGCTGTGTAATACCTGTGACGCCCACTTAGGTCACGTGTTTCCCGACGGTCCTCCTCCCACCGGTCTGCGGTATTGCATGAACGCAGCCTCGTTGCAGAAAGTTGAGTAGCGTTTCCGCCGCCGCGAGACCCCGCGCCACCGCTCGGTGTACAGTGACCACGTGATCTGGTTTAGCGTTGCCCTCATCGGGGGGTTGGGAGCGCTCATCTGGAGCGCCGATCGATTCGTGGCGGGGGCCGCCGGTACCGCCGGGGCGCTGGGGATGTCACCGCTTTTAATCGGCATGCTGGTGGTGGGGTTTGGTACCTCCGCCCCGGAGATGCTGATCTCCGCAATCTCCGCCTCCCAAGGGGCCTCCGGCATCGCTCTGGGTAACGCCTGGGGCTCCAACATCGCCAATATTGCCCTGATCCTCGGCATTAGTGCGCTCGTGCGTCCGGTGGCGGTGCGCTCCCGGATTCTCAAGATCGAACTTCCGGTACTGGCGGCGGTGACCGGCATCGCGGCGATACAGATCCTCAACGGGGTGATTGGACGCGTCGATGCGGCAATTCTTCTCGCGGGAATCGCCGCGTTGGTGGGATGGTCGATCTATGAGAGCCGTTCGGCCCATGCGGATCTGTTGGCACAGGAGATCGTTGGTGCGGCCGCCGGCGCGGATCGGGCGGATGCGCCGCCCCCAGCCGGCCGACCGGCCGGCCAGCCCACCCTGGCAACCCACCTCCTGTGGGTGGTGGTGGGACTTATAGTACTAATCATTAGTAGTCGGATTTTGGTGTGGGGTGCGGTGGGGCTGGCAACGGCGGCGGGCATTAGCGATCTGGTAATTGGACTCACCGTGGTGGCGGTGGGCACCTCCTTACCGGAGCTGGCCTCCTCCGTAGCCGCCGCCCGCCGCGGGGAGGACGATATCGCCGTGGGCAACGTCATCGGTTCCAACCTGTTTAATACACTGGCGGTGGTGGGAATCGGCGCGATGATCCGCCCCATCACGGTGGATCCGGCGGTACTCACGCGGGATCTCCCGGTGATGGCGGGGCTCACGCTCCTGCTGTTCATCGTGGGTGTAGGGTGGCGCGGCCGCCCCGGACGGATCAACCGCTGGGAGGGCGCGCTCTTACTCTCCGTATATGTGGGCTACATCGCTACGCTCGCCGTGACGCAGATCGCGTGACGGGGCGCCTGATTCAGGCCGCCTCCGCCTTGCTCTTGGTGATCACGTCAAAGAAGACCGCCAATAACAGAACCACACCCTTAATCGCCTGCTGCCAGTCCACGCTGACGCCCATGATCGACATTCCGTTGTTGAGAACACCCATGACCAGGCCGCCCACGATCGCCCCGATAATGGTACCCACACCACCGGTAGCCGACGCGCCGCCGATAAAGCAGGAGGCGATCGCATCCAGCTCGAACATCGTACCTGCCTTGGGGGTAGCGGCGTTGAGCCGCCCCGCCACAACCAATCCTGCCAGCGCCGCCATGAGGCCGTTATTCATGTAGACCATAAACAGGACGCGTTCCGTCTTGACCCCGGAGAGTTTGGCGGCCTTGGCATTTCCTCCCAACGCGTAGATGTGTCGACCAAAAATCGTCCGCTGCGTGAGAATCGTGTAAAACACGATCAGACCCAATAGCACCAGGAGGACTATCGGAATACCGTTGTGAAGCGCCAGGCTCAGAGTCAGCATATTCACCGCCACCACCACAAACATCAGCCGAATCGCCTCGATCCATGCCGGGGGTACTTCAAACTTGTACTCGATCTTGCTCCGTCGACCGCGCAGCAGCAGAAACACGAAGATCGCCGACAGGACGATGCCAAACGCCAAGGCCAGGGTGTTGTACGGCCCAAGGCGCACATCACGGCCCGGGAGGTATCCCGCGGCGATCGCCTGAAAACTCCGTGCGAAGGGCGCCTTGGTCTGTCCTTTCAGGATGACCATGGTCAGTCCACGCCAGATCAACATACCGCCAAGCGTGGTAATGAACATCGGTATCTTTAGATAGGCGATGAGATAGCCATGAAAGGCGCCGATGAGGGCGCCGATTATCAGAGCCGCTACGATCGTAACCGCCACCGGCACGTCCCAATCCACCATCATGATTGCAGACACCGCACCAACAAAGGCCACCACCGATCCCACCGACAGGTCGATGCGTCCAGTGAGAATCACCAGAAGCATTCCCGATGCCAGAATCAGCACGTAGGAGTTCTGCATGACGATGTTGTTTATGTTCGCGGGACGGAACAGGATCCCCCCGGTGGTAATCTGAAACAAAACCATAATGGCCAGGAGCGCCATCACCATGCCATTCTGACGAATATTACTCTTGAAATAGCTAACTAGCTGATTCACGACCACTCCTTTACCAG
>CAYQRW010000138.1:0-9083 GCA_964419735.1 uncultured Spirochaeta sp.
GACCCCTGACGATCTCATCGAGTACCGTCATCACCGCGATCGCCGAGGTGAACGGCGAGTACTCCGAGACCTCGTGGCAGGCGATCGGCATATTCGATTCGCAAGCGACCCTCGACAGCGGCAACCAAGTAACCAACGGCGACTTTGAAGATCCGATTCGCGCGTGGTACGCCTACGAGGACGTGACCGACACGGTGTACCACCCCTCGACCGTCGATGCAGACGGCGACGGCGACCGAGAACTGGTCATGGACGTGGCGGACGACGGCGAGGAGAACTGGCACGCCCAGTTCGGATACGAGCTCGGATTCCCGACTGAAGCGGACGGGATCTACCTCGTGGAGTTTGACGCCTGGCTCGACGAAAGCTACCCCGAGGACTTCCGCACGATATACGTCGTGATCAACAACCAGGGCGTGAGCGGCGCGGAGTACGAGAACTTTCTCTATGCGCCGTGGACGATCGGCAAGACGCCGTCGACGATCTCGATACCTTACATTCCCTCTTCCGGAGACGCACCGTATCCAGCGGCACAGATCACGGTGAGACTGGGTGAAAACGGTGAGGGCCAGGACAGCGTACGGGCCTATTTCGATGATTTTTCCGTGACCGAAATACCGGAGCTTCCGGCATTCGAGCCGGTCTCGATTGACTTTGATACCTCAATCGGCGGATGGTCGATGCAGACGAACGATGCCGCCACCGTGTCGGTTGATGTGACCGACACCGATAGCGACGGTGACAACGAGTACGTGATCGACATTTCCGAAGACGGCGACCGTACATGGCACGTGGAGCCCCGCTATAGCCCGGGGATCAGCGTCGCCGAGGGCGATCTGGTACGCTTTACCTTCGACGCCTGGCTCGATAGCAGCGATCCCAACGCCTCGCGAACGTTCGAGGTGAAGCTCGACGAGGGCGGCAACGACGTCGATGGAGATGGCGACGAGTACGAGTACATCTACGACGACGCCAACCTGCGCTCCCTCACGACGACGCCCACCACATTCCAGATCGACATGCCGATCTACGTGAGCGTAGGATACGAGCATCCTAATGCGCGCCTTGCCTTCAACTTCGGGGACTTTCGGGATCGCTTCGACCAGTCGATCGCCTGGGACGACAGCGCGACGATCGTCCTCGACAATCTCTCAGTTACCAAGGTCGAAGACCTGGCGCCGTTCGGAGACATCGTAACGAACGCGGCGATGCGGGCGGCACTTCTCCCGACTATTCGGGAACAGGAGGATGTTGGAAACGAAAACCGACGTTTTTCTGCCCTGACGGAAGCCGAGATCACCGCGTACCATCTGGCCGCTACCCGCAGCATCGAGATCAACGACGATACGTTGACCGAGGCTGGCTTCGCGGTCTCCGATTTCGACTTCAGTGCGATCGATCTCACCTACTTCGGCAGCCTCGAGCGGATCGCAACCGACGATGTTGAAGTAACGAACGCGGACTTGGAGCGGATCGGTGAGCTATCGCAGCTACGCGCCGTGGCGATCGGCAACACCAAGACCAACGACCAGGACGCAACCGGAGCCTCCGATCCGAGCCCATTGGAATCACTGCGGCTGCTCTCCGAGCTGAGTCTCCGGGAGAACCCGATGGCGGTCAGCGCGATCGTGGATCTCGCGACCCCGGCCAACTTCCCCTATCTCGAATCGTTACAGCTCGGGTTCGCCCGCTCGCCGGATTACCCGCTGAGTGCAGCTCAGCGACAGGAGGTCGTTGACGCCTTCGTTGCCTTCGGCGATGCCGGCCTCTCGTTCGGCGAGATCGTAATCAACAACGTCGGGCTGACCGATACGGACTTTCTTGCGGTCTACAACGGGCTGCTCTCCGACAGCGCTGATCGGCTGAGTTGGATGCAGCTCAGAGAATGGCGGGATGCCGACGCCGGCAAACTGACGAACGCGGTGCTCGACGAGATCGGGACATTGACCGAGCTCGAAGGTTTGGCGATCTCCGGTCACGATCTCACGACCCTGGACGGACTGGAGGGGCTTACCAACCTCCGGGAGCTCGAAGTAGGAAATAACAGAGAACTCACGGATTTCGGCGCGATCGCGTCGCTCACCGGGCTGGAGGACCTGAACATCAGCCGGACCGGGTTTGACGACGAAGTAGCCGATTTCGAGGCGATTCAGCAGCTTCCCAGTCTCAGGGGCCTCGATATGGGCGGTACACCGACGCTCGACGTCGACGGGGAGAACGGCAGCGTTGCCGGGACCGAGCTGGATGAGTTGATCCAGTTTCTCGAGGATGAGAACACAACGATCGACGACACTCTCGAGTACCTCGGCCTCGGGCGGTACACCGATGCGTATCGCGAGATAAATGCGGACAACTTCTCCCGGATCGAAGAACTGCTCCCGGGTGTTGACGTGGACTACGACTGACCGTGGTATGATAAGACGGGATGTGTTGGCCGGGTAGCAATCCCAACGATTGCTGCTCGACCGGACATCCGCGCCTACACGCCTACACGCCTCCACATCTACACGCCGACGCCCAGGGCACGCAGCGCCAACTGCAGGACAAGTACCGCAAGGGTCGCCACCACACCCACCCAAAAGACGCGGTAACTGAGCGCGAGATAGTGGTACTTCTTGTACTTCAGCACTTGCCCTAATTGGTAAATGTCGCGCACCACGGTGCGGTAGATCTCGGCATCATCCGCAAGGATCTGCTCCATTTCGTGCTCGTACTCATCGAGCGAGAGGTCGGTGAAGTGTCCGAAGAATAGCGGATTGGCCACCGCCTTCCGATCCGGGTGTTCTTTCAACCGAAACCGTGGCATAACCGCCTGGATCGCAAAGATCAGCGCTATTCCGGCAAACACGACGAGCACCGGCACGGCCCAGAGAATCTGGTCGCCACTGAGTTGGGTTATCCCAACGCTGAGAATGACTGAGGAAAACCCAATGATAATGTTGGCTTTCTGATCAGCCATAGCGCTTAACTGTACGTGATGTTGCTGGGCGCCCCGCAGCATGTAGTCTGCGGAAAACCGTCCCGGTACGGTGCCGAATCTCATGATGTTGCCTCCCCCCGGAAGATGGCCGCGCTCCGCGGGAGGTGTCAACCGGGCCGGACGATGCCGTACAGCACCCACGGTACGACACCCTTTGCCGATCACGGAGTCGGGGGATATACTCCGTATATGGCAACACGCGCTACCCCGCATCTCCGATGCCCTGTTGCAGCTGGAATCCAACTCGTAAACTGACTGCCGTCACCACAGCCGCCCATTCCATACCATTCCCGAATCCCCGGCGCCCACCACTGCCACAATCGCCACTACTGCTCCAATGACTGCACCGGCGTAGACAAGATCTACACGCCGAATCGGCACCCGTCGGAAGTGTGTCCGGCGCATGTTGGCAAGACCTCTCACCTCCATCGCGTCGGCAGCGCGGCCTGCACGCCGCAAGCCTCCCGCCAAGAGGGGAATCGTGAAGCGGTACGCCCGTTGAACCATCGCGTTTAGCCCACGGCCCTCCCCCACTCCCCGGAGCCGATGCGCTTGCCGGATAAGTACGATCTCACTTTCCAGGGCCGGTAGGTAGCGGTAGGCTGCCAACGCACTATACGTAAATCGTGCCGGGAGTCGCAGGTTCTGGTTGAGCGATCTGACAAAGTCGGTAGGATCGGTGGTAGCCACGAATACCAAAGACCACGCACCAAAGCCCAATGCCCGCACAGCAAAGCGCGCACCGTTGACTAGTCCTGGAACACTCACCGATACCGGGCCCAGCGCAAAGAGCACGGTACCTGTCTCCCGCGGCAGTACGGCGTTCATCACAATATAGCCGCTCCCAAATAGGGCGAACGGAATGAGCCCACGCACGATTGTTCCAATACCACACCGCCCGCCACCGACCGCAACCGCAAGCCCACCTCCAAGGATCAATCCGAGAGCCACCAGATCGAAGACGACGGTAGCGATGAGCATTACTGCCAAAGACACCGCCAATTTGATCGTCGGGTTGATGTGGTGTAGCGGGCTCGCTACCTCATAATGCGTGAAGACGCGCAAGCTGCACCTCCCGGTGGGCGGTTCGTGATGCAAACTCCCGGTCATGCGTGACGATGAGAATCGCCACGCCTTCTCCAGCGAGCTCCACAATCATCCGTTCCAATTCCCTCAGAGTTGACCAATCCTGTCCAAAGGTCGGTTCATCCAGAGCCAGTAGGGGCGCCTCCCCCACCAGCATCGTGGCCACGCTGAGCCGCCGCTTTTCTCCGCCACTCAGCGAGAAGGGATTGCGGGAGTCCGTCCCGGCCAGTCGCAGCCGAGTGAGCGTCTCCTCTACACGCCTCCGGATATCCTCCGGTTGATGGCGCCCCCCATGCTCCAGAGTGAAGCTGACCTCATCGGCCACCGTGTCGCGAACGAACTGATGCTCGGGATTTTGAAAGACAAACCCCAGCCGCGACGGAAGCTCTCGGTTGGGTATTTTGTGCGGAGCCACGGGCCGCTCACCTCGGCGATCGTGCAGAATAACCCGCCCCTTTTGGGGTCGGAGCAGACCACAGGCAACGCGCAGCAGCGTACTCTTGCCACTACCGTTGCCACCGAGAATCGCAACGATTTCACCGCTGTGCACCGAGAACGAGACATCGTGGAGCACCGGCTGACCAGGACGATAGGCATACGTCACGTCTTCTATGCTCAGGATCTTGGGGCCGTACGCCGCGGCGCGTCGTCGCTCCCTGTTCAGCGGTGTTCGGTATCGCCGGGGAATCCAGACTCCCATGTGCTCAAGTTCACGGCTATGGCGGGAGAATATCGTGGCTGGTTCACCGGAGCAGACAAGACCGCCGCCACTATCCAGGATAACCACCCGGTTGACCAAATCGATGATGTCATCGACGCGATGTTCCACTAGTAGCAGCGTTATGGTGGAATCTTCATGCAGAAGCGCCCGCAGCGCCTCGCGAATCTGTAGAACCCCGTCAGGGTCCAAGTTGGAACACGGCTCATCCAGTACCAAGAGGTTCGGATCGTTCGCGATTGCCGAGGCCAACGCCAGACGCTGCTTCTCGCCGCCGGAGAGAGTATCAACCCGCCGCTGGCCATATCCAGTTAGACCTGTTTGCTGCAGAGCGTCGGCGATTCTCCCCGCCATCTTCTCAGCCGGAACGCCGTAGTTCTCAAGAGTAAACGCCACTTCTTCTTCAACGGTAAGCATACACAACTGGCTATCGGGGTCCTGAAATACTGCGCCCACCCGCGGTGACGTTCCCGGGGCGGTCCCTGTCACCCCAAGAGAGCCGGTGACCTCCGCGAACGTCGAGCCCGGAATCAGACCCAGCACCGCATGCAAGAAGGTAGACTTCCCGCAGCCACTTGGACCGAGCAGCAGCACCCGCTCCCCCGGGCCGACATCCACGGTAACGTCGTGGAGTGCCGGCGCAGGAGCACCGGGATAATGAATGGTCAAGTGCCTCGCCTGAATCACGCCCCCCGCCCACCGGCGGACTGACGACGGGCAGCATCAATCGCAAGACCACCGGTTACTCCGGTTCGCGCCACCGCGTCAGCCAGCACCTTGCCGAGGATTCCACCGAGAACGATCCCCGAAAGGAGACGGACCACAAACATCGTGATTACCAGCCCCGTCGCTAACTCCCAATACCCGAATCGAAACCAGTTATATACGAAGCTGAACACGCTGGCTGACGCGCCACTGGCGATGAGTACCGGCAGTTGGTATCTCCGCCACCGGAACATCGCCAACGGTACTTCACTCCCAACACCCTGTACGAGGCCGGTGAGTAGCAGAACTGCTCCACTGGGATTTCCCAAGAGAATCTGAATGAAACTCGCGAGAATCGCCGCTAACAAGCTTGCGAACGGTTTGCGTAGCACGTAGGCGGCAAAGATACTTCCTGAGAACCAGAACCCGAAGAGGACATCCATGGCCAAGGGTCCCGTTGCGGCCTGTACCACGAGCCACAGCTGTACCCAGGCAAGATACAGGACAGCAAAGATAACTCCAATCGTCGCGAGAAAGACCATTTCGCGCGTGGTCCACCGTTTCGAACTGTTCATGATCGCACCTCCGAGGGACTTCCTTTAGATATGGTGAGCTGAATCACAACGTGGCCCGCACGATCCGCAGCACGCTCGAAACTGTTGTAGACGTGAGCCATGACATGGGAGAGATCACCGTGCAACTTGGAACAGAAGTGTTTGCTGCGGTCGAATACCCCCGCTACTTTCGCTGCAGCGATTTCATCCGCGATTACATCCATGTAGTCAGGAATACCCAGTGGATACAGAGAGTACTGTGCCCGTACTGGGATCCCCGTGCGCGGAACGCCGGCAACGTCAATACGCTCGCCGGAAGCTCCTCCCGTACCGCCGTCGGCTGCCGGGGTGCACAGTGGCTCGTCGGGCTCACCAGGACATCCCCGCGAGATGTGCGCCTGGAGCACCACGTGCCCCCCGCGGCGACAACTCTCGCCATACGCGCTCTCCATCGCCTGGAACACGCGCCGCGGAGACCCCGTAACGAGCGTACTAATATCGTCCGTCTCAATGCGGAGATCGTTGGGAGTTCCCAACGCGTTGACGCCTCCCAGGATGACATCAATAAAGTCATCGCTCATGGCGTGTATAGAAAACTGTGCACCGGAATACATATCGGGTGCCTCCTTCGTAGAAGATCTCTACACTGGAGGCATGGCAGGCTGACAGGTAACGCAGCGCCTAAAGGCGTTGCGCTCGGAACCGTCCCTTCGCTGGCATGATCCAGTGCAGGTTCAACGGGTCGAAGGGACCATGTCCCCTTCCTCTCAGCCCAAACATTGGTTTGGACCCCCCGGGTTTGCTTTCGGGAATGAGGCTATCGCGAGGCCCAGCGTTGCGTCAAGATAGTGATAAACACCTGGCTGCATTATCTTGCACGCCCTGAGAATTTCCACGTCAATTCTACAATAGCAATTTGCAATTCCCCGTGCCGTGCACTACACCCTAAAGATGAGGGAATGTTGATGCTGTTGGTCAGGTATCTCCTCAGGAATCTCAATCGCGCACTTCTCGGAGATCAGATAGTATGAAGCGCGAGGCTGGTCACGTGAACGCGAAGACCCCCGTGCGTCGCCGTAGCCTCGAAGCGTCCGTTCACCGGGCATTCTCTGAACGTGTGTATTTTCGGATCCATTACAACTCACTGAGCGAGTACTCGTGGCACTACCTGAGTACATCTCCGGACTGGCTCATGGCCCTTGGCATCCAATCCGGAGGCAGCGTTTTGTCCGGCATCCACGAATCGGACCGCCAACGGACGCTCCGATCGCTCCACGGAATCCTGAGCGACCAGACTCACGCGGCGCGGATGCGCGTCCGATTCCGTGGAGAAGATGACTCGTATCACTACCTGCGGATGAACCTGGTTCAATCAGGTGAAAATGAGAATGCAATCGATGGCTACCTCGAACGTGACGAACCTGACGAACGTGACGAATCCGCACCGCTCCTGGCGACTGATCTGGAACGCCGACAACAAGAGTTAGCCGTTGCCGTAGCTCAAAGTCCTATTTCGGTTGTCATTACTGATCCAGAAGGCACCATCACGTACGTCAATCCGTTCTTTGAAGAACTAAGCGGCTACTCCGCGGCGGAAGTCCTGGGAAAGAATCCGCGGATGTTACGATCGGACACCGCGCAGCCTATCACCAACTACGCAGCTATGTGGAAAACGTTAGCCGCCGGAAAGACATGGACCGGGGAGTTTCTCAATAGGAAGAAGAATGGCACCATTTACCGCGAGCGTGCAAATCTTGTTCCTCTGATCAATTCCGACCAAGAAGTAACCTCGATCGTCGGCCTCAAAGAAGATATTACCGAGCTCACCACGACGATAACGAAGCTCAAGGAGAAGGAAGAGCACTTTCGATCGCTTTTCGATAACGCCGGCGCTGCAATCTATATTCACGACACCAGCGGGATCATTCGAGAGGCCAATCCAATGGCTTCCATACAGACCGGTTATGCCCCAGGTGAACTTATCGGCATGCACGTGGGGCAGCTGGATGCGGGAACGGGCAATGAGCCCCCAGAAGAGGTGATGAACTTGCTTGAGAGTGACCCGGAAGAGCGAGCCCACCATGTGACGTTTGGGACAACTGAAAGACGAAAAGATGGCACGACATTCCCAGCCGAGGTCACGCTTTTCCTCTTCTCATCACGCGAAGAACAACTGATTGCCGCCACAGTGGTGGATGCGACCGAACGCACCCAACATCTTGCGCGCATCCAACAGTCCGCCGAAGAGAACGCGATACTCCTGCGCGAGCTCCACCACCGGGTAAAAAACAACCTACAGTCAATCGCCAGTTTGCTGAGGCTGCAACTTGGTCTACTTCGGGACTCGCAAGATCGCACGTTATTTGAGGACAACATCAACCGGGTGCTTTCAATGGCTGTGATTCATGGAATGCTCGATGAAGCAACAACCCTCAAAGATGTTGACCTGAAGGGCTATCTGAAGCAACTCAGAAACCACCTGCTCGACTGGTCGGCAACCCGGAACAAGCGTGTGTCGATTACCGTCGAGGGTAGTTCGGTCGTTGCGGGAATAGAACAGGCGGTACCGTTTGGCATCATCGCCAACGAACTGGCGATGGACGCGATACAGCGAACAACCACCGATGACAAGCCACGAGAAATCGCGATTTCGATCCACGGGAACGGGAACTGCGCCACGTTCATTATTCGTGATAATGGAGCGCCTGAAGCAGGTGAATTTCTCAGAGAATCGGGCAACGGTTTCGCCACAACCCTCATCCACGCATTAACTCAGCAGATCGGTGGTACATTGCACAATCTACCCGGTACCGATCGGCAGGTAGAACTCACCTTTCCTCCAAACGGCCCAAGCATCGGAGATGCGTCATGAAGAAAGCACCCTTGCCCGCAAACGAAGAAGACCGCATTGCCCGACTCCGCTCTTACGACATTCTCGATACGCTTGACGAACAGGAGTATGACGACATAGTACAACTCGTCACTCAGATTTGTGGCACCTCGATGGCCAATATTTCTTTCGTTGATCGCGATCGCCAGT
>CAYQRW010000139.1:0-9082 GCA_964419735.1 uncultured Spirochaeta sp.
TATCTGTACTTCACCACCAAGGAGGAGTTCTTATCGGAAATCGTCTCCGCAATCGGCGCGCGCACGCGGCACTACATCTCCCGCAACCTTGACCCCACGCTGAACCGCACCGAACAGGAGGTTCAAGGGATGTTCCTCTTTCACTCCTACTTCAGCGAACACAAGAGCTACTACTCGATTGTGCTGGAGGCGGAATTCGTGGTGAGTGACGAGGTGACGAGGTACTACGACAAATTTGAGCGGGGCTACGGGAGAACATTGGATCATGTGAAGCATGGAGATACCCGCCTGGTGGCCAACGCGCTTATGGGCATTTCCCACTATCTGGGAATCGAATCGATCTTCACCAAGAACGTTGCTGATATTCGCGCAACGCTGCTGAAAATGGGTGATCTGCTCTCCGCCGGTTTATCCCGCTAAGAATCACGGCGAAATTCACCGTTCTCAGGCCTTTCCGGTGGTACGCAAAAGCATAATACTTTAGAGAAGTATGGCTATTCGATGGAAAGCCACCACGACCATCGTCCTCTTGGGAGTTTTCCTGTTCCTGCCGCTGTCCGCCGCCTCCGCTCAGGACGCACTGCTCCTCCCGATTCACGGTCCCATCGGCCGCTTTCAGACGGTCATGGTGCAACGCGCGGTGGAGCAGGCGCGGGAGGGCGGACACTCTCACCTCATTATTGATATCGATACCTTCGGTGGGCGCGTAGATTCCGCGCTGGAAATCGCCGGTACCCTGGGCAGTACTCCGGAGCTGACTACCGTGGCGTTCGTGGGCAACTCTCCCGATACCCGTGGGGTGAGCTGGTCCGCCGGGGCGCTCATCGCGCTGGCCACCAATGAGATCTATATGGCCCCCGGTACCTCCATCGGCGCCGCGGCGCCGGTGGTGCAGGGAGCGCAGGGATCTGAGCCGGCGGATGAAAAGACGGTGAGCGCGGTTCGTGCCCAGATGGCGGCGCTGGCCGAGCGTAACGGCCACCCGCCGGCGGTGGCCCGGGCGATGGTGGACGCCGCCGAGGTGCTGGTGGCGGCGGAAGTTGACGGGGAACTGCAGCTGCTCACGGAGGCGGAGGCTACTTCCATCGAAGCCCGCGGGGAGCAATCGATCGACATCCGAGAAACCGTTTCGGAGGAGGGGAAGCTACTCGCCCTCACCGCCGGTGAGATGGAGCGCTACGGCATCTCCCGGGGCTCCCCCCGGACGCCGCAAGAGCTGATCGACCTCTTGGGCGTGGCGGGGTTTACGCGTATCGAGGCCACCTCCACCGACCGGGCGGTGTCGGTACTCACCGGAACGGGTTTCACCACGCTGCTGATCCTGGCGGGGCTGGTGGCGCTGTTCTTGGAAGTCACCAGTCCCGGCTTTGGAGTGCCCGGGGCGGTGGCGCTCACCGCCTTTGCTACCCTCTTCGCCTCCAACCTATTACTCGGGAGGGTGGGCTCGCTGGAGATTCTGCTCTTCGTGATCGGGGTAGGACTGCTCGTCTTCGAGATATTTGTGATTCCCGGCTTCGGGGTAGCCGGCATCTCCGGCCTGGTAGCTATGGGACTTGGCCTGGTGCTCTCGCTCCAACGCTTTGTGGTGCCGGAGTACGACTACCAGTGGGATATCCTGGGCCGCAACGTGCTGGTGGTGGGGGGCACCGTGGTGGCGGCGGTCCTGGTCGCGCTGTCGATGGCGATGCTGGTAAAGAACACCCGCTTCTTTTCGCGCCTGGCGTTGGCGAACACGCAGGACGCCACGGCGGGATACACCGTCCAAACGACTTCCGTGGCAGACCGCTATCTCAACCGGGAGGGCACCGCGGAAACCACGTTTCGACCTTCAGGCAAGATCCGCCTCGACGATGAGGTGCTCCCGGCGGAAAGCGAAGGGGGCTATATCGAGATCGGACGCCCGGTGCGGGTGGTGCGGGTCGATGGGAACCGCATCGTGGTGCGGGAGGCGTAGCGTGCCGGTGTGGGGGTTGTTTGTGCTGATCGTGATCGGCTCGGTGGCGATCCTCGGGGAGTTCTTCATTCCCGCCTTTGGAATCGTGGGAATCGCGGGGCTCACGACGGTGGTAATGGCGGTGGCGCTGGGATTCGCCGAACATTCGGAGCCGTGGGGAACGCTGCTGCTCTTGACGGCACTGATTATCACCCCCACCGTGGTAATCGGAGGCTTTCGGCGCTTTCCGAAGAGCTTTTTTGGCAAGCGCATGATTTTGGCCACCGATGAAGCCACTGCCCCCGGTGCGGGCGACGCCGCGGTGGCGGTGGGTGCGGGCGGTACCGCGATCACCCCATTGCACCCCGGGGGTACGGCGGAGGTGGCGGGCCGCCGGGTGAGTGTGGTTACCGCGGGAGAGTTTATAGAATCCGGAACGCCGGTTGAAGTCGTCACCGTGGAGGGTGCCCGGATTGTAGTGAGGAGGTCGAACGATGGGTCTTGATGTGGGAATCGAAATGATCATTCTATACGTGGTTCTGGGGCTGCTGGCGCTGGGACTGATCTTTATCTTCGTGCGCTTTTTCGGCTTGTGGTTCCGGGCGCTCCTGTCCGGGGCGCCGGTGCCGATCACGCGGATCATCGGCATGTGGTTGCGCAAGGTCGATCCCGCGGTGATCGTGGACAGTCGCATCATCCTGGTGAAGGCAGGGATTCCCATGGAGCCGGAACTGCTGGAGACGCACTATCTGGCGAGTGGAGATGTGCGCCGGGTGAGCCAGTCGCTGGTTGCCGCCAATAAGGCCAACATTCCCCTCGATTTCCAGCGCTCCGCCGCGATCGACCTCGCCGGCCGGGACGTGCTGGAGGCGGTGAAAACCAGCGTTAATCCCAAGGTCATCGACTGCCCCGATCCCACTAAGGGCAAGGAGGCGATCGAGGCGGTTGCCAAGGACGGAATTCAGCTCAAGGTGAAGGCCCGCGTTACGGTGCGCGCCAACATTGAGCGCCTCGTCGGCGGCGCCACGGAGGAGACGATTATCGCCCGGGTCGGCGAGGGGATCGTGACTACGATCGGCTCCTCCGGGACGTATAAGGATGTACTGGAGAACCCCGACCTCATCTCCCGGCGGGTGCTGGAGAAGGGGCTTGATGCGGGAACCGCCTTCGAGATCCTCTCCATCGATATCGCCGACATCGATGTGGCCCAGAACGTGGGCGCCAAACTGCAGGCGGATCAGGCTGAGGCGGACAAGCGCCGCTTTCAGGCGGAAGCTGAGAAACGGCGCGCCGCGGCCACGGCTAAGGAGCAGGAGATGCGCGCCGAGGTCCAGGAGAACCGCGCCAAGGTGGTACTGGCGGAGGCGGAGATTCCCAAGGCGATCGCCGAGGCGTTCCGCGAGGGCAACTTGGGCGTCATGGATTACTACCGCCTGCGGAACGTGCAAGCCGATACTCAGATGCGCAACTCCATCGGCGGTGAAGACAACGCTCCCGGGAGCGGCTCCTCCGGTGCAGGTGATTCAGGAGACTCCGACCGATGATTAACTCTCTCCTGGAGTTAATTGGGGCGCTCTTTCTCGCGGGGCTACCGATCTTTCTGATGCTCGCCCGCATTCGGCGACGGCGCCGGCTGCAACAGGAGGCCGCGGCGGCGGAGGGCCCCCGCCGGGATGAGCCGGGAGTTGGGGGAGGCGCGGAGCCGCGCCGGTCCTGGTCCCTCGGAAGGCTATTGTCCCGGCGGGGAAGCTGGTTCCGCAGTCTGGCGCGTCGTCGTCCCGATGCCGATCTCGCCCCCGAGGCTGAGCCGCCGGGGGGCGGACGTTACGTACAGCCCGGGGGGACTCCTCGCCGGGGTGGGGCTTCCGGGGGAGCGCCAGGGAGCGGCATATCCCGGGCCCGGGAGACGGGCGGTGGGCTCCAGTGGCAGGATTCCAGCGAATATCGACCGCTCTCCTCCACAGGTTCGTCTCCAGGTTCGTCGGAGTCTCTCCTGCAGCGCGTGGACCGGTATCCGCCGCTACAGCGGGCGATTGTTCTCAAAGAGCTTCTGGGACCGCCAAAAGGACTAGATGCCCATTTGCCAGGTGGAAATACCTGACGCTATACTTCACCAATGACGATGCAGATGAGCAGCAGGCGATCAAACCTTGGCGTGAGTCTGGAGCGCAAGGATGCGCCCGACAAGACCACCGGTCGTACCCGATATACCGATGACTTCACCTTGCCCGGTATGCTGTACGCGGCGATTGTCAGCAGCAAAACCGCCCACGGCATGATTTCACAGATAGACGATACAGCGGCCCGGGAGATGCCGGGGGTCCGCGGCGTCTTCACCGGTAAGGATTTTCCCCAGCTGGTGGGACTCTACCTGGGAGATAAGCCGGCGCTTGCGGTAGACCGGGTTCGCTATTTCGGCGAACCGGTGGTGGCCGTGGTGGCCGACGATGAACGGACCGCACAGGCCGCCGCCGCCCAGATTCGGGTCAAGTATGAAGAATTACCCATTGTTCGCAGCCCCCGGGAGGGAATGCAGTCGGATGCCCCTCTGATCCATCCCGATATGGAGCAGTATGTACATATCCCCGCGATCCTTCCGGAACCGGGCACCAATATCGCCCACCACACCCGGATGCGCAAAGGCGATCCCGATGCCGCCTTCGCCGAGGCGGATACCGTGATCGAGGGAAGCTATAAGTTTCCCCCCAAGGATCACGCCGCCATGGAGCCGCGGATCGCGGTGGCGGAAATCAAGAGCGACGGGCAGGTGGTAATTCGGACCTCCACGCAAAGCCCCTACGGCGCGCGGGGAATCATGAGCCGCACCTTTGGCATCCCGCCGGGGAAATTGACGATTCAGACCGCGGAGATCGGCGGTGGGTTTGGCGGGAAAGCGGGAATTCAGCTTGAACCGCTGGCGTATCTGCTGTCCAGGGCGCTCGGTGGTCGGCCGGTGCGCGTGCAGAATACGCGGGAGCAGGACATGGTGGGGTCCCCGGGAGGTCCCGGTCTGGAGGCCACCGTGAAGCTTGGCGCCATGCGGGATGGTACGATCACCGCCGCGGAGGTGCAGTTCCTGTTTGACTCCGGCGGCTACGCCGATTATGCCGTGAACGTCAGCCGGGCCGCGGGATACGCCTCCACCGGTCCCTACAACATCCCTAACCTTCGCACCGACAGCTACTGCGTATATACCAACCATCCCTTTGCCACCGCATACCGCGGCTTTGGCCATATCGAAATGAGCTACGCCATTGAACGCTCCATGGAGATCCTGGCGCAAAAGATGGATATGGATCCCGTGGCGCTGCGACGGAAGAACGCGATTCAGGCCGGCGACCAGACTCCTGCTCAGGACGTGCTCGACAGCAACACCGGTGACCTGCGGGAATGCCTGGATCGGGTGACGCGGCATATCGATTGGGCCACGGGACCGATTGAACGCATCGACCATGAACTGGTTCGGGCAAAAGGGATCTCCTGCTATTGGAAGGCACCGGCGATTCCTACCTTCACCGATGCCGGCGCGCTGATCACCTTCAATGAGGATGGCTCGGTGAACCTCGTCACCGGGGCGGTGGAAATGGGGCAGGGGATCTACACCGGCCTCGCCCAGATCGTAGCGGAACGGCTGACGATGGATCCCGATCAGATTCACGTGGTCCAGGAGGTGATGACCGATCGCTCCACCCACGACTGGACCAGCGCCGCCAGTCGCACGCTGTTTATGGTGGGGCGGGCCGCAATCGCCGCCGTAGACGACGCGGTGGTGCAGATAAAACGGGTGGCGTCGGCGCCGTTACGGGCGCCGGAGGAAGACTTGGAGGTAGCCGAGGGATGGGTGTATCTCCGGGATGATCCGGAACAGGCGATTCCCCTCTCCGAGGTCGTGCTGGGCTACGTCTATCCCAATGGGAACGCGATCGGCGGCCCGATTATCGGTAGGGGCAAGTATATCGCGCGCCACTTGACGCATATCGATCCGGAAACGGGCAAGGGACGCCCGGGCTTGGAGTGGACCTTGGGGGCGATGGGAGTGGAAATCGAGGTAAACCTGCGGGACGGCAGCTTTCGTGTCCTCAAGGGAGTGTGCTCCATGGATGTGGGGCGCGTCATTAACCCCGCCTTGGCTCGCGGCCAAGTGGTGGGAGCGATGGCGATGGGCATCGGTTATACCACGCGGGAGGCGTTCGAGTTTGATTCGAACGAGCACGTGTTGAATAACAAACTGAGAGATTACAAGCTCGTCCGCTACGGCGAGCATCCGGAGTATATCGTGGACTTTGTGGAGACGCCGCAGGGGGACGGACCCTTTGGCGCGCGGGGACTCGGCGAACAGGGAATTATCGGGATGCCCGGGGCGCTCTCCGCCGCGTTTTCCCGAGCCGCGGGGGTTCAATTGAACGCGCTTCCTATCACGCCGGAGTACGTGTGGGAGAGTTACCACAGTGGCCGGGACGCCGCGTGGAGCGACGACACGGCAGTACCCGGCGGCGCCTCAGCCGCCGCCGGCGCGTCAACCACCGGCGATGCCGGGAAAGGGGCGCAGTGATGATACCGTTTGAGCTTTCCTTTCGACGGGCGGAATCGGTTGAGGAGGCGGTAGGCGCCTGGGCTGAGGCGACTGAGGCGGGGCAGACGGCCCTGTACTACGGGGGCGGTACCGAAATCGTCACGCTGGCGCGGGACCACAAGCGTCAGGCGGATGTGCTGATCGATTACAAGCGTATTCCCGAAACGTGGGTCCTCGGGGCCGATACCGATACTGCGGATCTGTGGCAGGTGGGGGCATCGGTACGCCTCAACACGGTAATAGACACCCCGCAGATGGGGCTCCTGGCGTACTGCTTTTCCGGAGTCGCCGATCGGACCGTACGCAATTCGGTCACCGTGGGGGGCAATATCTGCGGCATGCTGGCCTACCGGGAAGCGGTGCTTCCCTTTCTTCTGCTCGACGGCACGGTAACCTATGCCCATCCCGCGGATACTTCCACTACCGGAGAGGTTGAGGTAGTAACGCGCCCGATCAACGAGCTCTTTCACAAGCGGCTGCAGTTGCCCACAGGAGGGCTTGCGCTCTCCTTCGGGATTGACCCCGGTGTGCTCGCGGACCTGGGGCTTGGCGCTACCGATGCTGGGACCGCCTCATCCGGTGAGGGGTTGCGTACCGGCTCCGGCGGGTATTTGGTGACCTCACCGTACGGAGCGGTCACGGCAGCGGGCGCGGGCCCCCGGGGCAGCTGGTTCTACCGGCGGCGCACCAAGGATCCGCGGGTCGACTACCCCCTGGTAACGGTGGCGATGGCGCTGGTCGATGGGGCGATGCGAGTTGCCGTGGCCGGCGCGTGGGGCTACCCGGTGCGGGCGGATCGGGTGGAAGCGGTGATCAACGCCACCGGAGCGGAAGTGATCGCCGCCATGGACGCTGCGGCGCGGCGCGGCGAGATCGAGCGGGCCGTGGACGAGCAGGCACTGCACTTCAAGAAGGATATGCGCGGCAGCCGGCGGTATCGGCGGGAACTGACGATCCAGGCCGTGGAAGACGGTATCCTGGCGCTCACCGGAGATCGGGGAGGAACAGCATGAAAAGCTACGACGGACAGGTGAAGCTCAATCTCACGTTGAACGGCGAGGTCCGGACGGTATGGGTGGCACCGGCGGACACCCTCCTGTGGACGGTGCGCAACCGTCTGGGACTCACCGGATCCAAACTCGGATGCGAGAATGGGGACTGTGGCGCATGCACTGTGCACGTAAATGGAACTCCCGTGAAGGCGTGCTACACCCTGGCGGTGGATGTTGACGGGGATGAGATCACCACGATCGAGGGCCTCTCCGAGAGTCCGGTACAGGAAGGATTTCGCAAGGAGTACGGATTTCAGTGCGGATTCTGTACTTCCGGCTTTATCATGAACGGTCACGCACTGCTCACCGCGGAGCCCACCGCCGATGTCACCACCCGGGTGGACTGGCTGCAGTCAAATATCTGCCGCTGCACGGGGTACGAGGGGATCGAAAAAGCGATGGATCACGCCCAGGCGGTGGTGAACGGGAGTGAGCCGAGCGAGTGATCTGCCGCGGTGCAGGGCGTCCGCTGCGTATCCGTTACAGCGGATGTCGTCGATCAGCGGACGCGCACCCGCCGGCAGCCTACCGCTGCGATTTGAGCATTCGCGCCGCCACGGCATATCCGCCATCGGCGGAATCCACGAAGTGAACCTCGTCGTTGTGGTTGGTGTGAATCAGGCAGGTCATGATGGCACGATCTGAGGTGTGGTAGCCGTAGCGGATCGCTCCCTGCCGGCGTAGCTCTTCCAACTGGGTGGTGATTCGGCGCCGTTGGTGGGGGGTAACCGCGATCGTCATTTTCAGCGTGCCGTCGATCTTGTAAACGTCGGCGTTTTCGATGTTCTCCCGGCGGATATTGCTCAGCTCTTTGCCCATGGCACGGATCGGGAGGCCGGTGGCAACCGCCAGGCGCACGAGCGTTACCTCCATCCAGATTCGCCCGCGGTGCAGGAGATATCTCAGACCGTGAGTGCCCCGCGCTCGGTAGGTAGCTTCCGGCGCTGCCACTGTGGTTGAGGCGCGCGTCTTCTGCGCCTCAATACTGAGCGGATGCACGGAACTGATGTCACCCACGATCGCCTCGATCACCCGTTGCGCCTCCGCCAGCCCAGCGTATCCCTGCTCGGTAGACCAGGCCTGCTCAATAATCAGCGACAGTGTCTCGCCGTGGGTGCTGGGAATATCCTGCCAGCGACAGGAGAAGCCGTTAAAATCGGCCCGGGGGCCATCGGAATCCGGGACTGCCGGTGGGTAGGAGATGCGCGCCTCCACCTGGCCTTTGAGGACCCGATCCACCATATCCAGCGCCGGCCCGCTGGCCACCGCCTGGGTGTAACGGTCGGTGATACGTACCTTTCCAATACACAGATCGGCGCCGAGCCGGTTGAGCTCTTCCACGTCCACCACCCCGGCGCGGAGGGTAAGGCCCACCGTATCCTTCACCACTCGCTGCACGTCGGCGAGAACTGCGAGTACCTGATCCCGGTAGGATCCGGGCAGCATGAACGTCATCCCGTCACCGCCGAAGAAGAATGGAAACTGCAGAGATCCGGTGATATTGGCGATCGAAATCGTGCTGAT
>CAYQRW010000140.1:0-9075 GCA_964419735.1 uncultured Spirochaeta sp.
GAACCCCCGTTGCCGGGATGAAAACCCGGTGTCCTAACCACTAGACGAAGGAGACGTGCGAGTCGGAAATCTATCGAACAGAGCGCTCTGCGTCAAGATACCGGTGCTGAGCCGCACTGGGTTCGAACCAGTGACCCACGCCTTAAAAGGGCGTTGCTCTACCAGCTGAGCTAGCGGCCCGTTATGTGTGCGGAAAGATACCGGCGAGAGCGGGGCCTGTCAAGCCACAAAACCAGGGCCCGTGCGGAACGGATCAGAATCGCAGGGCGAACTCCAGGGCCGCGCCGCCCACCTGCTGATCGCCGGGATAGCGGCCGAACTCCTGACTAAACAGGGCGAACTGTACGTCGAGAAACATCAGATCGAGGCCGGTTCCGAGAGTAAAATACCCCTGATTCACCCCAAACCGCAGGTCGAAAAACCGCAGCAGCGTGAGCTCGGTCCCCATGTGCAGCCGCGTCCAGAACGATCGGGGACGATCGGGATCAAGGTCGGCGGTGCCGAAGGGATCGGTAATCTGCACGTGCAGCTCCGGATCGACCAATGCGGAGATAGCTCCCAGGTCAGGCTGCCAGGCGGCTCCCAGGCTGAGCTCCATGGGGATGATATACGTCTCGGATACGTACTCCGGGTCATCTTCACTGGGGGCTGAGGGCAGGCCTCCGGAACCGAGCGCGGAAAACACGTCGCTTAGGGAATTGCGGGAGTACTGCATATTGGTATTGAACAGATTGCGTAGCTGCAGCCCCATGGAAAAGTCTCGATACCCGACAAGAAGCCCGGCATCAAAGGCTACTCCCCACCCGTTGAGCGCATTAATCGAGTTCAGCAGATCGCCGTCGTCCTCTCCATCGCCCTCACCGGTGTCGACGCCGGTGAACTGGGTAATTAGGTCGGCGGCGGTGTCCGATCCGACGAGGGAGGTGATCCGCAGGTTGGGGCGGAGTGTGCCGCCCACGGACAGGTCCACCGGTCCCAACTGAAAGGGATGGGCGTAGCCGAAGACGAGGGAGAACTGGCTGGTGATTTCACCTTCCAATCCCAACGGAAAGGTATCACCGTAGAGATAGCTGTCGGTGGCGATATTCATTCCCACGCCGATTCCGTTGCCCACGTATCCAAGTCCTAACGCCGATCCCACGCCGAACCCGTTGGTGGTGAACTGCTCGCGCAGGTTATCAATGATCAGCTGGTCCCGGCTGACCTCCTCACCATCGTCGCTATCGGAGGAGATCTCTTCGCCTCCCAGCGCGCCGATCGTCGGCAGGAGAAGGTCGGGCCGGCTATGCACCCAGACGCTCAGGGAGGGGAGCGTCACCTCCGGTTCCGTGGTGCGCGCCAGGCCGGCGGGATTGGTGAACAGGCTGCCATATCCCTCGGCCACGGCGGTATACGACCCACCCTGCCCGAGGATCTCCGGCGAAAGCGGGTAGAAGTCTTTTTGGCGTACCGTTTCGGCGGGAAGGACAACTGCCACCACTGCCAGCAGCAGCCCCGCAATGACCCACTGGAGCCGTGTGCTACGTTTCGCTGTCAAAGAATCCATCCAGGCCACCCGCATTGAGAAGGTTGTCAAATGAGTCGCCATCTTTGTCTTGTTCTGAGCTCAATGGGTCCTCATAGGAAGTGTCGTCAAAATTGCCCGAACTGATGCCATCCCTCAGGATTGTCGAGTCGTCACCGTTCTGCAGCTTGTCCTGCTCCACGATATTCCGCACCACCATCGCCACCGCCGCCTTCTGGGCCACCTCAGCCATGTTGGTGCCCTCCGGGCCATCCAATGTACCGTCGTCATCTTCATCTCTCAGTGAGGTTCCCAGTGCATCATAGGCGTCGGCGGCGGTCACCATGTCGTCGAGAATTTTTTGAATCGCTTCCGGATCGTCCTTGGCGTTATCGGGAATGATCTGATCCAACAGTTGCCCGGGATCGCTGAAGTCATCGGTCCCCTCGCTGGAGGTGAGCACATCGGCGACGTTATTGATCGTATCGCCCGAATCCGCACCGCGCAGCGTCACGTCCGCCGCAAGCACGGCGGCGCGCTGCCGCGTTTTCTCGTCCACCTCTGGATTCTGATACACGGAGTTCAGGGAATCGGTAAGCTCCGCCCGGTCAGCCTCACTGAGACCACCAAAAAACCGAGAACTCCCGGCGGCATCATCCACGTCATTCACGAAATCATCGGCATCGTCCCTGGACACACGCCCTTCTTCATCAGCATACCGACCGGCCAGATCCGAAGCCGAGGGAGGACCGTCAAAGCTGGAAAACAGGTTTCCCGTGAACAGATTGCTACAGCCACTTATTGACAGCAGTACCGACACTGCCAGCACCGTCACCACCAGCCGGCGGCGGATTGCTTCATACATAGTACTCTCCACTATCGACCAATATAGCACCCTGGATGAGTCAGTACCGTGATTGGAATCTGCTGATTCAGCCCGCCACGCGCTCGAGACCACGTTGGGCCTCGATGAGGTTGGGATTGCGATCCAGCGCTTCCCGATACGCCTCGGCGGCGTAATCGAGAGAACCCGCCATTTCGCGCGCATATCCGAGGCGCGCCCACCACTGGGCACGGCCACTTTCCAAGAAGACGGCGGTGGTCAGGGCGATGTCCGCATGGTGGTATTCCTCTAATCGCAGATGAACTTCACCCATGACGTAGTATACTTCATCGATGAGGCTGCCGGCGGGGGCAACCGCGGCGTAGTTCTGCAAATACTGAAGCGCCTCGGTATCGTTGCCCAGACGAAAATGGGATTCACCCACGATGTTTAGCAATCGGTGGTCAAACCGGCTCACCTGAAGCCCCTGAAGCCCCGCCTCCAGCGCGTCTTCATGGCGGTCGAGTGCCAAGAGGCTCCATCCCAGCACCGTATAGGCATCCAAATTAGCGGGATTCTCCGCCAGCTCTTCCCGCGTGACTTCTACGGCCTCCTGGAACCGATTCTGCCGATAGAGCTCGAGGGCGTCGGCGCGATCCTGAGCGGACATAGAACCCACGACTACCAGCGCCAGCACCAAGACCGCGCTGAGCCGAGAGACACTACGAGCGGGACCGTTAGTCATGCGAGACGTCCCCCGCTTCCGGCATCTCGCACCGTCCCGAAAGCCGGCTGCCACTTTGCACGATCAAGTCGGGGGTTCGCACGTTTCCCACGATCGAAGCCCCTGAGAAAAGCTCAATACGGTTTGATGCGTCCACATCGCCCTGGACGGCGCCTTTAACCGTCACCCGCCCGGCGTGGACATTGGCCTCGACGTGCGCCGATTCCGCGATATAGAGATCAGATTTCGAGCGGATCTCTCCGCGAACTGAGCCTTTCACCAGGAGCGGCTCCGCAAATTCTATCGTACCTTCAAAATCGATATCCTCGGCAAGCACGGTGTCGAGCTCGGATTCATCGATCGTTCTGACCCTGAGTTCTGCCATTTCATCTTACAGGCTACCGATGGAACCGGCGGTGGTCAAGATTCTTTCCCCTCCCCCTCCGCGAGAACTGCTTCAGTGTGCGCCAGAGCGTGGGCAAAACGCTGCCGCATCTCCCGGGTGTAGGGATTATAGCGCTGCAGATCCTGAAAGAGGGACACGGGATCGTTACACGTCTGCTCCATGACCTGTAGCAAGCGCGTATATCCCAGGGTAGCTATTTCACTGGGCTGCAGATCCATTTCTCTCAGGATCCGCCCCACCAGGTGCGTCACCCCCTGCGAGAACGCGGCCTCCCGGTCATGGTCGTCGGGACGCATCTCCTCCACCCGCATGTTCAACCGGCGAAAAGCAGCGAGTAGTTCCTGGTAGCGCTGGTGCCGGTCTCGGATCGGCCACGTGATTACCGGCAGCGGGTCGGTACGCTCCCGGGCGGAGTCCGGGCCGAACATCGGATGGGTGGCGATGATATCCACCGTCCCCGGGAGCCGCGCCTCCATTTCCTGAACTGGAAACACCTTCACCGAGCACGTGTCTACTACAGTGGCGTCCCGCCGCACCACCCCGGCGATACGATCAAGCACCTCCGGCATCGCCGAAATCGCCACGGTGAGAAATATCGTGTCCGCCTGCAGCGCCTCTTCCAACGGGACCTGCCGCACCCCGGCGGGAAGATCCGCTACCTCCCGTCGGCTGGTGCCGACAACCGTGTACTGGGAGGCGAGTTTTTCTGCCCAAAAGCGGCCAAACCGCCCGAGGCCAACGACTGCCACAGTCTGGTGGTGGTGATCGGAACTCATATTCTCGCGAGTATGCCGCAACAGCCGCCGCGCCTCAAGTTCTCATCCCACCGGATTCTATGGTACCCTCATCACCGACACGCGATGGATGAGCACCCATCGCAATTTCGGAGGATGGTACGCATGAATTTTGTAGAAACGATGAAAACTAAGGCCCGCGAGCTGCAGCGGAAGCTGGTTCTGCCGGAGGGAACCGAACCGCGCATGATCGCCGCTGCCCGCCGTCTGATCGACGAGAAACTGGCGGCCCGGGTGACGCTGGTAGGTCCGGGAGACAGCGTCACCGCCGCCGCCGCGGAGGCCGGCGTGTCGTTGGACGGAATCGACGTGGTGGATCCGGCGGCGTCCGCGGATCGGGAGCGCTACGGGAACGAGTTCTTCGACCTGCGCAAGCACAAAGGGCTCTCCCAGGATGACGCGCTGGAACAGATCATTGATCCGCTGCGCTGGGGAGCGATGATGGTGCGCACGGGAGACGCGGATGCGATGGTTGCCGGCGCGGAAAACGCCACCGGCAACGTGCTGCTGGCGGCGTTTCAGATCATTAAGACCGCCCCGGGCACGAAGTTTGCCTCCAGCTGCTTCGTCATGAAGCTGGACGATCCCGCCTGGGGTGTAGACGGCCACATGATCTTCTCCGACTGCGCCACGATCCCCAACCCCACCGAAGAGCAGCTGGCGGAGATCGCCGTGGCGGCGGCGCAAAGTTGCCGAACCTTTCTCCGAGCGGAGCCGCAGGTGGCGATGCTCTCCTTCTCTACCAAGGGATCCGCCACACACGAAGATGTGGACAAGGTTGTGAACGCGCTGAAACTGGTGCAGGAGCGCGAGCCGGACCTCAAGGTGGACGGCGAACTGCAGCTCGATGCGGCGATCGTGGAGAGCGTGGGCGCCAAGAAAGCCCCGGGGTCCGCGGTGGCGGGAAACGCCAACACGCTGATCTTCCCCGACCTCAACTCCGGCAATATCGGCTACAAGCTGGTTCAACGGCTGGCGGGAGCCGAGGCGTACGGTCCCTTTCTGCAGGGCTTCGCGAAACCGGTGAGCGATCTCTCCCGCGGCTGCTCGGTGGAGGACATCGTCACCACCTCGGCGGTAACCCTCTGTCAGGGAGCGTAACCGTATGCAGATCGCTCTCGTCGGATACGGCCGCATGGGCCGGGAAATCGAAATTGCCGCCCGGGAGCGGGGTCACTCGGTAGATACCCGGGTCGATCCCGCGGCGGAGTCCGCGGACTTTCCCTCGGTGGCCGCCGCGGTTGATGCGGGGACGATCGATTCATCCACGGCGGTGATCGAGTTTGCTCTGCCGGAGGGACTCCGCGAGAATATGGAACGCTATGCCCAGGCAGGCTGTGCCGTGGTGATCGGCACCACCGGCTGGGACGACCACCGGGACGAGCTGCTCGCTCAGGCGCGGGCCGCGGGACTCGCCGTGGTGTGGGGTTCCAATTTCTCGGTGGGGGCCAATATGTTTGCGCGGATTACCGAGTACGCGGCGGCGCTCGCCGCGCGAGCCGGCGGCTACGATCCGGCTCTGGTGGAGCTCCACCACCGCGGCAAGCAGGACAGCCCCAGCGGGACGGCGCTGATGCTGGGGGAGAAGGTGCTCGCCGGCGGCGGCGAAAAACGCTCGATCCAGACTGAGGCGCTCCATCGCCGGATAGAGCCGGAGGAGCTCCATGTGGCCTCCGTGCGCGTGGGTTCCGTAGCGGGCACACACACCCTCTACCTCGATTCGCCGGCGGATACGGTGGAGTTGACGCATCGCGCCCGCAGCCGTCACGGGTTCGCCGTGGGCGCCGTGCAGGCGGCAGAGTGGATCACCACCACCGGCGGGGTACATACGGTGGGCGAGTTTTTTGATCACCTCTTTGCCGGATGAAGCGCGCGTCCATCACTTAGACCGGCGGACATCCATGGGGTGCGCGCTGAGCTGAGCCGTCTGCATGGATCGACAGCCAAAAGGAGTAATTGATGTTTCAGGGAGTATATACCGCACTGATCACGCCCTTCGCCGAGGATGGCTCGGTGGATGAGCCGGCTCTGCGCCGGCTGGTGTCGGCGCAAATTGAGGCTGGAGTCTCCGGCCTGGTACCGATGGGAACCACCGGTGAGAGTCCGACCGTTACGCACCGGGAGAACATGCGCGTCATCGAAGTGGTAATCGACGAGGCCGCCGGACGCGTTCCGGTGATCGCCGGCACCGGCTCCAACTCCACCGCGGAAGCGGTGGATATGACTCGGCAGGCGCGGGACCTGGGCGCCTCGGCCAGTCTCCAAGTGTCACCTTACTATAACAAGCCCTCTCAGGAAGGGTTGTATCGCCACTTCACCACGATCGCCGATGAGGTGGATCTCCCGGTGGTGGTGTACAACATTCCGGGGCGGACCGGAAAGAACATCGAAACGGAAACGCTGCTCCGCATGAGCTCACACCCCAACATCGTGGCCGTGAAAGAGGCCAGTGGCAGCATTAAGCAGATGATGGATGTGCTGGAAGTGGTGCCGGAATCGTTTGACGTGCTCTCCGGTGACGACAACATGGCGTTCCCCCTTACCGCTCTCGGCGGTAAAGGAGTCGTGTCGGTGGCAAGCAATCTCGTGCCCGGTCGAATGGTACAGCTGATTGAACAGGCGCTGGCAGGGGAGATCTCCCACGCCCGCAAGACTCATTTCGAGCTACTTCCGCTGTTTCGCGGCGTGTTTCTCGATACCAATCCGATTCCGATTAAGTACATGATGCACCGCGCCGGGTATTGTCGCGAGGCGTACCGCTTGCCGATGGTGCCGCTATCGGAGGAGCACAAATCCCAGATCGACGCGGTAATGAAGCGGCTGGGCCTACTGTAGCGACTTGGAATCGTCCTCCGGGACGTGGCGTGCAATCCCCCGGAACTGCGCCGGAGTGAGCTGTTCGGGACGCAGTCCCGGATCGATCCCCTCCGCCTCGAGGGCCTGCAGGTACGGTCGCAGCGTGTTGCGCAGCGTCTTTCGTCGCTGACCAAACGCGCGGCGGGCGATATACGAGGTACGAAGCGCCATGCTCCGGGGAGGTCGATCCTCTACGGCACGCATGACGATCACCGTGGACCCCACCCGGGGACGCGGATAGAACGCGGCACCGCCAATATGGAAGGCGGAGTACACGGTATAGTGACTCTGCACCAGCACCGAGAGTGCACTATAGTCCTTGCCTCCCACCGCAGCCTCCATGCGATCCGCCAGTTCCGCCTGTACCAGAAACACCATAACCGGGACGGCCAGGTCGGATTCTATGATTCTCGCCACCATGGAGCTGGCGCTGTAGTAGGGAAGATTGCCTACGATCGCCGCGGGAGTTTCGCGTTCTAACGCCGCCACCGTCCGCACGAAGTCGCCCTCCTCGATCGGTACCGCGCCTCCAAACTGGTCCCGCAGCACCCGAATCAGACCGTGGTCGATCTCGAACAGGCGCATCGGCCGATTCAACTCCAGCAGTTCAGTTGTCAGGGACCCGATTCCCGGTCCGATCTCCCACAGTTCGCCGGTGGATTCGGCGTGGTGCCCCAGTTCATCGCCAATGGTAGCGGTGATGCGTCGGCGAGCGGTGGCATCGACGAGAAAGTTCTGACCGAATCGCTTCTTCAGCGTGAGACCGTTCGTTTCCAGGAGCGCCTGGATATCAGAAATCGAATTGTGGTTGATCGTGGAACTCCAGAAAGCGGCGCACGGTACGGTGGTGCCGCCGCGCCAGGTATATCGCCAGTACCCCTCCGGCGATGAGCAGTGTACACCACCCCGCCGCGGAAATCAGCCCACCCGACTCGGTGAGATCGATACCGGGCACCGTGGCAAACAGCGTGCTCAGCTGCAAGAACGCTCGGGTCACTGCAGCCAGCGCTTCAGCGAGGAGCGACCCCGCCACCGGAACGGGCGCCAGAAGGACAAATGCCAGGCTGCCCCACATCAGTACCACCGCCAGGAGCGCCAAAACGCCCGCCGCGAGCAACCCCACCGGATACACGGTACCAAACACCGCCAAAGAGATCGGCGCCGTTGAAATCAGCGGTCCCAAGGTGACTCCTACGTATCCGGCGACCGGATACGGAACTACGGCGGATATGCGCTCCACCAGGCGCGGAGACAAAAAGAAGAGCCCCACCAACGCCCACACCGACAACTGAAATCCTAACGCCGCCACCATGCCTGGAGCTACCAGCGCCGTCAACAGCACGCAACGACTCAGCATGACCGCCGGCGGGAGGCTCCGATCACGATCCACGGAGACCAGCACCACCCCCACCAGGATCAGCGCCCGCACCAGCGACGGTATCCAGCCTGCGATCCACACATACCCACACAACGCCAGCGCCACCGCGAACCGTCGTAGCCGTGGTGACCCGATTCGTGCGGTGATTTTGGTCAGCAACAGGGCCAACACCCCCAGGTGCATCCCGCTGAGCGCGATGACATGGGATGCGCCGGCCCCTCGGACTCCCGCGATCATCTCCGGCGACATCTCTCCCCGGGTTCCGAGCAATAACGCCAGAGCCATCGTATGCGCGTCGTGGGGAAGCCGGGCAAGCCGTCGCCGAACGAACTCCCGCGCCTCCCGGCGCAAGATCGATCGCAGCCCGGCGGCGGGTTCAACGCGGATGTCGGAGCTCTCCGCCCAAATAATGGGGCGTGCCCCGTCAGACCAGGTACCGCGTACCTCCACCTCGTCTCCCCGCTGGGGAACTGACGTGTGTTCGTTTCCGAAGGTGGTGAGGTGCTCACCACCGGACCAGATGAGAGCAACCCGTCCCTGGGCGCTTCCCTTCCAGCCGGCGGGCGTGTGAACCTCGGTGAGCGTCACGG
>CAYQRW010000141.1:0-2261 GCA_964419735.1 uncultured Spirochaeta sp.
AGCAACACTACCAGCGCCAGCACCGCGATCGAGGTTGCCAGGTAGAACAGTACCTGCCACACCTTGCCACGGAGTCGGCGTCGCTGAAGGTTGGCCATAATCTCCTCATGGCGATGGGTGATGTGCTGTTCCGGGGCTGAGTTCATTCGTACACCTCCCGGTATTTTTCAACGATCCGCCGGCTAATGATGTTGAGCGTGAGCGTGATCAGGAACAGCACCAATCCCAGGGCGAAGATACTGTTGTAGTCAATCGAGTTGTAGCTGATGTCTCCACCGCTAATACGCACGATGTATCCGGTGAGCGTTTCCGCGCCTTCAAAGGGATTGAGAGTGAAGTTTGGTCCCGCGCCCGCCGCCAGGGCGACGATCATCGTCTCTCCCACCGCGCGGGAGAGCGCTACGATAAAGGCAGCAGCAATTCCGGAAAACGCTGCCGGCAGTACGATCTGCATGGAGGTTTCCATTTTGGTGGACCCCAGCGCAAACGATGCCTCTCGCAAGCTTCTTGGCACCGCACTCAACGCATCCTCCGTCATCGAGGAGATCAGCGGCAGAATGAGAATTCCCATGACGATTCCCGCGGAGGCGGTGTTGTAGACGTCGACGATATCTCTGCCGAAGATCGATTGCAGCACCGGCGTCATGAACGTGACGGCGAAGTACCCGTATACCACCGTGGGAATCCCGGCGAGTACTTCCAGGATCGGCTTCAGTGTTCCCCGCACGCGGGGTGAAGCATACTCACTCAAATAGATGGCGACCATGAGTCCCAGGGGAAACGCCACCAGCATGGCGATAGAACTGGTCATGAGCGTTGCCGAAAGAAGCGGCCAGATTCCGAGCTGACCGATTACCGGCTGCCACTCCGTTCCGGAGACGAATTCCCAGAGACTCACCTCAGGGTCGCCAAAGAAGAGCCACGATTCCTTCAGGAGTTCATAGACGATGCCGATCGTCACCAGAATTGACAACGCTGCACAGAGGAACAGAAACCACTGGATAGCTTGTTCATGAGGGCGCGTTTTGCGGGAGAAATCGATCTTCTTCGGTGTCTCCACGCGTGAATCCGACATAGGTCCTCCGTTTACAAAATGGGAGGAGTCCAGTGGACTCCTCCCGATCGTGTTACAAAGTCAGGGTTAAGAATATACTATCCTGATCAGAGGATCAGCTCAGTACATATCTCCCACCGCGTCCAGCCAGCTCTGCTTGGCGCCGTCGATGGCGGCTTCGGGAGCCTTGAAGTATCCGACTCCCAGCATGCCCTCTTCCGCGTTGTTCAGTACGTACGCCAACCAGGCGGCAACCTGCGGCTTCTCGCGCATGATGCCGGCGTCACTGTACATGAACAGGGGACGGGCGATCGGATAGCTGCCGTTGTCCACGTTTTCGGTATTGGCTTCGACACCTTCGATGCTCAGAATCTTCAAGTTGTCGCTCTCACCTTCGTAGTAGGCGTATCCAAAGAATCCGATGGCGTAGGGGCTGCCGGAAATGCCCTGAACCAAGATGTTATCATCTTCCGAGAGCTGTGTGTTGGGCGCGGCCAGAAGCGGCTCTTCGTCTTCCTCGAACACCGTCTCCACGAAGTAGTCGAACGTACCGCTGTCGGTGCCGGGAATGAACCGCTGAACTTCCTCGTCGGGCCAGTCGGGGTTCACGTCGCTCCATCGCTCGGCGGTCATGATCTCGGCAAGGTCCTCAATGCTGGCATCGTCTACCCAGTCGTTTTCGGGGTTGACCACGACCGCCAGGGCGTCGGTGCCGATGCGGAACTCGATCGGTTCACGTCCGATTTCACGGATCGCCTCAACCTCACTGTCGCGAATGGCACGGCTGGCGTTGGAAACGTCGCTTTCGCCGGCGGCAAACCGCTCATACCCACCACCGGATCCGATGCTGTCGATCGTGATGTTTCCGCTATAGCCTTCATCCTGGAACATCGCTGCCAGGTACTCGGCGGCGGGAAACACCGTAGAGCTACCGGCGGTGTTTACCGGTCCTTCAACTTCCAGCGCGTTGACCTGCGGGAAGTCTCCCTCATCAATGACCCACTCCCATCCGGTGGCGGCGCTCTCAGCCGCTTCTTCGGCCGCTTCCTGCTGTCCGCCGGCAAACGCGATTCCCGCTACCAGGAGCATCGCCAATATCGTACTCATCTGTTTCATCTGTGTTCCCCCCTTGAGGAATGATCGTGTGATAAGCCTTGCGGCTTTCAAGTGCCATCAAATACGCGCGAGATGAGGTGATTGTTAGGAA
>CAYQRW010000141.1:2361-9019 GCA_964419735.1 uncultured Spirochaeta sp.
CCGAAGGAGCCGTCGCGCTGGAACGCCCACAGTTCCGACTCCCGGGGAATGCGTTCCACCACTGGGTCCGGGATGCGCGTGTCCCCGTCGGGTCCCTCCACGGCGTAGCTCTCGTGATAGAAAATCTGCATTTCTTCGTCGCTGGCGGAGTAGTACTCCAGCCCCTCCATCGTGCTGACGCTGCGGAGGATGTTGTACATCGCCAGGCGCCCTTCCTCCGTGAACGCCTGCTCCGTTACCGGAATGGACAGGGCGATCTCGATTCCGATACGTGGATTCAGCGCTTGCAAACCGGCCCTGATATCCTCGGTAAAGGGAGAGTCTGGAGCAAGATCCATGTGGACCTGGTCCTCATAGAAGTTGCTTTCATCATTGGTGAGTTCTCGGGGCGCGTCTCCATTCTGCGCGAAGGTTCCACCGGGAATAGCAAAAAGAAGAACAGCAAAAAGAAGAACAGCCAGAATTGCAGATGACCAGATTCGCATGGTACCGTACGGTACTACGTTACCGGCCACGAAACAACATTATGAGCACAATCGTTTTCACCGGTGGAGGCACCGGGGGCCATGTATATCCGGGACTCGCGGTTCTCTCCTCCCTGCCGGAGGCGCTGCAGGTCCAGGTCCGCTGGATCGGGTCGCGACGGGGGGTGGAGCGACGCATCGTGGCCGGTGCGGGGGTCCCGTACCACGCCATTCCTGCCGGTAAACTGCGCCGCTACTTCGATCTGGAAAACGTTTTAGACGTGTTTCGGGTGCTGGCTGGTATTCTCGCCGCGTACCGTCTGCTCCGGCGCCTGGGAGCGGAGGTTGTCTTCTCGAAAGGCGGATACGTGGCGGTGCCGGTGGTGACCGCCGCCTATCTCTTGCGCCTGCCGGTGGTTATTCACGAGTCCGACGCCGACCCAGGGCTTGCGACGCGATTGACCGCTCCCCTGGCAGCCAGAATCCTGGTACCCTACGCCGAAACACGGGGGGCGTTCCGGAGCCGGTTGCAATCCAAGATCGCGGTCACCGGCAACCCCGTGCGCCGCGAGTTCCACACCGCGCCTACCGCGGGGATCCTGAGTCAGGTGGGGTTGCCGGAGACGGAGCTCCCGGTGATCTTCGTTACGGGGGGGTCTTTGGGAGCTCGCCAAGTGAATCTCTTGGTGGAGGAGACGATCGCGGAACTCACCCGGGAGGCGGTAGTTGTGCACCAGACGGGAGCCCACAGCATCGACATGATTCCGGCGATTGCCGCGAGGGCGATACCGGGACGATACTTCGGTGCTCCTGGGTTCACTGCACTGTTCCCGTCGCTTATGCGGCGGGCCGATCTGGTCGTCGCCCGCGCCGGGGCGGGAACGATCTGGGAGATCGCCGTGTGTGGCCGGCCTGCAGTGCTAATCCCCCTTTCCCAGGGGGCTTCTCGCGGTGATCAACTGAGAAATGCCGCCCGCTACGCCGCCTCCGGAGCAGCGCTGGTGCTCGATGATCCCGCCCTCTCGGGAGCGGAGTTTCTGTCGACGGTGCGGGGGGTGATACGCGATCCCCAGCAACGGGATCAGATGACCCGCTCCGCGGAGTCCTGGGGCGCGGAAGGGGCGGCGGCACGAATTGCCGGCGAGGTGGAACGTCTGCTGGGGGCGGCCGGGCCTGGCCCTGATCAATCGAGAGCGATACCTTAAGGACGAGAAGGAAAGTATGGATATTGCACTCAGCGGACTGGACATCGTGTTTCTCATTCTCATCGCCTTTGCCGCGCTGCGGGCGGGGATTCGTGGATTCGTGCACGAGTTTCTCTCCATGGCGGCGATCATCTTGGGTATCGCTATCGCCGTCCTGTTCTCCGGAATCGCGGCGCAGGTGCTCCACCCGTATCTCGGGGGCGGCACGTGGTCACAGGTCGTGGCCTTTCTGGGGTTGTTTCTGATCGTCTACGTGGTGGTGAAGC
This sequence comes from uncultured Spirochaeta sp., assembly GCA_964419735.1. Lineage (GTDB taxonomy): Bacteria > Spirochaetota > Spirochaetia > DSM-27196 > Alkalispirochaetaceae > Alkalispirochaeta. The sequence continues at coordinate 4,297 of CAYQRW010000141.1, forward strand.
TGTTTGAAAACGCCCTGAACAGACTTATCGAGCGTATCAATCTGGAAAGCCTCGATCGCGCCCTGGGGTTCTTCCTCGGCATCGCGGAGGGCTTGTTTCTCGTCTTCGTGCTGGTGCTGCTACTGCAGGTGCAGCCGTTTTTCGATGTCGAACGGATGCTCATGGAGAGCGAAATTTCCCGCTTTTTGATTCCGTTGCTGCCGTATGCGGAGCGGGCGCTGGATATGGGGATCTGATGTTCGAGAATATTGTTGGACTGGAAGCGGTGGTGGCAGATCTCACTCGAGATGTGGAGCACCAGCGGCTTCCCCAGGCGATCATGCTCGCTGGGCCACGGTATGGCGGAAAGTCCTCGGTGGCCCTGGAACTGGCCCGTGTGCTCACGTGCCATGAGGCGGGGCAGTGGGGGTGCTCCTGCCGGTCGTGCCGTTTGCAACGCGGATTGCAGCACCGCGACACCGTGCTTGCCGGAGATCGCTACTTCGAGTTGGAGATCTCCGCCGCGCGCGCGGCGTTTCAGCGAGAGGCGAGGGCGGGGACGGCGTTTCTCCTGGTCCGGGCGGTGCGCAAGCTTGTGCGAAGATTTGACGCGTTCCTGTGGCCTGATTCTCGACTGAAGAAAGTTGAGTCGGCGATGACCGCGCTGGAAGAGGCGTTAGAACAGATCGAACCGGCGGATCACCGGGACGCACCGTGGACGCAGCTCTCACCGAACGAGTTTCAGGTGGTGCTGGACACGATCGATACCCAGGCGGCAAAGCTCCAGCAGCAGCTCCCCCATGATCCGGTTCCCGTGGATCTGGTGCGGGCGATCTCCTCCTGGGCGCACATGTCCTCCTCCGCGGGGGCCAAGGTGCTGATCGTTGAGGAGGCGCACCAACTGCAGGAGGGCGCCCGGAACGCGATGCTCAAGCTCCTGGAAGAGCCGCCGCCGGGACTAACGATCGTTTTCACTACCTCCCGCAGGACAGCGGTCATCCCCACGGTGCTCTCTCGCCTGCGCATCTATAACCTGCCGGAGCGCTCCCCGGAGGTGCAGCAACTGGTTCAGGAGAAAATCTACCGGGTGGAAGACCCGGAACAACCGCTGCTGCAGCCGTTCTTTCGGCGGAGCAGTACCGCGGCGCTGGGCTGGCGCGAGGTAAGTCGGGAGATCTTTCACGCCTTACCCCAACCGGGTGGAGTGGCCCGGCTGCAGGTGACGCTGCGGGAACAGCTCTCCCAGGGGCCGCCCCGGAAGGCGGCGGAATACTTGCTGGACGCGTTGCTGGAGGAGCTCCGTGGATCGCTGCGGGAAGGGGATAGCGCGGCCGATGTGGCGCAGACGGCGGCCCTGGCAGATCAGGTGCGCCTCCACTGGGATCGAATTACCACCCGCAACATGAACCCGGTTTCGGTCATCGAAAGCCTCCTGATTTCCATGAGCCGAACGATGCGGGGGCCGGTATGAGAGGCTTTGTACGCCGGGCGCTCGAGAAACTTTCCAAGCTGGACAGTGAGCAGTTGGAGCAGTTGCTCCAGACGGTGGCCGCCGAGAATGAACGTTTGGCTGTCGTCCTGGACAGTATGAACGATGGCGTGCTGGTCACCGATGAGGAACACCGGCTGATTCTCGTGAACAAGGCGGCGGAGCGGCTGATTCCGCTCGCCTCGGGGCGGATTATCGGCGACCGGCCCCTGTGGGATGTGATCGCCGACCAGGATATCAGTGACTTCGTGTATACCACCTTGGAAAACGATGAATCCGTCACTGACCAGGAGTTCGCGTTAGATCATGGAGGGACTACTCGGATTCTCTCCTGTAGTCTGATTCCATTGGTCCAGGCCGGCCACATTAGAGGGAATATTCTGCAGTTGGTGGACATCTCGGAGAAGCGTGGTCGGGAAGCGCGGCTGCGGAGGGCGGAGAGTCTGGCCAGTCTCACCACCCTCGCTGCCGGGGTAGCGCATGAGATCAAGAATCCTCTGGGCTCCATCGGAATCCACAACCAGCTCATTCAGAAACTGGTGGCGCGATTGGATTCGGAGGAGGCGGAGCGGATCAACTCCTATCTCACCGTGATAGATGAAGAAATCGAACGGCTCAACCGGATCGTAGTAGACTTCCTCTTTGCCGTGCGTCCAATGGATACCAAACTCGAGGACGGTGATCTTAATACGCTTATCTCCGACCTGCTGGGATTTGTGCAGTATGAGCTGGAACAGGCGGGCATTGAGGTAGTGAGAGACTTGGACGAGGATCTGCCGCAGCTGAAACTGGATCCGAAGTACCTCAAACAGGCGATGATGAATCTGGTGAAGAACGCGATTTCCGCCATGCCCGACGGGGGCATGCTCCGCGTGAGCACGCAGACCCGAGGTGACCAGGTGCTGCTGCGGATCAGTGACAACGGTGTGGGAATGAATCCCGAGGTGCGAGATAAGATCTTTGAGCCCTACTTCACCACGAAGGATTTCGGTAGTGGTATCGGGCTCACGTTGGTATACAAGGTGGTCAAAGAGCACATGGGGGATATCTCCGTCATTTCAAAAGAAGGGCACGGCACCACTTTCACGATCACGCTGCCGCTTCCTCAGCGTGAACAGCACCTTCTCGGGTGGAAAGGAGACGAATCGTGACGTTCAACGTTCTGATCGTTGATGACGAGAAGAACATCCGCGCCGGGCTCGGGCGTGCTCTGGAACTGGACGGGTATCGAACGCTCCTTGCCGGGGATGGTCAGGAAGCGCTGGATACGATGCAGGAGGAGGAGATTGATCTGGTAATCGCCGACCTCAAGATGCCCCGCGTCTCCGGCGAGGAACTGCTGCGAAAGGTGGTGGACCAGTATCCCACGGTACCGGTGATCATTCTCACCGGCCACGGCACGATTGAGACCGCGGTCCAGGCGATGCGGGATGGCGCCTACGACTTCCTCACGAAACCGGTATCGCTGGAGCGTCTCTCCCTCCTGGCCAAGCGTGCGCTTTCCACTCGGGAACTGGTGTTGCAGCACCGCCAGCTGCAACAGGAGCTGGACTCGCAGCGGCAGTCGTCGGCGATCATCGGCAAGAGTTCAGAGATGCAGCGGCTGATGGACGTCGTTCGCCAGGTGGCCCCCACCAAAGCGTCGGTGCTGATCACCGGGGAAAGCGGCGTGGGCAAGGAGCTGGTGGCCGACGCGATCCATCGGCTGTCGGATCGTCCTGAAAACCCGCTGGTCAAAGTGCACTGCGCGGCGCTATCAGAATCACTCCTGGAGCGCGAACTCTTTGGGCACGAGAAGGGAGCGTTCACCGGCGCGATCGGTCGCAAGCGGGGACGTTTTGAGTTGGCCCATACCGGCACGATCTTCCTCGACGAGATCGGAGAGATCAATCAGAGCGTGCAGATCAAGATTCTGCGGGTACTGCAGGAGAAGCAGTTTGAACGGGTGGGGGGCGAAGACACGCTCACGGTGGACGTGCGCATCGTGTCCGCCACAAACCGCGATCTGCGGCAGGAGATCGAGTCCGGCCGCTTCCGGGAGGATCTCTTCTACCGGCTGAACGTGGTCAATATCCATGTACCTCCGCTTCGCGAGCGCAAGGAGGATATTCCGCTCCTCACGGCCGCGTTCATTAAGGAGTTTGCCAAGGAGAACAACAAGCCGGTGGAGGGCATCGACGCGCGCGCTCGCTCAGTGCTGCACAAGTACCACTGGCCGGGGAACATCCGGGAGCTTCGCAACAGCATTGAAAGCGCGGTGGTGATGGCCAAGAACACCTATATCACCGTGGATGATCTGCCCCCATCGGTCAGTCAGGGGGCGGATGAGGGAGACTCGATCACCATTACCGTGGGGAGCCGTTTGGATGAAGCTGAGCGGGAGGTGATCAGGTCCACGCTGGCGGCATGTAACGGAAACAAGACGCGTACCGCCGAGGTGCTGGCTATCGGGCGCAAGACGTTACACCGGAAGATCGTGGAGTACGGGCTGGAGTAGGCGCTACGTCGCCGGCCGGTCATGGTTACCGAGGACGATAATAATAATCAGAACGGTGACCCACACCGCCCCCGCGAGAATCGCGGCGGGGCCGTGGGATATCTCGTACCAGGCGGTAGCCACGAACCCGAACACCACCATCATCCCATAAATGACCGACAACAGGCGCCGTCCCCGTACGCCACGGTCGATGAGACGGTGGTGGATATGCTCACGATCGGCGGAGTGTACCGGTAATCCCCGACTGAGCCGGCGAATAATCGCCAGCAGCGTGTCCACGATCGGAATGTAGAGCAGAGTAAGCACCGGGAACGGCGCTACCGCCATGAAGCCGGGCTCGCCCCGTTGAAGCCCCAGCAGCGGGAGCACCGCCAGAATGAAGCCCAGGCTCAGCGATCCGCTGTCCCCCATGAAGATCTTGGCCGGGGGAAGGTTATACACAAGAAATCCCGCCAGACTTCCCACCACGGCAAACGCGAGAACGGCTGTTACCAGGCTTCCCTGGCCCAGGGCGATAATCCCCATGAACAAGGCGGCGATCAGCGCCACCCCACCGGCGAGGCCATCGGCGCCGTCGATCAAGTTGACCGCGTTGGAAATCGAAACCACCCACAGAATGGTAAACGCAAAGGCCAGCCAGAACGGCAGCTCCACCGAGCCGATCCAGGGTAGTTCGATGACCCGCAACAGGGCGCCGGACAGCGCGACCAGCGTACCGGCGCCGAGCTGCACCAGGAACTTCAACGGAGCTCTGAGGT
>CAYQRW010000142.1:0-9015 GCA_964419735.1 uncultured Spirochaeta sp.
GGGTGCCCACAACATTCTGGTTCAGGTCAAGGACTCGGGGATCGGAATTGCAAAGGACCGACAGGATCGACTGTTTCAGCCGTTTAGTCAGGTTGATGCCTCCATGACCCGTAAGTTTGGGGGAACGGGGCTGGGGCTTTCGATCTCGCGGGACCTGGTGGGAATGATGAACGGAAGGATTGGGGTTAAGAGCAAGCCTCAGCTCGGTTCCAACTTCTGGTTTACGCTTCCCCTAGAGGGCAGCAGCGCGAACACGGTAGCCGTTAATCCCCCCACTTCAATTCACGGTGATTTTCGAACGTTGATTATCGATGATAATCAGGATAGTGCCGGGGTGATTTCCGAGTATCTGCAGCGGTGGGGCTCGTCGGTCACTATCGAACGCTCGGCAGCATCGGGACTGGAGCGAATGACGCAGGCGGTCAGTGACGACACTGCCTTCCATTTGGTGTTGATCGATCTACGTCTGCCCGATATGGACGGGTGGCAGTTGGCATCGGAGGTTCGCAATGATCCTCTAGCGGAGAAAACGCCTCTCGTCCTTATGAGTCCCACCGGCCTAAGCACCGGCGATGCCAAGATGAAGCTTCTCCGCTGGTTTGATGCGTATATCAACAAGCCGGTGAAGATGCGGGAACTGGCATCTGCTATCGAGACGGTCTTCGCCGGTGACATCGAAGAGCTGGAGGCGATCGATGGTGAGCCGATAGAAGTCGAAACACTTGCAGGCGACGGTGACGTGCTTCCAAAGAAGGTGCTTGTCGCGGAAGACCATTTCGTGAACCAGCAACTCTTCCAGACGATCCTTGAGAAACAGGGATTCACCACCGTTGTAGCCTCGGATGGGATAGAGGCGGTGGAGGCGATTAAAGCCGATCCCGGGATCGGCCTGATCTTTATGGATGTCCAGATGCCCAACCTCAACGGGTACGATGCCACCACTCGTCTCCGTGATTTGGGATATAACGTGCCGATCATTGCGGTCACGGCGAACGCGCTCTCCGGAGATCGAGATAGGTGTATCCGGGTTGGCATGAACGAATACATGTCCAAGCCGTTCAAGAAGTCCGACATTGAAGCCGCCATTGCGCGGCTCCGCGAACAGGGCGTGTTTGCGACTGCCGCACCGGCGGCCCTCGAGGAACTTCCAGAAGAACTCGACTCCCAGGACATCCCGGAGGCGGCCGTCGTGGACGAGGTGGACGCGGCGGACGAGACGTCTCCGATCGATATCTATGAGGCGATCGGGGCGTTTATGGGAGATGCAGCTACAACTGAACGGGTCATCCGCAAATTTGCGCAGCGCCTGGAGTCCCAGATCGGTGAGGTGGAGGCGTTTCTCACGGAAGACAAGATCGCCGATGCCCGCGTCGTGGCGCATGCGATAAAGGGTGGCGCCTGGAATCTGTACGCCCAGGAATTGGGGGATGCCGCGAAGGCGGTGGAGGATGCCTGTGCCGACGAGGATCGTAAGACTGCGGAGGAGGGACTCGCTGAACTGCGCCGGTGCGCCCTCGTTCTGGCGGATTATATAGAGGCCCTCGACTTTCACAGCTTCACCGAAGCGCATACCTGATTTGCCTTCTCAAGAAATCCTTGGTATCTCTGTGGTAGGAGGAACTTGCGATGCAATCCAGACGTTACATGTCTGTGCTGATACTTACCACGGTGTTTGGCCTGTCCCTAGTGGGCGCTGCGGGACAAGGGGAAGCGGTCTCGCAGCAGAACGGCGAGGGAAGCCTGATGGGGAACACATCCGAAAGTGGTCAGGGCCAAGATGAAGATCTGCTCGCCTATCTCACCCCCAATGAGCGAGAACTGGTGGAGCAATTCCCGGCGCCGGAGTCCTTTCCGGTGGAACTCTCGGAGGACGACTGGCGCGCCCGCCTCACGGAGTTCCAGTATTTCATTCTGCGAGAACATGGGACGGAGCGCGCGTTCACGGGAGAGCTCCTGGAGGTGGAAGAGTCGGGGACGTACTACTCCGCGGCCACCGGGGAACCTCTGTTTCATTCCGACACTAAATTCGAATCGGGTACCGGCTGGCCAAGCTTCACGGAACCGATTGAACCGCAGGCGGTACGCTACCGCTTGGATACGAGCTACGGAATGGTGCGGGTAGAAGTGGTGGATAGTCTGAGTGGATCACACTTGGGACACGTTTTCCCGGACGGGCCGGATCCCACCGGTCTACGGTACTGCATGAACTCGGCGGCGATGGTTTTCGTTCCTGACGGCGAATCCCCGCCGGAACTGATCACCGAAGAAATCGCCTCTCGGTGAAAAAGATTTCTGCCGCCGTGTAACCGTCGGCGGGGAGCGTTGTTATAAAGGGTGACAACGCACACGAGCACCGCAATTTTGCCCCGGGGATTTTACCTCCTTTGCCCCGGGGCTTCTTTTTGCCCGCGTCATAGAGCTAACCGAAGGGCGCCACCAACGGGGCACCCGGAACCAGGAGCTATGAGGGAGCGCGCACGCGCAACGTTGCGGTACACCCTCCGTAGGGGTCAGAGCGTCCGCAGTAACGTTGCCCCATAGGTAAACCCGCCGCCAAATGCGGTGAGCCCCCAGTATTCTCCGGCGGTGTGTTCCGGTAACAGCTCCGCGAGGCAGAGCGGTATCGTGCTGGAGGAGGTGTTCCCGTTATCGGCAATATTGCTGTACATGCGATGCGGCTCGAGTTTCATCCGTTGGCGGATCGCGTTAATGATCCGCTGATTCGCCTGGTGTGGTACGTAGAGATCGAGGCTGTCCGGTCGTAGCTCAGCGTTCTCGGCGCTGGCGCTGAGCGTCTCCATCATCGCCTTGACCGCTTCCAGATACACCTTAGGACCATCCATGGTAACGGGAAGCTCCGTCTCCGACGGCACCCGCAGGGCGTCCCCCGATTCTCCCTTGGCGGCGATCACCGGACGATCCACCGCCGCCACCGCCCGGTCCGCCACGGGCGATAACGAGCCTCCCAGAACGGTAGCGGTCGCCGCGTCTCCGAAGATCGGCGCGGTACCCACGTCGTTCATATCCAACCGAGGACTCAAGACTTCACTGGTCACCAAAAGGATGAGATCCTGCGGTGAATTACTCAAATAGTCCCAAGCCTGCTGGAGCCCGTAGATATAGCCCGCACAGGCGGCATTGATATCGTACGCGGGACAGGTGAGCTCGACTCCGCCGGTAGAGAGAGAGAGTTGGTGCTGCAACAGCGCCGCCATCGACGGGGTAGTGCTGGAGGGGGTGCCGGTGGCAAAGATAATCATACTGATATCGGTGGCCGTGAGACCGGTCTGCTCCAAGACAGCGCAAGCTGCATCGGTGGCCAGCGTCAGCACCGTTTCACCCTCGGCTACCCACGGGCGCCGTTCGATGCCGGTACGCTTCGCAATATCGGCGGCGCTCCAGTCGGGCGCCATCGTCTCGATCTCGGCATTTTCCACGATCCGAGAGCCCTTACGCACTGCAACTCCGGCCATTAGACTGGTGCGGGTGGTATCGGTTGTGCGAGCAGTAGTAGAACCGCCGGCCAAGGTCTGCGCACCGCCGGAGGTTACTGCTATTCCAGTGATCACCGGCTCCCCCGGATTCTCTCGAGTTAACTGCTTCACGTGGACCGGGCCCCCGGCGGCGGTGCGGATCTTGGCGATCGGGGTGCCTACGGGGACGCTATCTCCCACGCCGATGAGTAGCTGATCTACCGTTCCCGAGACGGGGGATTTCAACTCCGCCGCAGCCTTGTCAGCTTCCACTTCCGCCAGGAGATCTCCCTCTTCCACGGTATCCCCAACTGCCACGGACCATTCCACCATGGAGACGGTCTCATCACTGGGGCTGGAACCGATCGCTTCCACATCAAAGACTCCCGTCTCTCCGGCGCTCTCCTGCTTCCAGAGAACCGACCCTCCCAACAGGTCTACCGCGGTCTCGAGCATACGCTTGTATGAAGGTAGCACCTCCAGTTGATTGCCGAAGTTGCACGGTACGTAGGTATCGGGGCGCGTCACGCGGCGGGCGGCAATATGCCGGCGGCTGCGCTCAGCCACGGTGGAAACCACCTCCGCCCCGAATCCGGCGGTGTGGTTGTCCTCGTGGGCCACGATGAGCCGGCCGGTCTGCTCGACACTGGCCACCACGCTCTCCACATCCCACGGCGCCAGGCTTCGCAGATCGATCAGATCGACTCCCACGCCGAGCTTCTCCAGCTGCGCCACCGCCTGCGCCGCCAGGGGCATCGTGTTTCCATACCCCACGATCGTGAGATCATCTCCCCGAGTCACGAAACGCGCCCGTCCCGGTGGGACGAGCTGTTGCGCCACGTCCCGACTGGTGGCACGGGAGCGGTCATTCAACTGGTTCTTGGGGTAGAAGAAGATCGTGGGACGCTCGGATTCGAACGCGGCATTAAGCAGGCCCGCGGCGTCTCCGGCGTCGGAGGGCATGTACACGTCGACGCCGGGAGTATGAGCCACCAACGCTTCCAAGGTGGAGGCGTGGAACGGGCCCAGCCCTGGGCGATAGCCTCCGGCGGTAACCATGACGATCACGGGCACCTGCCAGCCCCCATCGGTTCGCCAGTACATGCTACCCAACTCCGCAAAGATCTGGTTATAGGCGATGGGAAGAAAGTCGGCAAACTGCAAGAACGCCACCGGCCGTCCGCCGGCCAGGGCGCGCCCTACCGAAACGCCCACGATCAGGGACTCGCTGAGGGGACTGTTTTTGACACGGGCGCCGTACTTCTGCGTCAGGCCACGCGTTATTCCAAACACATCTCCCTTGGGGTCCTCGATATCCTCACCGAAAAGCGTCACCCGCTCATCGGCGGCGAGGCGAGCGTCCAGGACGTCGCGAATAGCTTCCAACATGACCAGCTCCCGATCACCGCTGCCGGTGTATTCAACTGAGGGATCGGTGAGTGTGGCCGGTAGGGGGGCCTTGGCTCCGGTGGTGGGAGTGGGCTCGGCGCTCATTTGGGCCGACCGGGCGGCCTCCTTCAACGCGGAGCGGATTCTATCCTCTTCACCGCGTAGTTCATCCTCGGAAATGCCGGAGCTCACCAGTTCTCGACGAAGAATCACCACGGGATCACCGGACTGAGCCACCGACTCGATTTCCTCCGAGGTGCGGTACAGCCGCTGGTCGTCGGCGTTGGTATGATTGTGTAGCCGCTCCACGTGGAAGATGGCGATCTGGGGACCCCGTGTCTCCCGCAGGGCGGCCACCACCGGAGCAAACGCCTCGATCGCCGTGGCGGTATTGCGCCCGTCAATGCGGGTGATCGGTATCCCATAGAACTCATGGGCATCACCTTGAGGACGGGAATAGAACGTCTGTCCACGAGTCTTAGTGCTAATCGCAAAGGAGTTATCCTGAACCATAAACAGGACCGGCAGGTTCTCCCGGACGGCGTGGCCGATCGCCTCAATGACCTCGCTCTCCTGGGTGGTGCCTTCCCCCAGGGCACACAGCACAAAGGGGCGTTCCGGTTGATCCTTGATCAATTCCGCCACGCCCACCGCCTGGAGGGCACTATTGCCCACGGGGCCGACGATACTCAGGATCTTGTGTTCCGGGGAGCTCATGTGAGCGTTCATTTGGCGTCCACGGCTGTGAGACGCGTCCTTGTTAAACAAGCTGAGGAAGAACATCTCCGGGGTAATACCACGGGCCAGCATCAGCGCCTTGTCCCGATAGTGACAGTGCAGCCAATCCGCGTCGGTGAGGTGCGGAAAGAGGGCGACGGAACCTTCATGACCGGCTCCGGATACGTGGAAAAACGCCTCTCCCCGCGAGGTGTAGCTCTGTTCAATGAGATCCATTTCACGGGCGGTAACCATCGTGTTGTACAGATGTCGCAAGGTCTGCATATCTTCGTTTATGCTCGTAGCCATGTAACCTCCGAAGCCGACTATAGCACTAAGGATACGGGTAGTCGACCACCTGCAGGGAGCGCTATAATTCGTCCGTAAGGAGTGAATAAGGAATGAGTGATGCGTCTCAAAGTAATAGCTTCGATGTGAAACGAACGATGAAAACAGCTCTAGGTGAGGTAGAGTACTTCAGCCTCACGGAGTTTGCCAAGAAGGGCTTCACCGACGTGAAACGGTTTCCCTTTTCGGTTCGCGTGCTGTTGGAATCGATTCTTCGGAACGAAGACGGTTATGAAGTAACCGCCGATCACGTCCGGAAAATCGGTGCCTACAATCCTGCCAAACCGGAAAAGGATGAGCTCCCCTTCAAGCCGGCCCGGGTCCTGTTACAGGACTTCACCGGAGTTCCCAGCGTGGTCGATCTGGCGGCGATGCGCAGCGCCATGGCGCGCCTGGGAGGTGATCCCAACAAGATTAACCCGCAGCTCCCGGTGGATCTAGTGATCGACCATTCGGTTCAGGTTGATTTCTTCAACAGCTCCGATGCGCTCCGGCGCAATGCCGAGATCGAGTTTGAGCGAAACAAAGAGCGCTATGAGTTCCTGCGATGGGGACAGGGAGCACTGGAGAACTTTTCCGTGGTACCTCCCGCCAGTGGCATCTGTCACCAAGTGAATCTCGAGTACCTGGGACAGGTGGTTCAGGTGCGGGAAGAAAACGGGGGTAAGGTGGCGTACTTTGATTCGCTGGTAGGCACGGATAGCCATACCCCCATGATTAACGGTTTGGGCGTCGTCGGATGGGGTGTCGGTGGGATCGAGGCGGAGGCCGCGATGCTGGGCCAGCCCTTATACGTTCTGTCGCCCTCGGTGGTGGGGGTCAAACTTACCGGTAAGTTGCGGCCCGGCATTACCGCCACCGACTTGGTGCTACGCATTACGCAGATGCTCCGAGAACACGGAGTCGTGGGCAAGTTCGTTGAGTTCTTCGGCCCGGGTCTCAGTGAGATGACCGTTCCCGATCGCGCCACCATTTCCAATATGGCGCCGGAGTACGGCGCAACCATGGGATTTTTCCCGGTAGATCAACAGACGTTGGACTACATGTGGTCCACCGGTCGTAAGGAAGAGCTAATTCGGACCGTAGAGCAGTATGCCCGGGAGCAGGAGATGTTCCGTACCGACGACACGCCGGACCCCGAGTTCGAGGCGGTCCTGCAGCTCGACCTCGATTCGGTGGAGGCCAGCATTGCCGGTCCCAAGCGACCCCAGGATCGCGTCGCCGTGAGCGCGGTCAAGGAGGAGTGGCAACGGCTCATGCGTGCTCCCGTGGAAGAGCGCGGATACGGTCTGACGGAAACGGAGATTCAGAAGACCGCCACGGTGACGCTGGAGGATGGTACCAAGAAGGATCTGACCCATGGGGATGTGGTGATCGCCGCGATTACCAGTTGTACCAACACCAGCAACCCCAGCGTGCTGTTGGCGGCGGGTCTCTTGGCCAAGAAGGCCGCGGAGCGCGGGCTGGGCCGGAGACCGTGGATCAAAACCAGTTTTGCTCCCGGTTCAATGGTCGTCACGGAGTACCTGCAGCGCACGGGACTCATGAACTATCTGGAACAGATGGGATTCTATCTGGTGGGCTACGGCTGTACCACCTGTATCGGTAATAGCGGTCCCCTACCGGAAAATATCGCTTCCGGCATCGAAGAAGGCGACCTAGTAGTGGCCGGGGTGCTATCGGGCAACCGAAACTTTGAAGGACGGATCAACCCGCATACCAAGGCCAACTTCCTCATGTCGCCCCCGCTGGTGGTGGCCTACGCTCTGGCAGGTACGGTGAATATCGATCTTAGCTCGGATCCGCTGGGATACGACACCGCCGGTAAGCCTGTGTATATGTCCGAGATCTGGCCCTCTGCCGACGAACTGCAGACGTATGTGCAACAGGCGCTGGACCGGAAGGCGTTTATTGAAAGCTATAGCGGTTTGGAGGACTCCAACGATCAGTGGAATGCGATCCCCTCGGCGGGATCCGCAATTTACGACTGGAAGGCGGACTCCAGCTATATTCAAGAGCCTCCGTTCTTCATGGACATGAAACTGGAGACGGAACCGATCAAGCCGATCTCCGATGCCCGCGTTCTGGTCATGGCAGGAGACAGTATCACCACTGACCATATCAGCCCCGCCGGGGCGATCGCTCCGGATAGTCCCGCGGGACACTTTCTCAAGGATAACGGGGTAGAGCGCAAAGATTTCAACTCCTACGGAAGCCGTCGCGGTAACGATCGGATTATGACCCGAGGAACCTTTGCCAACATCCGGTTTCGCAACAAGATGGCCCCCGGTACCGAGGGCTCGGTAACCACTCACGTTCCTACGCGGGAGGTTATGAGTATCTACGATGCCGCCGAGCGCTATAAGAACCAACAGGTGCCTACGATCGTATTGGCAGGCAAGGACTATGGAATGGGATCCTCCCGGGACTGGGCGGCCAAGGGCACCCAGCTCTTGGGTGTGAAAGCGGTCATCGCGGAGAGCTTCGAGCGCATTCATCGGAGCAACCTGGTGGGAATGGGAGTTCTTCCGTTGCAGTTTCAAGACGGAGACACCGCGGACTCCTTGGGGCTTACCGGTTTCGAGACGTTTACGGTGCACGTGGACGATACGCTTCAGCCGCAACAGATCGTGCGGGTCGATGCGGTCACGGACGAGGGAAAGAAGGTCTCCTTTGATACCATATGCCGAATCGATACTCCCGTAGAGGTGCAGTACTACCGCAACGGTGGAATTCTTCACACCGTGCTGCGGAAATTCGTGGCGTGATACTGACGAGACCACGGGGGGAGCGGTATATTCCCCGCAGGACGTTGGAGGTGGATCACTTCCGGCGTACCTGCGGCTATCGTGATCTGCGGGATGCCGCTTTGTTTATCCCGTCACCGGGAGCGCGTTTGGGGATTTTCGCGCTCCCGGTTTTTTTTGTCCACAGCAGATAACCTAATTCAGGAGAGCAGGTGGTGCCAGGTAACACCCTGACCACTTGGGACGTCACGTGTGGTTCTTCGTCCCAGGATCGTCTCCCAGTAGCGGGGATGTAGTCCCGGGGAGAGGTTCTTCTCAGTTCTCAGAATCGCGATATTATC
>CAYQRW010000143.1:0-8987 GCA_964419735.1 uncultured Spirochaeta sp.
CGTTCTGGGTATGCAGCTCCAGGGTGTTGGCCATGGCAAGATTGGCGCCCTCGATCCCGTGGAGGATCATGTTCATCGTCCCCAGGAGGTAGGTCAACGGTTTGATCTCCACCCCGAAGAAGGTCTCTTTCTGAAACTGCTCCTGCTGGCGGCCGGAGAGCTCGTTGTGCTTCCGGATGTACTCCGCCGCCTCTCCCAGAAAACCGGCGGTGCCGAAGCCGGGGTCGTAGATGCGCTCTCCCGCCTTGGGCTGTACCACCTCCACCATCATCCGGATGATATGCCGCTGGGTGTAGAACTCCCCGGCGTAACCGGCGGAGTCGGCGGCAACCTTCTTGAGGAGGTCCTCGTAGATCTCGGACAGGACGTGTACGTCGGTGTCGTCGGAGAAGTGAAGCCGGTCAACCTGTTTGACCACCCGCGCAAAGGTGACCCCCTGGCGACAGTAGTTGCGCACGGTGGAAAAGATGCGCTGGAACCGCTGGGCCAGCAGGTCGTCTCCCAGCCCCTCCGACGGGTCGGGACTGGTAAGCTTGGTCCACAGTTCACCCTGGACGAACTTGAGCATGTCGTCGGGGTTCCGTTTGGACCAGGAAGCCCATGCGAATTCACCGCTGAGGCGCCGCTCGTAGTGCCCGTCGTCGAAAGCAGCCTCCTCCTCCCGGCGCGCTTCCGCTTCGTCAAAGGCCTTCAGGAAGAAGAGCCACGCCAATTGCTCTACGTAATTGCGGGCGTCCACCCCGGCGGTGTTGAGCTCGTCCGATGCGTTTTTGACCGCCTGCTGTACTTCCTGGCGGCGTGCGTCTACGGTGGTGTTCATCTGCGCTGCTCCTTTTCTACGCGGACATGGGGACGTAGAGGTGATGTTTAACCGATTCTAAGTCGCTTTTGAGTTTCGCCACGCCGCCGTACTCCCGGGTTAACCGTTGAAAACTACCGAACTGTTCAGAAAACTGCGGCGTACTGTAGGTCCGCGCCTCTTCCAGGTCGTCGATACCGAAAAGCGCGTAATGGTCCAGCGCGGTTTGCCAGAACTGGTAGGTCATACCGGTGCTGTACACGGGCGCGACGTCGGCGGCGTCGGGGAAGGAGACGGTTGGGGTCTGTCTGTGCGAAGCGTAGAGCCAGTCGATATCGTCATCCCAGAATCGCTCTACCCGCTGGTGCCGAGTGGGTACGCGCACCAGGTTGAAGCCGATCTTGGCGAGGATATCCACGTCGTCGGTGGTGGGTAGATCCAGAAAGTGGCGGAACGCCGCGGGATAGATGTCCTGTTCCCGCAGTTCGTCCCGAAGCTCCTTGCGGGTAGACTTCCCGATCCATAGGTCCAGAAGGTCGTCCAGACTGTGGGGCGCCACCGTCTGGATAAACTCCCTCGACTGTTCCGTATACTCCTCGAAGGGAATACGCCGCCCATCGGCAAGACAGACGTACCGGTTGGTCTCGGAGATGACTACCTCTATCCCCTCACCGATCGGCTTTGCTTCCGGTTCCGATCCTTTCTTTTTTGGCTTGGATGACTTGGGCACCTTGGTCTGGTTGGCGGGATGCCCGTCAAACTCCGCGTCTTCCAGGTGGCTGGCACCGGAGTAGTCGAAGATCGTGAAGTACCGTTTGTTGATATCCTCACAGAGGCGGGTGCCCCGGCCCTTCATCTGCTTGTAGAGCATCGCGCTCCGCAGGGGGCGGACAAAGACGACGTTCTTGACGTCGGGGGCGTCAAATCCGGTAGTCAGCAGGTCCACCGTGACGGCAACCCGTGGTTTGCTGGGTCCGACGATCGCGAAATTACGTTCCAACTGCCGGCTGTTGCGCTCCGCCCGGGTGATGCGGGCGGCGTAGTCGGGATCGCCCGAAAGACGGCGCAGCTCCGCCGCCATGAACGCCGCGTGGGTGTCGTCCACACAGAAGACGATCGACTTCTCGTCCCGGAGTCCGTAGGTCCCCAGAGTGGACCAGAGATCCTCGGCGATCGCCCGGGTGCGGTCGGGCATGCGGATCTCCCGCTCGAAGTTGGCGGTCGTATAGTGCTTGCCGTCGGGACCGTCGAAACCCTCTTCATCGACGTTGGTGATCCGCTCCTCCAGAAGGTACGGGACCAGGTAGCCGTCTTCC
Source organism: uncultured Spirochaeta sp. (assembly GCA_964419735.1). Lineage (GTDB taxonomy): Bacteria > Spirochaetota > Spirochaetia > DSM-27196 > Alkalispirochaetaceae > Alkalispirochaeta. Next base: position 2,116 of record CAYQRW010000143.1, read on the forward strand.
ACCGCCTGCTTGAGACTGTAGCGGAAGATCTCTTCGCCAAAGTAGTGGTAGGTGTCCCGCCGTTTCTCCTCGTCGGTGAGCTCCCGCTTTGCCTCCTCCAATTCGCGGGGTGTTGCGGTGAGACCAAGCTGCAGTGCGCTGCTGAAGTGCTCGAGCACGCCAAACCAGTCACCGAAGCCGGAGCGGTGGCACTCGTCTATCACGACAAGGTCGAAGAAATCGGGGTCATAGTGTTCGTAGACCTTTTTACCGTTGAGCTCTTCATCCAGGGTCTGGTAGTTGGTGAAGAAGATTTTGCCCACCAGATGGTTTCCCCGTGAGACGGTCTCCTTATCCAGGGCAACTCGTTCGGAGGCACTGTAGGCGGCAAAGGCGCGATACGCCTGGTCCTTGAGACTGTTGCGATCGGTGAGAAACAGAACATGCTGCTTCTCAAGGGCATCGCCGTTGATCATCTTCCAGATCATCTGAAAGACGGTGAACGTTTTCCCCGTTCCGGTAGCCATCAGAAGCAGGGCGCGTCGCATCCCCTGGGCAAAATGCCAAAGCGTCTTGCTCACCGCCATCTCCTGATAGGGACGCACCTTTTTCCGGCTCACCTGGTCCACGTGGTAGCCGGCGGTGAACGCGGCGCCCCAGCGCTCCCAATCGATCGTTACCCCAAGGCGTTGAACAATCTCGTCCGGAGTCGGCGCTTTTGAAAGCGTCTCGTAGTTGCCGGTATCGTTGTCCGTAAGGATCCAGTCGCTGCCGTTGGTGGCGATGCTGTACCGTATCAGGAGCCGCCGGGCATAACGGGAAGCCTGCTGGATTCCATCGGCGGCGGATTCCGTCTCCGCCTTCGCCTCAAGAATCGCGAGGGGAATACCGCGGTAGCGCAGGAGGTAGTCGGCGACGATCGCCTGGGAGCTGTCGTACATCGACTCTCCGGTGATATTGACGCGTCCGGGACCGATGTGGAGCTGCTCCTGCCAATCCCACCCTGCTGCGGTAAGGGCAGGTTCAATGAGCTCTTTGCAGGTTTTCCGTTCATCCCGTTGTGTCATCGCGCTTCCTTTATCCATTCCCACAAGTAATCAGCAATCGTCGTGCCAACTCAGTTTTCATCGATATCGATTCCAAGTCTCTCTATCTGTGCACTCAACGTCTGGTGACTCTTGACGCCGAGCAGGCGCGCAGCCTCTGCTTTGACACCCTTTGCCTGGGTGAGTGCACGCTTGATGTACGCTGTTTGGATCGATCTGAGGTGCTCATCAAGGTCAAACCCGTCGCCGAGCGGCATTTCTGCATCGGAATGCGCCGGTTTTCTACCGAAGGGTGCCTCAGCAAGGGCCTCCAACAGATCTTCATCCGTAATGGTATCCCCGTCGGTCATTACTGAAGCCTGCAAGAGCGCGTTGTAGAGCTGTCGTACATTCCCGGACCACGGGTACGATGATACAAAATTTTTTGCGGATATGGAAATAAATTTACCCCGGTATCCTGGTTCTTCCCGGTAAAACTCAGCGTTGATCCGCTGCATCAGGGCGTCGGCAATGATGATCGCGTCGGTTCCTCGTTCACGCAGCGCCGGCAGTCTGATGGTAATGACAGCCAGACGATAAAGGAGATCCTCTCGGAACGTGCCCTCGGCAACCATAGCAGTAAGATCGCGGTTGGTGGCCGCGAGAATGCGGACGTCTGCACGTTCCGGTTTGTCGGCTCCTATCGGCAAAAACTCTCGAATCGAACTTGTTTCGCCAACGGGAGGCTCCAGCACCCGCAGCAATTTGGCCTGAAGGTCGCGATCAAGCTCACCGATTTCGTCCAGAAAGAGCGTACCCCTATCAGCGCGTTTGAACGCTCCGTCCCGGCCGGATGCAGCGCCGGTAAAGGCACCTTTCTTGTGGCCGAAGATCTCAGATTCCATCAGGTGCGTGGGAATCGCTGCGCAGTTAACAACGATGAACGGCCTGTCCCGCCGCGGGCTCGCGGTATGGATCGCCTGGGCAAACATTTCTTTTCCCGTTCCGCTCTCGCCGGTGATCAGTACGGAAACGCTCCGAAGGGCCGCCCGGTGGGCTCGACCGACGGCGTTCCGTATCGCGGCGCTTTCGCCGATAATGCCGTCGAACCCAGGCGTTTCCCGCGGACTACCAGCGGCGAGATGAGCCAGACGGGAGTCGGCGCTCTTGAAGAGTTCCGGTACGAAGTCCAGGGAAATATCAAAGGGGATCTCAGTCTCGGTAACGGTGGACCGCCACGTCTGATAGAAGCGGCCGGGAAAGAGCGTCTTCCCTAGGAGCACCCAGATCGCCGCCATCGCGGGTGTCCCGGGACTGAGCAGATACGCCGGTGTTACACCGGCCGGCAGAGTGGGTATGATCGACTCCAACTCCCCCCGGACCACCCGAAAGATCTCGCCGTAGTCGGTAGGATCTTTGAGTTCCACCTCCCGAATCTCTACCGGTGCACCGATCCACTCCTGGTAGAGGTTAGAAAGCTCCGGATCAGCGTAGTTGCTCAGCAGGATCACCCGTTCCGAAGCAAGCTGCCGGACTGCGGTCTTCACGGGACCGTCGGTCACCGGTGCACCGCCAGGATTGAGCCCCAATCTCCGCGTAAAGTCATCGGTGACGTGCGCGGGCCGCTCCGTCAGCATCGCGCGAATATCGGTATTGCCGAGCCAGGAGATGAGGATTTTTTTCGTCCGAATGGCCGCACCATGATGGCCCATACCGGGATCATAATGATGCGATTCCAAATCAGCAAGAAAGGACACGTAATGGGGTAGTTTAACATTCCTTCGCCCACGATACACTATCCTCCGAGGGCCCGACCTGTAGAAAAGTGCTATTGGGGTGGTTGTTGCCCGCTTTTCAAGACTGGATTATTGTCCGCCGTCTACGTCGTTTTCTTTCCAGTGAAACCTATGGTTCAGAAAAGGCAACACACCGTGCCACCACCACCGGTAGCCGCGATACCTGACACCTGTGCTAAGGTACGCGCCGGAGGCTGGTATGGACCTGGTTCGAGACCCGATTCCCGGGCTTATTCGGAAGATCGCGGTTCCCTTCGCGCTGGGAATGATCTTCAACACGATGTTCAATGTGACAGACACCTTTTTTGCGGGGCGGCTCTCCACCGATTCGTTGGCGGCCCTGTCGTTGTCCTTTCCGATGTACTTTCTGGTGTTTGGCCCCGGCATCGGCATTCAGACGGGAACCTCCGCGCTTATCGCCAACGCCCTGGGCGGCGGGGATCGTGATCGCGCGGCACGTTATCAGATCCAGGCGATTATCCTGGGAATCGCGGTAACGATCGTCGTTAGCGTACTGCTGCACATCTTGCTGGAGCCGCTGTACCGTCTATTCGGCGCCGAGGGGGCGGTCCTGGCCGGGGGGCTGCGATACATGCGCGTTATCGCCTCCGGCGGCGTCATGATCGTGCTGGCACAGGTACTCAATGCGGGCCTAGTGGCCCGGGGAGACACCAAAGCGTTTCGCAACGTCCTCATAACGATCGCCATCCTCAATGTGGGACTCGATCCGCTACTCATGTTCGGCGTGTCTCTCGGTGGCGTCCAGATCATTCCGGAACTTCGCGAGGCGGGGACCGCTCTGGCGACAGTTATGCTGCAGGGTGTTGGTCTGGTGTACCTGATAGGCCGAAGCCGCCGACAAGGTGTCTATCGCGGGGCAACGCGCGCCGACTGGCGCCCCCGACCAGACCTGCTGCGCGAGCTGGTGGGACAGTCCGCGCCGGCAACACTGGACTTTCTGATTATGACCTTGGGTTCTTTCGTGATAAACTACTTCATCTCCGACTTTGGGCGTAATCCAATTGCTGCTTACGGCGCCAGTCTCAGAATCGAGCAAATCGCCCTACTTCCGCTGTTTGGTATCGCCACCGCCTTGGCACAACTCACCGGGCAAAACAACGGCGCAAACCGTCTGGACCGGGTGGAGGAATCGTTTCGGATTTCGGTGCGGATCTCGATCGTGGCCGCCGTGGCGATTCTCACGCCGGTGCTGGTGGCGGCGGCGCCCCTGTTGCGGATGTTCACCGAGACCGCCGAGGTAGTCACGATCGGACGCCGCTATCTGTACATTCAGGGGATTACCTACTTCTCCTACATCCTGATGAATCTGTCCAACGCGGTGCTGCGCGGTCTCAAGCGGCCGGTGATGATCATGTGGGTGGGGCTGTACCGACAGATCGCGGCGCCCTTTGTGGTGTTTCCGCTGCTGGCGTACCCCTTAGGGATGGAGGTGGATGGGGTCTTCTGGGGTCTGGCGATCGTAAACTGGAGCGCCGCGGTGTTCACGTTTTGGTGGTCTCGGCGAAACCTGGCGGAATGCAGGAGTCAGGCTCAGGAGGAAGTTGCGCCGGTACCGTGACCGCTCACATGTCCACCTTTTGTACATGCCGGCTTCCACGTATCCTGTACATATGGTTGACACCCCCGCCTGCACTGGGTAATTTTGTGACGTTGTGCATTCGATCATCGTAGTTGGAGCGGGCGCTGCCGGACTATCATTAGCCTACTACTTGTCACGCATTCCTCAGGACCAGCGATTTCACGTGTATCTGGTAGATCCGGACACCAAGCGGGAGAACGATCGCACCTGGAGCTACTGGGGGCCTCCCTTCGAGTTTGATCATCTCGTGGAGCGCCGATGGGAGGCGGTCCAGCTCCAGTACCCGGATTCCGCCGCCGAGTGTACCTATTCCGATGCCGCGCGAACCGCAGGGAACACCTATCGCTACCTGCCGGCAGACCGGTTCTACCAAGAGTGCCGGACCACGTTCGGCGGCGATTCGCGCTTCAGCTGGATTAGGGCCCGAGTGGAACACTACGCCTCTCACGCGGCTGGTATCACCGCCACACTGCAGTATCCGGACGGCACGGTGGGACAGCTTCAGGGCGATTATCTGGTGAACTCGGTGTTCGGCTCCACTGCCCCCTTTCGCCAGAGCTTTGTCGGCTGGGAGGTGCAATCAGAGCAGGATGTATTCGATCCGTCCACAATCACGCTGATGGATTTTGCCAACCAGAATAGTATCCTCCAACAGCAGCGGGCGCTACACTTCTCCTATCTGCTTCCCATGACACGCCGACGAGCGCTGGTGGAAATCACCGCCGTCGGGGCCGCGCAGCCGGAGGACGCGCTCCTGGAGGAGCTCCTAATCGAAGAGATCACCCGCCGCGTAGGATCTCCGGCGTGGCGGATAGTTCGTCGGGAGAAGGGTACGATTCCGCTGTATCTCAACCGTCGTCCGGGACCGGACCGGTCCGATCCGCGCATTCTGAATCTGGGTGTGGCCTCCGGCGCGGCCCGTCCCAGTACGGGCTACGCGTTTCGTTCGATCGTAGAAACATCACAAGCGCTGGCGGAGACGTACCGCACAACCGGCCGGCTGGAACTGCCCCCCGGCACGGCGCGCGCCTCCATGCCCCACACGCGAGGTCGTCAGCGCTTCTTTGATACGGTCTTCATGCAGGTGCTGCAAGACGAACCGGAACAGCTGCCGGCAGCCCTGGTCCGGCTCTTCCGGCATAACCCACTGGAACGGGTATTTTCCTTTCTGGCGGGAGGCGCCACCCTTCGGCAAGAAGTCGCCATCGTCTTCTCCTTGCCCTGGGGACCGTTTTTGAGAGCGCTGGTCGCATCTCGCCGGTTCTACGGCGGAACGTCGCAATCCCCCGCGGCCGGTGATATTCGCCGGCAACCGGCGCTTGATCATAGTCATCGGGAGGTTACGTGAGATTTAGAGATTCAGCTGTTGTCGGTACGGTAATGGGAATAACCGGGGTGGCGGCGGTCCTCAGTACGCTGGGACATGCCTGGATAGAGCACAGCCAATATCTCCTACTGGCGGCGGGAACGATCGTCATCGGAATTCCCCATGGGGCGGCGGATAACCACATCTGTCAGGATGTGATGCGCCGCTGTCACGCAAAGTGGTTCTACGGGCTGTATATCCTGGCTGCCGCCGCCTACGGCGCGTTGTGGGTAGCGGCTCCCAGTTTTGCCCTGGTTCTGTTTTTGGCGATCTCAGTGTACCACTTCGGCCAGTCCAACCTGTTCTATCTGCGGCTCCCCGAGGGGGCACTGCTGAAGAAAGCGGTCTATCTGGTATGGGGTTCATTTTACCTCGTTCCGCCGATCCTCTACCAGTACGAGGAGGCGCGCCTGGTCATCACCACGCTTCTAGGATTCGATCCGATCACCGCCGCCACGGCGCAGACGCTGGCCCCCGTGGTGTCGGGATTACTCCTATCCGTGATGGCCGGTGCGGTGCTGCTGTTTCGGGTTGCTCGCGTCATGACCACCGGCGAGGTAGTTCGGGAAGTGGTGAGTGTAGCGGTACTCTACAGCCTCTACGTCACCGCGCCGCTCTACGTTTCGTTTATCGTGTACTGGGCGTTCTGGCACTCGTTGAACTCCGCCTTGGAGATTACTACGCTCTGGGAGCGCGGTCGCCTTCGTAAGCAGATCCGCGCCTTTGTTCGCAAAACGCTCCCCCTAACTCTGGTAACCTTCGCGGGCATGGCGCTCATCTTTGCCATGGCGGGAGCCTACGGTTCCCGGGCATCTCTGATTGCCGTGTTCTTCGTGATTATTGCGGCGGTCACCCTGCCCCATATGGTGATTATGGAGGCGTACTACCGTCGCGAATACGCCTCACGCACGCTGGGTTAGGCGGTTCCTTTGTATTTACACCTGTAATGCGCTACATTTCTATGCACGGAGGAAACGGTGGAAACGAACAAGGTAGCGGTAGTTGCAGGTGGTTCTGGAGGAGTCGGCGAAGGTATTGTGTGTGCCATGATCCACCATGGATATCGGGTATACGTACCTACGCGAACAGGAGATCACTCGGATCGA
>CAYQRW010000144.1:0-8979 GCA_964419735.1 uncultured Spirochaeta sp.
GGGTACCGCATCACGGTGAGACTGACATTGGCGATGGTGGGGATCATCGCTGCCGCCTTTGGCGTGGGGTTGCTGGTACCGGCGGCGCGGGTGGCGCTGGCGGAACAGTTGTTCATGCTGCGGGACCTGCGATCCACCGTGTTCTGGGTGTATAGTGCTGTGGCGGCGGCAGTACTCTTGCTATCGCTCTTCACGGAGGCCCATAGCTTCGGGTTGGGAGGCATTCACGCCGGTTCCGTTCTACTCCTGTCAGTGGGGTGGTTACCGGCGAACGCGGACCTGCTGCTCCAGGGGATGGTGCTGGCGTGGTTGCCGGTGGTCATCGCGATGGGAACGCTCTTTCATTGGTTCCAGCGCCTGGAGAACCGCGCCTCCTACGATCCCCTGCTACGCATCTACAACCGCGGGTGGTGTGATGAGGTCCTTGCTGATCAGAGCCGCCTGGACACGCGTCCTCCCCTGGGAGTGGGCCTGATCGATCTAGACCATTTCAAGACGATTAACGATACCCATGGGCACGATATGGGAGATGCAGTGCTTCAGGAGATCGCCCAACGGATCCGTCTCCAGGTGGTGCCCCGAGGAAGTGTGGCGCGGTATGGCGGCGAGGAGCTGATCGTCTTTGTCCCCAATGCAGATGAAGATGAGCTCCGCGAGCTGATGGAGGCGGTACGCACCGCCGTGGAATCCGCTCCGGTAAAACACCGCAAAACCACCGTGACCGTCACCTGTAGCATCGGCTTCGCAATTCGGACCGAACGGGATCAACCGCTGTCGGAGGTACTTAAGGCGGCCGACCGGGCGGTGTATTCCGCCAAGGATCATGGCCGCAACCAGGTCCGTCTCGGCCGGTTGCGGCGTACGTCCTGAGGCTGAGCCTACGCGGTACTGTGCTGCTCGCGAAACTTCTCCACCTCCCAGCCTATCACAAACGCAATCTGGTCCTCCGGCATGAACTGTGACCCCCCGAAGTTCTCCGCGTAGGCGGCGATCTGTAGCGCATTGCGAAAGAGGAGGCGGGCAATTTCCGTTTTCCGTTCGGTTGGGGTCACGGCCACTGCGGTTCCTCCACGAATAACGACGATCTTTGGTTCGGCGTCTTCGTCGTGGACGTAATCATGAATGGCGTGGAGCACTTCCGCTTGCAGCACCTGGGGAGAATTGGTGTCTTGTGGAAGATCCACGTAGCACGGCTTGTGACCGCTGTAGACGATGTGATCCGGGCTGAAGGCCCGTGATATCGGTTCCATCGCCTCCCGCGATACTGCCCGACGTCGGAGCTCAGGATTGGTGAATGCGGTCACCACGGGCCGTTCCAGGGCGTTTCCATGGGCGGCATACATATCCGCCAGCCCCCGGGCCACCGCCTCCGCCTGTTCTCGCAGACGATCGGTATCCCGTTCCTCCGGCTCCGTTTCCGGCGTTCGAACGATCGCCGCGCGGACCTTTTCAGTGACCGTCTCGTGGAGGGTGTCGATCTCTTCGATCGTCTCCGCCGCCACTACCAGTCCGTGATTTTGCATGAGAATGATCGTGGGCCACTGCTCATCATGGTCACTACGCCACTGATCGACGCGGGTCTTCATGTCCCGGGCCAGCGTATAGCCGGGGTCAATCGTGGGAACCCAGAGTACCGTGTCACCGAACATCTCCCGCACGGCGGCCTCACCCTCACGCGCGCAGGTGACCCCGTTGAGCATCGTCGGGTGGGTGTGAACCACGAACCGGTGGGGGAAGAGCGCGTGCATCAGCGTCTCTACACTGGGTCGACGATCGATGTCGACACCAGGGCGGCGATTGTTGTCGACATTGACGCGCGCCGCCATGAGATCTTGGAGCGCCTGTTGTTCCCGGGCGTCGGGATCACTGGGGTAGGGATTCTCCCAGATCTCAGCGAGTTTGGCGCGGTCCATTGCCACGAACTCGTCGGGGGTGATGGTGGCCAAGGTGGTACCGGAGGACTTCACCCACATCGTGTGTTCATCCTTTGCGGAGGTATTACCCCCGCCGGCGATAACCCAATCATAGCCCTCCCCGTAGCGGTGGGAGAGTGCAACAATCTCATCTACTGCGTTCATATGGTGTTTCGTTCCTCTGTACAGTGCTCAGCCCTCAACCGCGAGCGCTCAGCACCTGATCTTCGTATTTTTTGACCTGATCGAGCCACGCCGGACCCACCGGCACTTCGTGGCGTTCACAGAACATGTCCCACACGGCGCCCAAGGGGAGTGTCTTGGCCTCCTCCAGCAGTGCCAGTCGATCACCGAGACGACCGCTGGTCTCGGCGTCCAGCAGACGCTGTCTCGGCTCCAGTAGCGCGTAGAGCGCTGCTTTCAGAGACGAGCGCAATCCGATCACCCAGGCGCTGATCCGGTTGATGCTGGCATCGAAAAAATCTACCGCCAGAAACACGCGGTCCCAGGCATCCGCCCGAGCGATCTCCCGCATGATCGCCTTGGTTTCCTCGTCAAAGAGTACCACATGATCGCTGTCCCAGCGAACCGGTCGAGAGACGTGGAGCATAAGTTGGTCCAGAAACGGGAGCAGAGCGCTGATCTTTTCGCTGATCGCTTCGGTAGGGTGGTAATGGCCGGCATCCATGGTGAACAGGATCTTCCGGGAGAGGGCGTAGGCCAAATAGAACTCATGGCTCCCGGCAACGTAGCTTTCGGAGCCGATACCGAAGAGTTTGCTTTCCACCGCGTCCAGGGTGTAGGCCCGGTCATAGGGGGTCTCAAAGATCGTGTCCAAGGACTCCATCAGCAGCCGGCGGTGCACCAGCCGGTCTGCAGGCTGATCCTTCCAGCCGTCCGGCATCCAGAAGTTGTTGGTGCTGGGGCTGCCCTGCGCTTTGCCCATGGCGGCGCTGATTTCCCGGCAGCGTTTGCCGTGCTCGATCCAGAACTCCCGGGTTCCTCTATCACGGCTGGCGATCGTGAAGCCGTCGTCGGCCTTGGGGTGTGAGAAAAAGGTCGGGTTAAAGTCGAGGGCGATTCCCAGGTGGTGGGCCCAGTCGATCCAGTTCTGAAAATGCTCTACCTCAATCTCGTCGCGGTCGATCTTCTTGCCGCCGTGCTCCAGGTACATCGCGTGCAGATTAAAGCGGTGGGTGCCCGGGATGAGTCGGGAGGCAAACTCAAAGTCCTGGCGAATCTCGTCGGCGGTGCGCGCTTTTCCTGGATACGAGCCGGTGGCCAGAATTCCACCGCCGGTGATCTGGCCCACTCCCTCCAGGCCACCCACATCGTCCGCCTGCCAGCAGTTAATGCTCACCGCCACGTGCTCGAGTTGCTGCAATGCTGCCTCGGTATCGATGCCGAGCTCGGCGTACTGCGCTCGGGCATCCTCGTAGCGCGCGGTGATGTTTGAGTGTTCCATGGTAACCTCCCGTATCGTATGCCCCCAATCTTACCATGGCGCCCGCCCTCCCGCGATGGACAAAGGTACCGAATCGATGTACGTTTTTGTCACGTGCCGCAGCTTATCCGAAACCACGTTCAGTACTTCGTTCCGCCCCCACCGGTGCGGGCCTTGGGAGTTCATTGCTTGGATGCCGGTGCCGCCTGGACGCCGCCGGGGTTCGCCTATCCCTTAGTACCGGAGCAGCATCCTCGCCAGTATCGAACCGTCGCCGCCGGTGGACGGCGCCTCTCCGAGTATCAGATCGTCTATATCGCGCGGGGAACGGGGTGGTTCGAGAGCGCTGCCCGGGGACGGGGACCGGTGGAGGCGGGAACGGTGTTCCTCTTGCGCCCCGGAGACTGGCATCGCTACGCACCGGACAGCGAATCTGGATGGCAGGAATACTGGATCGGCTTCACCGGGAATGATGTGGAGCAGATTTGGAATACGCTGGGCTTGGGAGAAACTCGGGCGGAGATCGTCGGTCCCGATGCGCAGGAAGACCTGAATCACCTGTTTCTCCGCGGATTGCGGCGATCGGTACAGCCGGATGTGGCGGAACAGGTAGAACTTGCTGGTATTCTCCAGGAGTTGATCGCCCGGATCGCCCGTGCACTGCAGATTGGAGAGTTCGACGAACGCTCCGATCATCGCTTTGAGCGGGCCCGGGAGTTGATGTTGGCGCAGATTCATGGCCATATTGAAACGGTACAGCTGGAACAACACGTGGGGTGCAGTCGGTCAACGCTGCACCGCTTGTTCCTGCAACGTACCGGCACATCTCCGTATCGGTACTACCTGGGACTAAAAATCAACGCAGCAAAATGGGAGCTGGCGCACACGGGTCACGCAATTAAGGAGATCGCCCGCACGTACGGATTCAGCGATCAATACCACTTCTCCCGAGTGTTTTTTGAGATCGCCGCAGTTCGACCGAGTCGTTGGCGTTCCGATCACCGGTCAGCGGCTGAGGCGCGACCGGCCCACATGCAATAAGGATACTCCTATGGAATACGAAAGCGATTATGACGTTCACCGCCTGGACCTGAGGAATCTCCGCATGGACGATTATCCCCAGGTAAAACGCCTCATGGACAAGGTGTATCCCGATCTGGACGGGTCGTGGCCAAAGCAGGTCATCGCCGCGCTGATCCAGCGATTCCCCCAGGCGCAGTTCGGCATCGAGGATAACGGTACCATCGTGGCAGTGGCGCTGACGGTTCGCGTGGACTACCAGCGCTTCTCCGCTGCCCATAGCTATGCCGAACTGCTGGAGGGTAGCTCGTCGGTGCTCCACAATCCCCACGGCGATGCGATGTACGGGCTCGATGTGTTCGTTGATCCCGAGTATCGAGGATTTCGCCTGGGGCGCCGGTTGTATGACGCGCGAAAAGAACTGTGTCGGGAGGAGAACTTTCGCGCGATTCTCGCCGGCGGGCGCATTCCGGAGTACCACAAATATGCGGTGGAAATGACGCCGCAGGAGTATATCGAGAAGGTCAAGCGCCACGATCTCCACGATCCGATTTTGACGTTTCAGTTGGCCAACGACTTTCAGGTGAAGCGCGTCCTGGAGGATTACAACCCCGACGACCTCCGGTCGGATGGAAACGCCACGCTGTTGGAGTGGGTCAACATCTTTTACCAGCGCAACCAACCGGCCTTGGTGAACGCGCCGAAACGTAACGTCCGCGTGGGCTTGGTGCAGTGGCAGATGCGCCACGTCACTTCCTTGGAGGTGTTTCTCGAGCAGGTGGAGTTCTTTGTAGACGCGATCGCCGACTATCAGAGCGATTTCTGCGTCTTCCCGGAGTTCTTCAACGCCGCGCTCATGGGTCTGGGAGATCAGGAGACCAGTGTGGCCGCAGTGCGGCACCTCTCTACCTATACGTCCCAGATGCGTGACGCCTTGTCCCATTTTGCGGTGACCTACAACGTGAATATCGTAGGGGGCAGCATGCCGGAACTTCAGGTGGAGGAGGACGGCACGGAAAAGATGTACAACGTGGCGTATCTCTTTCATCGCGACGGTAAAATAGAGGCACAGTACAAGTTGCATATTACCCCCCAGGAGCACTGGAGCTGGTCGATGCACGGGGGAACGAGCCTGCGCGTGTTCGATACCGATGCCGGTAAGATCGGGATTCTCGTCTGCTACGATGTGGAGTTTCCTGAGTTGGCGCGTATCATGGGTGAGCGCGGCCTGGAGATCCTGTTTGTGCCGTTCTGGACCGACACCAAGAACGGATACCTCCGGGTGCGGCGCACCGCACAGGCCCGAGCGATCGAGAACGAATGCTATGTGGCAATTACCGGAAGCGTGGGCAACCTCCCCCGCGTGGACAACGTAGACATTCAGTACAGTCAGGCAGCGGTCTTTTCCCCATCGGATTTTTCCTTTCCCCATGACGCAGTCATGGCGGAGAGTACCCCAAACACCGAAATGACACTCCTGGTAGATCTGGATCTGGATAAACTAAAACGACTGCGCTACGAAGGGTCGGTAACCAATTACAAGGATCGCCGTCTGGATCTGTATAAGGTGGACTGGATCGGGGAGTGACCGGTACAGCTCGTCCGGTGCCGGGTGGCCGGTGCCCGCTGCCCGGTGCAAAAGAACGGCCGTCCCCTGGGGGACGGCCGTTCCCATCCTACGTTGGTAGTCAGTGTCTAATACACGTCCTTCCATTCATCGATATTGTCGGCATCAAAGCGGAAGGGAGCGCCCAGAAGTACTTCCGTTCCACCATCACCGGCTTCGACGATTTCGAACTCACCAAGACGACCGGCGGAGAACGTCTCTCCCGCGGCACCGGTGATGTCACCGGAGGCGAGCGCGGTGGCGGCGTAGGCGGTGAGGTATCCCACGTCGATCGGGTTCCACAGGAACATGTAGGGAGTGGCACCGTTCTCGATATACTCCGCCATTTCCGAAGGAAGACCCAGCCCGGTCACGTACACTTCACCGATGAGGTCCCGATCGGTGATCACCCGCCCCGCCGCGGCAATACCCACGGTGGTGGGAGCGATGATCACTTCCAGGTCAGGATAGCTCTGCAGCAGCGCCTCCGTCTCACTTACCGACTTGTCCCGCAGGTCGTCGCCGTAGGCGATCCGCACCAGTTCCAGGTCGGCGTACTTGTCCGGATTCTCTTCGAGTTCGGTTTCCATCCACTCGATCCACAGGTTCTGGTTAGATGCCTGGCTGGTAGCGGAGAGGATCGCGATGTCCCCGTCGCCATCGGCCATGTCATAGGCAGCCTGGATCAGGGTGCGGCCGATCATTTCCGAGTCCGCCTGGTTGATGTGTACCATGCGGCTGTCCGGGTTAACCGCGGAGTCCGCCGACAGGACCGGAATACCTCCGTCCATGGCGCGGGAAAGTACCGGCTCCAGGGCGTCGAAATCGTTGCCGGTGATGCTGATCGAGGTAACTTGCTGTGCTACCAGCTGATCAACGATCTGGATCTGCGCTTCGGCTGTGGGCTGATCGGGAGCGCGGAGAATTGCCTCCCCGCCTTGCTCAACGATACCCTCTTCGAACCCCTCCATTTGCTTTTCGCCGTAGGGGTTACCGGTGTTTTTGAAGACGAACGCGTGGCGTTCGGCCCCGTCCTGTTCGCCGCTTCCGCTTGCAAACAGCACCGCCGCCGGCGCTGCCGCCAGCATCACAATAAGTAGTGAAATGACTACTTTTCTCATAGGGAGACCTCCTGTTGTTTTCTCTCGACGTTCATAGCAACGCTACACGGTCGAGTTGATCTGCTTCTTACTTCGAAAACGGATTCGATGAACCAGGACCGAGATGATCAGCAGCGAGCCGATCACCACCAGCACCAGTGGTGCTTGTAGGTTGGCAAGTCCCATGCCATAGCTTAAGAATCCGATAATAAATACCGCCAGAATCGGGCCGCCGATGCGGCCGATACCGCCGCTGGTGCTGACGCCACCCAGCGCCACCATCGCGATTACCTCCAACTCATACCCGGTGGCCACGTTGGGCCGGGTGCTTCCCATGCGGGAGGTGAGAAACAGTGCGGTCACGCCCGCCATGAGTCCGTTCAGGGCAAACACGGTAAACACAACTCGGTCCACATTGACCCCGGAGTAGCGGGAGGCCAGCGCGTTGCGCCCCATGCCAAAGACGGAGCGGCCAAAGGTTGTCTTGTGCAGCAACAGTCCGAAGGCGATCGCGGTGAAGATAAACACGAGAAAGATGAAGGGAATACCGAAGAGCTCTCCCCATCCGAGGTAGGAAAACCACTCGGGGAATCCGCCGGACGCCTGGTCCCCGAGGATGATATAGGCGATGCCCCGGTAGATAATCATCGTGGACAGCGTGACGATCACGAAGGAAAGCTCCTTAAACTTGACCAGGAGCCACCCGTTAATGGCACCCCCCAGCCCCGCCACGGTGAGACACAGGAGCATCGCCAGGGGCATCGGGAGCCCGGCATTATAGGCGGTGGCCATAATCACCGCCGACATCGCCACCGTAGAACCCACGGAAATATCGATCTTGGCCAGGATGAGCACGAACATCATCGGAAAGACGATAAACGCCTTGTCCAAGAAGGTGGCGGGAGTCCGAATAAAGGTGTTGAGATTGAGAAAGTACGGCGAAATCCAGGTGTTCACGGCGATCACCAAGAGGAGTACGCCCACCAGAATCCATTCCCACTGAAAGAAAAACTCCCGCCAGTTGCGCTCGCGGGTAATGCCGATCTGTATTTGATCGCTCATTGCATACCTCCGTTAAATCGCCCGCCGCCGCAACGCGTTACGTTCGGTGTTTCGACGGACCATGACGTTGGTAATCACCGCCGCCAGGACCACAAATCCCTGGATCCCTTGCTGCCAGAAGGGAGATACATCGATTAGCGGCAGCGCGTTGGCCAGGATGCCAAGCATCAGCGTTCCCAGGAACAATCCGGAGAGCCTCCCCACGCCCCCGTTGATGCTGACGCCGCCCAGGATACATGCAGCGATCACCTGCAGCTCGTAGCCAATGGCGGTGTTACCCTGGGCGGAGGCGAACCTGGCCACCCAGAGCACTCCCGCCAGTCCGGCGAGGCCACCCATAATTGAGTACACGAGAAAGATCAGTCGCCGCTTGGGGATACCTGAGACCTCCGCCGCCAGCGGGTTAGAGCCCACGGCGTAGATACGGCGCCCCGTGCGGGTATGGTTAATGAAGAATGCCGCCACCACGTAGACGGTGATTGCGATCATGATCAGGTTGTTAATCCCCAGCGTGCGCCCGGTGGCGATCGCCTTGAAGTTGGCCGACATCTGGTAGGAACTGACCCATTGGCCCCCGCTTACCACGTAGGTGAGCCCGCGGACCACATTCATCATACCCAAGGTCGCGATTACGGGAAGGACGTCAAAACGTGCCACCAGAAGCCCGGTGATCATGCCGAGCGCTACGCCCAAGCCGGTGCTCAGCGCGATCGCCAGGACCGGGGGAATGCCAGGAATTCCCGCCACCGTAAGCGCGGTAACCATGCCGGTGAACGCCATGAGCGACCCCACCGAAAGATCGATGCCCCGCGTAACCAGTACCAGCATCATTCC
>CAYQRW010000145.1:0-5482 GCA_964419735.1 uncultured Spirochaeta sp.
AGCTCAACGGTCATGCCTACAAGATTACCACCGTCTATGACATGCAGGGCCGGTCCCTAGGCGCCAACCTGGATGATATGCAGCACCATGCCCTGCGCGAGGTCAATCATCGCGTCAAGAACCATCTGAATAGCCTGCAGTCGATGCTGAACCTGCAGCTGCGGGAATCGCAAGGGGAAACCAAGGTTGTCACGATTCTCACGGACAGCATTAACCGCATTAAGTCGATGAGCCGGCTCTATGACCGCCTGCAGCAAGCTCCATCGGTGACCAGCATCGATCTAAAGGCGTACCTGGAAACGCTCATCTCCGATGTTCTTTCCACCGGTGGCCGTCAGAAGGATGTGGAGGTACGCCTCGATGTTGAGGATTTGCAACTTACCATTGAGCAAGGGGTGTCCCTTGGCCTGATCCTGAACGAGCTGGTGACCAATAGCCTCAAGCACGCGATCCCTGAGGACACCGCCGGGTGGATATCGGTATCCGTGAAGAGTGCCGGAAGCCATATCGAGGCCCGCGTAGCCGATTCCGGTCCTGGAGTGAGCAGTGACTACCTTGATCAAACCCGGGAGAACCTGGGCATGCAGATCGTCATGGCGATCGTCGGCCAACATAGCGGCGGGTTCACCCTCGAAGATCCGGAGCGCTCCATGTTCCTGGTACGTCTTCCCCGGATGCTTGACTAGCACCTGACCCAGATGTCGTTGCCTACACTGACTCCAAGATCCCCTGGAGATGTCTAAAGGCAACCGGCTTGGCCAGAAATGCCACGGGGTTGACGGCTGATATTGCGGGGTCCTGCTCACGATTGGCGTATCCGGTCATAAACACGATCGGTACGGTACTGAACGTTCGAATCTGGTGGGCAGCTTCTACCCCGTCAACATCACCGGCCAGGCCGATGTCCATGAGAACGACGTCCACCGTATGCTCCCGCAAAAACGCAACCGCCCCTTCTCCGGTGGCCTGCGTATTGGCGACGTGGTATCCGGCTTTCCGCAGATCGAGCGAGAGACTCATGGAAACAAAGACTTCGTCCTCCACCAAGAATACCCGCTTCTGTATTTCAGCCACGCTCCACTCTCTCCCGATACGCCGTATCCGAAAACTGAATGTTCCAGTGCACGCCATCGCCAGCTTCACAGGAGACCTTCCCGTTAAGTTGGTCCTCAACAATGGAGAGTACCACCTGGATTCCCATCCCTCCATCACGACGAATATCGAAGCCGGATCCCAGGCCCGCCCCGTTGTCGGACACGGTGAGCGTGTAGCCATCGCCGGCGGTCTGCGTCAGTGAAATCGCGATAGTCCCCCCAGTGCTCTCGCGGCGGCCGTCACCTTCATCCTGAAACGCATGTTCCAGACTGTTGGACAGCAGCTCACACACCACCATACCGCAGGGAATCGCGGTATCAATCAATACGGACGCATCTTCTATGTGTGTTTTCAGTTGGAGCGCACCGTCATGAGTGTGATAGCTCTGGAAGATTTCCTGCGCCAGTTCGCTGAGATACTCCTCCATACCGATCCGGGAAAGGTTTCCCCCGAGGTACAGTTTCTGCTGAGCAAGGGCGATCGCCAGAATCCGGTTGTTTGCGGCGCGGACCGCCATTTGCAGCGGTTCATTGTCACTATGGCGCGCGCTTTGCAAATGCAAGATCGCTTGCACCGATTGAACGGTGTTACCCGTGCGATGGAAGAGCTCCTGCACCAGAGCGGATCGTTCTTCCAGGGCGCGCTCCTGACGATGGAGCATCGAATTAATAGCCGTGGTGATCTCATCCAGTTCATCGGGG
Organism: uncultured Spirochaeta sp.; assembly: GCA_964419735.1. Taxonomy (GTDB): domain Bacteria; phylum Spirochaetota; class Spirochaetia; order DSM-27196; family Alkalispirochaetaceae; genus Alkalispirochaeta. The sequence continues at coordinate 1,797 of CAYQRW010000145.1, forward strand.
TTTCTCAGGAAGAACGCCCGCCGCGTCAGGATCAGTTCCCTCTTTCCGGGATCCTCTGGATCGAAATCCTCAAAGAAGCGGGTAATCGTCCATAAGTGGCGGAACACCATTCGTTGCACCACCAGGAGAATCACCGCGGCGAATCCGATAATTCTGAGCAGATGGGCTGCGGTGCTCACCCGAAGCTGCTCGGCAATCTCCGCACGAAGCTGGTCGAAATCCGTTATGACCCGCAGGAGACCCACTTCCCGCCGCTCACCCTCGGAGTCGTAGTACAACGGATACTCGTGTATGTGCTCGCCTTCCACCGTGGCGGGCTCGGCACCGGCGGTAGTAATCGGGACGTTCCTTTCAGCTCGCCGTTCGAGCACGGACACCGTCTTGACATAGGGGAGCAGAGCGATTCCTTCCGCCAGGAGCTGCACCTGTGGCTCATTAAAAAAGAAGACCCCCGTCGCCACCGACGGGAGGTAGCTGTTTTCAATCGTTTCGAGAACCTCGTCGAGTTCACTGGTACCTCGATTGAACTGCACCCGCGCCTGGGACAGCAGTTCGCCGGCGGAGATTACCACGGTCACCAACAGAACCGCGAGGAAATGGCGATACGCCAAACGGGAGGTGCCACGCGCCATGATCGCTATTGCCCCTGCCGTTCGGCCCGCGTCCGCAGAATCGTATCAACGGTGGAAGCGGTAGCGACCTCCGGCGCAATGAGGATCTCCGTTCCCACCTCGTCGGCAAAGTCGTTACCCCGCAGGTAGTCATGCAAATAGGTAAGGATTCGCGCCCACATACTCGTGGGCGCCGCAACCGTCGCGGTCAGGGAACCCCTGCGCACCGCCTCCAGCCCCACCAGCGACAAATCCAAACCGCCGGTAAACGCATCTTCCCCGGGCCGTAGATCCGCCCGCCGCAGCGCTTCCGCGGCACCCAAGGCGAGCTGATCACTGGCGCTCCATACCACCGTGACGTCGGAATAGCGAGACAGGAGCCGCGTGGTCATCGTACGCCCCTCTCCCTGGGTCCAGCGGGTGGGAACCACCTGCAGGAGCCGGGCGTGGGGGGCTTCCCGCACCGCCCGCCGAAGCCCCTCTTCTCGTAAGGTGGTGCCGTACCAGGTGGAGTCTCCGCTGACCCCGACGATGCGGATTGTGGGCTCCGGTCCTCTTCGGTCGGTAGCGGCAGCTGCAGCTGCAGCTGCAGCCGCGGAAATCAGCTCCCGGGCAAGCAGATATCCCTTTTCTTCCTCATCTTCGTGAAAGTAGCCGATCCAGTGTGCGTACGTTCGGCGCGGACCACCACCCAGAGATTCTAACTCCTCAGGAAACAGGGGACCGTGTAGAAAAAAGGGAATATCCAGTTCCTCCGCAACCTCCATCAATGGCTCGGCCTGACCATAGGCCACCGAGAAGATCGCTCCATCCGGAACCGGCTCCGTCCGCAAAATACGGATACCCTGCTCCGCTTTATTAAAGCGGTCACCCACATCGAACTCATGAATGGTGAGCACCACGTTCAACGCAGCCTGGGCGTCGGACATCACCCGGTGGACCTCGGGCCAATAGGTGTTTCCCGCGGAGGTGGGGGTAAAGACAACAATATGGAGCGGTTCGCCGGGCTGAACACTATCCTGCGCACTCGCCGCAGCCGGAACCACTACCGACCAGGCGAGCACGAGGAGTACTCGGCGGAGTGGAACGGTTCTGTTCCGATTCTTTGCCCTCGGGATTGCGATCTGCACACCCTCCATTCAACACCCCGCCGGCCGGCGCTCGGCAATGGGGAACTTCAGGGTAACACGAGTTCCGCCATCGGTCTCGAAGCGAATGGTACCGCCCAACTGCTCGGTGAGGGCGTTAATCATCAGCATGCCGAAACCGGAAGATGATCGGCCGGCATCGCCTGCGGGGAATCCGGGACCATTGTCCGCTATCGTGAGCTGATAGTGATCGTCACGGTGAGAACCGGAGATAGAAAGGGTGGGATTGGGATGCCCGGGGAAGGCGTATTTCATCGCATTGGTGACGAGTTCGTTTACGATCAACCCCACGGAGGAGAGCATTTTGGTAGTACACATGTAGTCATGGAAGTCGGTGTGAATCTGCACCCGCTCACCATACGGAAACAGCTGCACCTCGTGGGACACCAGGTGGATGAGGTAGTGCTGAATCGACCCCTCGCTGCTGGAATCGGTGTGGTACAGGTGATCATACAGCATACCCAGGCTATGGAGCCGGTTTCTGGTATCTTCCAACGCCTCTGCCGCACGTGGGTCCTCTAACGTCTGAATCTGCAGCGATATGAGGCTGGTCATCGTATTGAGATTGTTCTTTATGCGGTGTTGGATTTCCTGGACAAGCCGTTCCCGTTCCGCGGCGAGTTGGCGTATCTCCCCTTCTACTCGCCGTTGTTCCGTGATGTCCGTGGCAAAGCCATCTATGATTACTTCGCCGTCATTGAGCGTCTTCCTGATGATCCGGTCATATACCCGGATCCACCGGCCGTCCTTGGTCTGAACGCGATACTCCACCCCGTTACCCACATCAGCAAGCGGCCCCGCGATTACCGCCTGCACCGCCTCCCGATCGTCGGGGTGGATGGAGCGGTTCCACAGAAAGGGGTCGGCTTTGAGTTCCACGGGGTCATATCCCAGAATCTGGTGGGTCTGATTGGAGTGATAGATGCCGCCGCGCCGGTCCGAAAAGGTGTAGACGATACCGGGAAGATGGTCCACCAAATCCTGATAGCGATTACTTATCTCCCGCTCTTCGGTGATGTCTTCAAAGGTTGCGTAAACCTGAACCGGGGTGGGGTCATGCAACTCGAATACCGGCACCGCGGTAATGCGCAACCACACGTAGCAGTCCCGGCCGGGATGGAAGACTCCCCGGACCACCGGCCCCACGGTAGAGCCCGTCTTGAGCGCGAGCATCGCGGGATGTTCCTCGCCGGCAACGGCGGAACCGTTCTCTCGAATCATGCGCCACCTGGGATCCATCGATGTTCTGCCGCGCATCTGATCAAAGGAAAGCCCCAGGATCTGTTCCGCCGCCGGGTTCGCGGAAATGATCGAGCCGTCATGAGCCTGGTGGATCACTCCCTGCGTGATCGTATCAAAGAGCGTCGCATAGCGGTGTTCGTTTTCTCGTAGCCGGGCGTGACTCTCGCGCAGCCGGAACGCCATTCTCACCGACGCCAGCAACACCGCTTCTCCGGCGCTCTTCACTACGTAGCCGTAGGAGGTGATCTCTTCCGTCTGAGCCACGGTTGCGGAGTCAGTATAGGAGGAGAGGAACACCACAGGCACGTCTTGCTCACTCAGGATCATCTCGGCCGCGCGCGTGCCGTCGATGCCGGGTCCCAGGTCGATGTCCATCAGAATCAGATCGATCCTATTGCTGTTTCGGCTGAGCTCAATCGCGCGTTCCCCGCTGTGCGCGGTGATAACCTGAAAGCCCTCGCGTTGGAGCGCCACCTGGGTGTTCCGGGCAATCAGGGGCTGATCCTCCACGAGAAGAATGACGTTGGCTGCATGCTCTGGTAAATCGGTGGACATCGTTATCACCGTCTCAATTATACCGGTAATAACTGATACGAATAGTCCATAATCCGCAATTTATGGACCCATGCCGTGCCGAGTCCTGATTCCTCTGCGGCTCGCGCCCCTCGCCCGTCCATGTGCCGGC
>CAYQRW010000145.1:5582-8979 GCA_964419735.1 uncultured Spirochaeta sp.
GTGCCGAGTCCTGATTCCTCTGCGGCTCGCGCCCCTCGCCCGTCCATGTGCCGGCCACCACGCAAGCCAGGCAGCCCGTTGCCGATTTACGATAGCTTATCCGCGGGCACCAATCATATTGACCCGATTTCCGTGGCCCCCTATAGTGGATTACGACTTTTTCGATTACCTTAAGGAGGTATTGATGATGCGAAGTTCAAAAGAACTGAAGGGGTGGCTGCGATCGGTCGCCGTGATGACCGTCTTCCTACTGGTTGGAACGATGGCGTTTGCCGCGGGAAGCCAGGAAGCTGAAGAGGGCGCTCCAGAGCAGGATCTGGTGATTGTAGTCCAGTCGGACGTGGTAAGCTTGGACCCCCACGGCTCCAACGACTCCCCCTCCAGTAACGTGCGTACCAAGATCTACGAAAACTTGGTCTATTTTGACGAGAACATGGACTTGCAGGCGGGGCTCGCCACCGACTGGGAGTTGATTGACGACGTAACGTGGGAGTTCACCCTCCGCGAAGGGATCAACTTCCACGACGGTACGCCCTTCACCGCTGAGGCGGTCAAGGCCAATCTGGATCGCATCGTGGATCCGGAGCTGGCATCACAGCGGGCGTTCCTCTTTACCATGCTGGATGAGGTAACGGTGGTTGATGACTACACCGTACAGATCTCCACGGAGTTCCCCTTTGTACCGATTCTCAGCCACCTGGCGCATGACGCGGCGGGAATTGCCAGCCCGGCAGCCCTGGAAGAGGCGGGCTACGATGAAGCGGAAGCGATCGGAACCGGTCCGTGGGTGCTGCAATCCTGGGAGCCCGGCGACGAAATCATTCTCGAGCGAAACGAAAACTACTGGGGAGAGATGCCCAATCCGGAGACGGTGACGTTTCAGGTCGTTCCCGAAGAGAGCACCCGCATGGCGCTGGTGGAGCGCGGCGATGCCCACGTAGCGGAGATTCTGCAGCCGGCCACCATGGGCCGCGTGGAAGCCTCCAACAACATGGACCTGGAGCTGTTTGACACGCTCAGCCTCAACTACATCGGATTCAACACCGATAAAGAGCCCTTTGATGATGCCCGCGTCCGGCGCGCGATCTCCATGGCGGTAGACGTCCAGGCGATGATCGACGGTATCGTGGAAGGTGCCGGAACGCGCGCGATCGGACCGATCAGCCAGGCTGTGGTTGGCTACCATCCCGATCTCGATCCGCTCCCCTATGATCCGGAGATGGCCGCTGACCTCCTGGAAGAAGCCGGTCTGGAAGATGGATTCTCCACGACGCTCTGGACCAACGATAACCCCACGCGAATCGCCATCGCGGAAATCGTGCAGAACAACCTGGCGGAGTTGAACATTGACGTCGAGATCGAGGTCCTGGAATGGGGCGCCTATCTCGAACAAACCGCCGAGGGTCTGCATGACATGTTTATTCTCGGGTGGGTCACGGTAACCGGTGACGCCGACTACGGCATGTACGCCCTGCTGCACTCCTCTAACGTGGGAGCAGCCGGTAACCGCTCCTTCTACCGCAATGAGCGCGTAGATGAGCTTCTCGATCGTGGTCGCCGCGAAGGTGATCCTGAGGATCGGGTTGAGTTGTACAACGAGGTTCAGGAGATTCTCATCGATGAAGCTCCGATGCTTAACTTGTACCATCCGCAGTGGATGATCGCCGTCGGTGACAACGTGAGTGGGTATAGCCACCACCCCGACAACGCGATGCTCATTGACGACGTGGTGATCGAGTAACCCATTGACTGGAGCCGCGCATTATATCGTGTAGCGGCTCTCCACATCTTCCGCCTGGGTCTCGCACATACATGCTGCGGGACTCGGGCTCCATTCTTGGAAAGCAGATTCGGTGATGCAGCAGAATACTGAGATAACTGAACCGTTAGAGCCTCAATTGGAACAGGTTTCCGTACACTCCAACAGCAGTGGCCGCGCCCGCCGCTGGCGCCACCTGGGAAAGAAGCTCGCAAAAAACAAGTCGGCTGTGGTAGGGGGCGTTTTCATTGTACTCCTCCTTGTCATGGCGGCGGCGCCCGGGGTATTTGCCACACACCACCCCACACGCTTCCAGAACGTGGCCAATCGGTTTTCGCCCCCCTCCGCGGAGCACTGGTTCGGTACTGATAACTTAGGTCGAGATATATACAGTCGCGTGATCTACGGGACGCAGGTCACCCTCTCGGTAGCGTTCCGCTCGGTCTTCTTTGGAGCGATCGTCGGCGTCAGTCTCGGAATTATCGCGGGATATTACGGAAAGTGGCTGGACACTATCATCATGCGCGTCATGGATATACTCCTGGCATTTCCCGGAATTCTTCTCGCCCTGGCGATTGTGAGCACGCTCGGTGCCTCCTTGGACAACGTGGTCATCGCGATCGCCATCTTTTCGGTGCCGAGCTTTGCCCGGATCGTTCGCGGATCCACGCTGGTAGTCCGTAATCTGGAGTACGTGGAGGCGATCCGCGCACTGGGAGCACGCGACGTAAAAATCATCGTCCAGCATGTGCTGCCCAACGTGCTCTCGCCGATTATCGTACAGGCAACCCTGTACATCGCTACTGCAATCCTGATCGCCAGCGGGCTCTCCTTTCTGGGCCTCGGCGCCCAGCCGCCCACGCCGGAGTGGGGACTCATGCTCTCCGCCGGTCGCGACTTTATCTGGAACGCTGTCCACGTGACGCTCTTCCCGGGACTCGCAATCGTCCTGGCAGTACTGGCATTTAATCTACTCGGGGATGGGCTGCGTGATGCCCTGGACCCCCGGACTCAATAGGAGGCGACGCGATGTCACTCGGTGTATACCTCGCTCGACGTCTGATCCAAATGATTCCGGTCCTGCTTGGGGTCGTGTTTATCGTCTTCCTCATGCTCCACCTGGTACCCGGAGATCCCGCGATTATCATGGCGGGGGAGCGCGCCTCGCCCGAGCAGCTTGAGTTAATGCGGGAGCGCCTCGGTCTCAACGAGCCGCTGGTGGTGCAGTATTTCGACTACCTCGGCAAAGCGCTTACCGGTGACTTGGGGCAGTCGGTCCGTAATGACCGACCGGTGACCCAGGAGATCTTCCAGGGAAGGTACTGGATTACCCTTCAACTGGCCGGGATGAGCGTCCTGCTGGCGATCTTCATCGGGGTCACCGCGGGGGTGGTTTCCGCGGTGTGGCGCTACTCAGTGGCGGACACCGTGATTATGCTCATCGCCCTGTTCGGTCTTTCCATGCCGAACTTTTGGTTGGGAATCATGCTCATCTTCTGGTTTAGCGTGCAAATGCCAATCCTTCCGGCGGCCGGCTGGGGGGAGACTGCCCAGGCGATATTGCCGGTAATTACCTTGGGCACCGGCGGCGCCGCGGTTATCGCTCGGATGACGCGCTCCAGCATGCTGGAAGTGATT
>CAYQRW010000146.1:0-2199 GCA_964419735.1 uncultured Spirochaeta sp.
TTCAAGCGATCAGCTAATCAGCTGGTAACGGCCCCTTTACTGGCGGAGCTACACAACTGACCAAACTTCCACAACGCCCCTCGGGGATACTTGGTCTCTTTCGGCTGCCAATCGGCGCGGCGTCGCTCTAACTCCGCCTCCGTAAGATCTACCGAGAGCGTCTTCTGCTTGGTGGAAACGGTAATGATATCCCCATCTTGGACGAGCGCAATCGCTCCCCCCACCTGCGCCTCCGGGGCAACGTGGCCCACCACCATGCCGTGGGAACCACCGGAGAAGCGGCCATCGGTGATCAGCGCAACATCTTTACTCAGTCCGGCGCCGGCGATCGCGGCGGTGGGACCGAGCATCTCCCGCATTCCAGGACCGCCCTTGGGGCCCTCATAACGAATGACGATCACATCCCCTTTCTGGATCTCGTCGTTCAGAATCGCGCTGAGCGCGTCCTCTTCCTCATTGAACACGCGGGCGGGGCCGGTGTGCTCAAATTCGTTAAGTCCGCAGGTCTTAACCACCGCGCCCTCTTCGGCGAGGTTCCCGTGGAGGATCGCCACCGGACCACGCGCCTGCTCGGGATTGTCAAAGGAATGCACCACATCTTGCCCATCAAGTTTCACCTCGACATCGGCAAGGTTTTCGGCGACCGTCTTGCCGGTGACGGTAAGGCAGTCCCCATGAAGCAGTCCTTCATCGAGTAACATCTTCATCACCATCTGCACGCCGCCAATCTCGAAGAGATCCTGCATCACGTATCGCCCGGCGGGCTTCATATCGGTGAGAATCGGAGTGGTATCGTAGAAGTAATTGAACTCATCGATCACCAGATCCACGTCTACCTCGTGCGCCAGGGCGAGCAAGTGAAGCACGGCGTTGGTACTGCCCCCCAGAGCCATCATCACCCGAATCGCGTTTTCGAACGCCTGCTTGGTCATGATATCCCGGGGTATGATGTTTTCCTGGATGCAGTGGAGCAACGCCTCCGCGCTGGCCTCCTGTACCCACGTTCGCAAAGGATGGGTGGCGGGAACTGAGGCGTTACCGGGAATCCCCATGCCGATCGCTTCCATGGCAGACGCGAGGGTGTTGGCCGTGTACATCCCGCCACAGGCGCCGGCTCCGGGACACGCCGCAGCTTCGATGCCGTGGCGCTCCTCTTCAGTGATCTTCCCCGCCGAATACGCTCCCACCGCTTCAAAGGCGCTCACGATATCGATGTCGCGACCCTTGTACTTTCCGGGAGCGATCGACCCGCCGTAGACGAACACGGAAGGAACATCCATGCGGGCCATGCCCATGACGGTACCGGGAATCGTCTTGTCACACCCGCCAATACCCAGCAGCGCGTCCATCTGGTGTCCGTGGGCATCCAGCTCGATTACATCGGCGATCGTATCCCGGGAGACCAGGGAGGCCTTCATTCCTTCGTGCCCCATCGCCTCACCGTCGGTGACCACGAAGGTGTGAAAACTCATCGTCATCATTCCCAGCTCTTTGAGACGCTTCTTGGATATTTCCGCCAACTTATCATGGTGGACGTTACAGGGACTGACATCGCTGCCGGCGCTGGCGATCCCGACGATCGGCTTGGTGAAATCATTGTCACCAAAACCCACCGCTCGTAGCATCGCGCGATTCGCGGTGCGCGATACGCCCTCAGTCATGACCCACGATTTTCGATTCAGTTTTTCAGCCATAGTTTCTCACCCTCGATTAGACGGCAAATCCGTTGATATACGGAATATGGGACGCGCGCTCGTCAATCATATCCAAATGGGAGAGCAACACCGAGGTTGAATCCCAGTTACCCGCGATGAGCGCGCTACGATACGCCGCCGGCATATCGAAGGTATAGGAGGTATCACCCACCGTCAGCACGGAGGAGGGCAAGTCAATCGTCACGTAGATCGAAGGATCGTTCTCGATCGCCTGCATGATCTCCTGCACCGTCTCATGCGGCAGGGTCACCGCCGGCACCCCCATGGCGGTGCAGTTACCGGCAAAGATTTCCGCGAACGACTCTCCCACCACCGCTTTAATTCCGGCGCGCATCAGCGCCTGTGGGGCATGCTCCCGAGAGGACCCACAGCCAAAGTTGCGATTCACCACCAAGACGGAGGCGCCGGCAAACCGCTCCTCGTTAAAGGGGTGGGGCTTAGTGTCGCCTTGCGGTGTGAAGCGCAAGTCATAGAACGCGTACTC
>CAYQRW010000146.1:2299-8967 GCA_964419735.1 uncultured Spirochaeta sp.
GAGGCGGACATCTCCCGATCCTGCAACTGGTCCGGATTCATACCGAGGCACATGGAACATCCCGCCCCGCGCCATTCGAACCCGGCATCCCGAAAGATATCCGGCAGTCCTTCACGCTCGGCCTGAGCGGAAACTTGCTGTGACCCGGGCACCACGAACGCCCGCACCCCCTTGGCAACCTTATGCCCTTTGAGGATTCGCGCCGCCTCCCGGAGGTCGCTGATCCGTCCGTTCGTGCAGCTTCCCAGAAACGCCACGTCGATCTTCTTGCCCTTGATCGGCTCCCGTTCCGAGAAACCCATGTGCTTCAGCGCTTTTTCCGCAGTCTCCCGCTGTTCTTCGTCCAGATCGCTGAGGGACGGAATCCGGTCATCCAGCGAAATGGCCTGTCCCGGGGTGATACCCCAGGTAACCATGGGGCGCAGGGTGTTGGCGTCCAGCTCATACACGTCGTCGTACTCCGCGTCGGGCCCACTGGCAAGGCTGCGCCAGAACTCCACCGCTTCGTCGAACGCCTCCCCCTTGGGCGCGTACTGCCGACCTTCCACGTAGTCAAAGGTGGTCTGGTCGGGATTGACGTATCCCACCCGAGCGCCGCCCTCGATGCTCATGTTGCAGATCGTCATGCGCTCTTCCATGCTCAGAGCGTGAATCGCCTCACCATTGTACTCGTAGGCGTAGCCGATCCCCCCGTTCACACCGAGGTCGGCTATAATCTTCAGAATGATATCCTTGGCGTAGACGCCGGGCTGCAACTTTCCGGTGACGTTAATCTTACGCACCTTGGGCCGACTCAGCGCCATCGTTTGCGTGGCCAACACATCCCGAATCTGCGAGGTTCCGATACCAAATCCGATCGCCCCAAACGCTCCGTGGGTGGAGGTATGGCTGTCACCGCAGGCGATCGTCATGCCGGGCTGAGTCAGCCCTAACTCGGGCCCGATGATATGAACGATACCCTGGTGGTCGGTGTGCAGACCGAAAAATTCGATTCCATGTTTTTCCGTGTTCCGCTCAATCGCCTGCATCATCTCTTCCGCGAGACGATCCTTGAAGGGCCGCTCTTGACTGGCGGTAGGGACGATATGATCCACCGTAGCAAAGGTGCGGTCCGGGCGATGCACCTTCAGTCCGCGCTCCTCCAGCATCTGAAACGCCTGGGGGGAGGTAACTTCATGAATCAGGTGCAAGCCAATCAACAGCTGATCCTGTCCTGATTCAAGCGTCGTGACTTTGTGCATATCCCAGACGGTGTTAAATAGGTTTCTCTTCATGCGTAGATCTCCGTTTCCGCTATGCGGTCTTTTCGCTACCGCGAGCCATCAGTACTTTGCCGGTTCGTACCAATTCCAGCACAGTATATCCCTGGAAGACACTAATCGCGCTATCCAGTTTCTCGCTGGAGCCCGTCACCTGAACGGTGATGCTCGTCTCGTCAATGTCTACCGTATCACAGTTGAGTGCGTAGGCCAGCTGAAGCAGCTCACTGCGCTGTTCATCGGCGCAGGATAGCTTGATCAACGCCAGTTCCCGCTGGATGATGTTTTCCCCGGTACGATCAGAAGCATGCACTACATCGATCAGCTTATTCAGCTGCTTGAGGATCTGGTCCAGCGTTTTCTCATCTCCAGAGGCCACGATGTTCATCATCGAGAAGTTGGGGTCACTCGCAGCCGATACCACCAGGCTATCGATATTGTATCCGCGCCGCGCAAACACCAGCGAAATCCGAATCAGCACGCCCGGGCGGTTTGCCACCAGCAGACTGATCGTATGTTTGCGATATCCCGTTTCCTGTTTGGCCACGTGGGCCATACTCATGTTGTTCATCAGGTACTCCCCACCGGCTTCGCCAGCTTCTTCTTTGGTGCTTCCGTCAGCATATCAGAATATGACGCTCCCGAGGGAATCATCGGATAGACGTTGTCTTCTTTGGCCACTTCCACATCTATCAGACAGGGACCGTCGTTGTATTCCAGAGCTGAGCCGATCACTCGCTTCACGTCGGCGCTGCGGCGAAGGCGAAAGCCCTTCACTCCGAAGCTCTCGGCGAGCTTCACGAAATCCGGGTTTCCATGCATATCCACTCCGGACAGCCGGTTCTCGAAGAAAAGCTCCTGCCATTGACGGACCATCCCGAGGTATGCGTTGTTAATGATGACGACCTTCAACGGCAGTTTGTTAATTACTGCCGTGGCCAATTCGTACATCGTCATTTGAAACCCGCCGTCTCCAAGGATCGCCACCACCGTGTCGTGGGGGTGGGCAAACTGCGCGCCGATCGCTGCCGGCAGCCCAAATCCCATCGTGCCGGCTCCGCCACTGGTAATCCACTGAAAGCGGTGGTCGATGAGATAGTACTGCGCCGCCCACATCTGGTGCTGGCCTACATCGGTGGCCACGTAGGCGCGTCCTTCCGTCTGTCGATAGATCTCATCCAGTACATGTTCCGCCTTCAGCTTCCCACTCTTCTTGAACTTAAGCGGATACTCCCGACGCCACAGTTCGACTTGTCCCAGCCAGTCCGCGGTGTCTCCAGGCTCAGATACCGCGGCGATTTGGTCTACTACCAGCGCGGCGTCACCTTCTATGGCGAGATCCATAGGCAGTACTTTCTGAAATTCCGCAGTATCGACATCGATGTGAATCTTTTCCGCATTCGGACAGAACCGACTGGGATCGCCCACGATCCGGTCGTCCCAGCGAGACCCGATCGACATGATCAGATCGCAATGCTCGACGGCCCGGTTGGCGTACGCCGTGCCATGCATTCCCAGCATTCCCAGAGAGAGCGCGTGAGATTCTGGAAAGCCTCCCTTGCCAAGAAGGGTGTTTACCACGGGAATCTGCATCTTCTCCGCAAGATAGGCGATCGCCTTTTCCGCACCGGAGATGACCGCACCGTGACCAACGAGGAGCACCGGTTTTCGCGCCCGACCCAGCTTGCGCGCCGCCTGCTCAACCAAGACCGGATCGCCGTCGCCGGGAAGATGGTAGCCGGGCAGCTCAAACGTCTCCGTATAGTCGGTCTGGACCCGGGCGCTGGAAACATCCTTGGGAACATCGATCAGCACCGGACCCGGTCGCCCCGTCTGGCAGATGTGAAACGCCTCTTTCATAATCCGCGGCAAATCTTGCGCGTCTTTCACGAGATAGGAGTGCTTCACCACGGGATAGGAGATGCCCGATACATCTGCTTCCTGAAACGCATCCATGCCGAGGTTCCACGTCGTCTGTTGCCCCGTGATGATGATCATAGGAATCGAATCCATCTGCGCCGTGAGAATTCCAGTGATCGTATTGGTTGCACCAGGGCCCGATGTGACCAGAACCACCGCCGGTTTTCCGGTGGCCCGGGCGTATCCATCGGCCATGTGGGTCGATCCCTGTTCGTGCCGGGTTAGTACGAACTGTACCGGTGAATCCACAATCGCATCGAAAATGGGGATCGCAGCTCCCCCGGGATAGCCGAAGATGTATTCAACTCCGTGGTGATGGATCATGTCAACGATGATCTCTGCACCGGTCTTATCATACATACAGTAACTCCTCTGATTTATTCTGCTCCCCATATTTTCACTCTACACGTGCAAAGTCAAGGTATAGGCGTAAAATGGAAGGATAATTTTAGTATTCAGAGGCAAACTTCTAAATGTATTCCGGAATTCACACCTTATATTACACAAATAATCAGGCAAATTTCCGACAGACAGGGAAATGATCCATAATTCTTTACAAAAAGAAGACGCACAGTGCAGATCTTGGGTACTTTGTTTGTTGTGCAAATCTTTAGTACTTTGCACGCATCCTATGAGGAGGGGAGCGCCCTATGGAAACGGCTGCGGTACATCGTGAAACCTTCAGGCAGGGGAGTAAGACCTACTTTAACTCGACCCGCTTTTTCCCCGAGCCGACCAGATCCGATGTGTTTCTCCTCTACGGGTTTGTCCGGGTCGCCGATAACTACGTCGATGCGGTTCCCCAGGATGATCGGGGATTTGAACAGATGGTCCGCACCTATTACGCTGCTTTGGCGGGAACGCCCGCCAACGACCCGATCATCGATGGCTTTGTTGATCTATCGCGGCGCTACAGTTTTGATGAACGATGGGCCGAAGCGTTTCTCAAGGCGATGCGTATGGATCTCTACAAGCCGGTTCACGCCACCTTGGAAGAGTCCATCGAGTACATGTACGGGTCCGCCGAGGTCATTGGTCTCTTCATGGGACGCATTATGGGGCTTTCCTACGACGCCTCGGATGCCGCACGGCTGCTGGGACGCGCAATGCAGTACATTAACTTCATCCGAGATATCGCGGAGGACAACACCTTCGGCCGTATCTACCTCCCGATCTCCGAGACTTCGCTGGTCGATCTATCACGCGAGCAGGCTGAAGCCGATCCTGACGAGTTTCGTCGTTTCATCCGCGCCCAGTTGGAACGTTATATGCACTGGCAAGCCGAGGCGGAGGCGGGGTATGGGTTGATCCCCCGGCGCTACCGTATTCCCATTAAGACTGCCGGCGACATGTACAAGTGGACGGCTCATGTGATCGAACAGGACCCCTTTGTGGTATATCAACGCAAAGTGAAACCGCGACGGCACCGAATCGTGCTCTCCGGCCTTCTCAATGCACTCACGTGCTGAAAGTATATGAAAGGAACCTATGAATACCCATCTCACTGAAGCTCGCCGCCTCGTTGCCACGCACCTGGCCGACTACCTCGAAACCGCCCGCACCGAGACGCTGACCTTTTCCCCGTGGGGTGAAGACGTGGCCACACGCCTTACCGAGTACTCTCTGCGCGGTAAAATGATCCGGGGAGCGCTGGTGGGATTTGCCTATCGCCTATTCCGGCCGGAGGGCGATCTACCCCCGGGGTGTGTCGAAGCGGGGGTAGCGATGGAGCTGCTGCAGTCGTTCCTGCTGATCCACGATGACATCATGGATCAAGACGAAGTGCGCCGGGGGGGGCCGGCCATCCATAGCCAGTACACCGCGATTGCTCCCGACCAGCGGCGCGCCGCCCAGTACGGGCTGTCTCTAGGTGTGTGCGGTGGTGACATCTCGGCCTTTCTCGCGATAGAACGCTTGGCCACGATGGACGCCGACGAATCCATACGCAACCGGATCGTCGCTCTGGTGGCCCGAGAGATCAGTCTCGTGGGGCTCGCGCAGATGCAGGATGTGCACCACGGCTACGTGGAAGACGCCCCGGACGCCGAGATCCTCAAAGTCTACACCTACAAGACCGGGCGGTACACCTTCAGCCTGCCCCTGATGATCGGGGCGATTCTGGCGCGAGCTGAAGAGGCTGCGATCCAAGGTCTCGCCCGGTTCGGCGAACAGGCGGGAAGGATCTTCCAGATTCGCGATGATCAGCTTGGACTATTCGGTTCCGGTGGTGATATCGGGAAGCCGGAGGGCAGCGATATCCGGGAAGATAAGAAGACGCCCTTTCGTAACGCCCTGATGCGGCTCCTCCCCACCGATGCCCCGGTGCGGCGCGCCTTCGGAGCGGAGTCCCTCACCGCCGACGAGGTACAGGCGGTGCGGGTAGCGCTCGAGGAATATGGTATTCAAGCTGAAGTTGATCGGCACGTCGCCACGGACGAGCAGGCCGCACGGCAAGAAATTGACGCCCTGGGCTTACAGCCCCAGGGAAGTCGCGCGTTGGAAGAACTCCTGGAATACAACTTAAATCGTACAGTGTGAGAGAGATTGTCAACGAATCGGTGCCTGCGCTGCTCGGTCCGGTCTTACCGCTCGCCGCGAATCATCTGCAAGAAATGGGTGTGAATGCGGTAGTCACCGGTGAGCTCCGGATGAAAACTCAGTGCCAGGAGGGAATCCTGCTGCACAATCACGGGACTTCCTTCGAAGCGGGCAAGCACCGTCACCTCGGTTCCGACGCGGATGATCCGCGGGGCACGAATGAAGATCCCCGTCACCGGCGCTGCGCCCACCACCGGCACCTCGAGAGACGCCTCAAAACTGTCCACTTGCCGGCCGTAGGCGTTGCGCTCGATTTCCATGTCCATCAGGCCGAGCCGCACCTGGTCGCTGCCGGCGATTCGATCCGCCAGGAGAATCGCCCCGGCACAGGTTCCCATAGTCGGCAAGCACTGCGTCTTCCGCAACTCCTGTACCGCCGCCAATACCCCAAACCGCTCCATGAGCATCCCGATCGTGGTACTCTCACCGCCGGGAATCACCAACCCGTCAAGACCGGTCAGTTCATCCGGACGGCGCACCGGCCGCGGCTCCACGCCGAGCTCGCGAAATACGGATATATGTTTACTGAAATCACCTTGAAAGGCGATCACTCCCACCGTGAGCATGATAGGTGTTCCTGTGGCCTCTACTCGGTCGGCGCTACTCCGGCGGCCCCCAGACCGCCGACGACAGGTGCCCGACCGTCTACCAGCCCCGTCCCGCGAGGCGCTCTTCCTGCGCCATACCGGAGACGTTGATGCCGGTCATCGCTTCACCGATTCCCCGCGAGATCTCAATCAGCTTCTCGGGATCGTCCCAGTAGGCCACGGCATCCACGATCGCCCGCGCCCGGCGTTCCGGGTTGTTAGACTTAAACACTCCGGAGCCCACGAAGACCGCCTGGGCCCCCAGTTGCATCATAAGCGCGGCATCGGCGGGAGTCGCCACACC
>CAYQRW010000147.1:0-5753 GCA_964419735.1 uncultured Spirochaeta sp.
GATGATTGAGGTGGGTTTTTGGAGATCATACGCAGCTCCCGTACTTTTTCTGGCTGTTATTCCAATTATACCTGACCCCGGTCAGGGGTCAAGGTTCTTTGAACGGGGTATTTGCGCCGCTCCTTCGGTGGTATGATGGAAGTCCGGCAGCAACCGCGACCGCTCCCCTACCCAACTTACCATCACCGCCTTCCGAGCCCGCGTCAGCGCAACGTATAACAGAGATCGCTCCTGCTTCAGGGCGATCGCGTGATCGGTCTCGCTCATTCCGGCGCGATTGACCGCGGCGGGGTTTGGTATGGTTAGGTCGTCGACGTCGGCAACGATCATGTAGTCGTATTCGATTCCCTTTACACGGTGCATGGTGCCGATTCTCACGCCGTCCGCACTGGGGTCCCCTTCTCTGGTAAGCTGCTGAACCTTCACATCTCGCTGCTTCAGGAGTGCCTTCACGCGTTCGATCCTTGACTCATCTCGCGCCACAATACAGACGGTAGATAATGCCGTAGCGTTCGCCGGCTCGACGGGACTCTGGCCTAACCACTCCGTAATCTGCGTCACGATGGTGTCGGCCTGCTCGGCTTGATTTTGACATGGGTACTCAACCGGCTCCGCACCGCTGAGTAGTGAGGTATAGCCACTGAGGCTATCCGTATTTCCGTCCAGATCGTCGATCGATTCTCCCGACAGCACGGCTGCGGCAAAGCGCCGCGTCTCTTCGGTGGTGCGGTAGTTGAGTTTGAGGCGGCGACTTCTGCCGACGATCGGAATCCCGCAATCGGAGAGCTTCACCGGCCACCGGTAGATGCGCTGGTGACCGTCACCGGTGATGAATAGGCTGTTGGGCGGAATGGCTTCGTCTGGCGGGACGAGAATCGCCCGGACAAGCCGGAGTGCCTCGGGATGCATGTCTTGAGCCTCATCAATTACGACCGCCGCAAACCGTATAGGACGACGCCCCGCTTCCAGTTGCATCCGGGCGATGCGAAGCACATCCACAAACTCAACTTGGTCGGTGGCACTCACCAAATCGCGATAGCGCGCAAAGACGTTCCAAGCCGCTACCCGTTTTCGTCGGGAAAGGCGCGTACCGGAACCGGTTCGCCGAGCGGTCATGTACTCCTCGGCAGAGGTGATGCCCTGGTACTGAATGACGGTTTCCCACTCACGCTTGTAGAACTCGTCGGGCAAGCCCAGCGTCTCGTCGCGATACGCGAGCGCCTCATCCCAGAGCTCGTTCTTCTTCTGAGGCGGAAGAATCTCTACGGGCCGCCCGATCTTCTTCAGGTAATCTCGCGCCCACTGGTCGATGCTCTGCACCGTAATGCGGTCCATTTCTTCCGTGCTGCACAGCATCTGCAGGTTCTTTCGAATGTCCTTGGCAAGGTTGGTGTTGAACGTGGTAAAGAGGACGCGGTCGGTTTCCGCGGGGAACACGGTTCGAACCAGATGGCGGGCACGGTGCATCGCCACAACAGTCTTTCCGGTGCCCGCGCCACCAAGGACGCGATACGGGCCGCTGGTATTCACCGTCACCAGGCGCTCCTGCTGGGGATGGAGGAAGATCCGCCATTTTGCAAGCGGATAATCGAGGGCATCCTGGAGGTCGGTGTCATTGGTAATGAGGACTACCGAACGGCGACTGAGGTCCCGTTCCAAAGCCGTTTCGAAGTCGCCGGTATCGACCGTCTCCGGCTCCTCGCTCAATCCGAGTTCATCAAGAACGTCGCTGTAGGAGAATCCGGCGGCGAGATACTGTAATGCCTCTTGCGCGTCGGAGGGAAAGCGCCTGAGTACCTGCTGCAGTTGTGCGTCATCATGAATAGACCGGACCAACCCAATAAGCTCTTCGGGCACGCCGACGCGGACGATCTCAGCATCGGTGTAGGGATCAAAAACACCAGGCTCCGCGGATGCGCCTGAACCGGACGAAACAGCGCCTGCCACACCCCCATCAGATTCTGATTCCAGCGGATCGCCAGTGCCAGTGTCATCGCCGCTCACCGTCTCCAGTATCTGGATTGCACCGGTACTGGGGTGGATCGTCACTCGCCTACCCGCGGCCCATGCGTAGGCTGCATCGTGCTTGTCCACCCACAGGAAGACGAACACATTACCGTCGTCCGGCTTGAGGAGAATGCCCCGATAGTCCTGATCGATGCGTACCGAGCGCAGGTTGCCGTCAGGAGCAGTTCGAATCTTCTCATAGTTCTTTCCTGATCCCGTCGGGTTGTGCTGGAAATCGGTCATGAACTTGCGGACTTTGGCCTGCGTCTGTTTCCCCAAGGCACTGAACGCCTCAAGGAACTCCGCGGACAACGCCAGTTTCGCCTGAACTGCATTACCGCTCACGAGATCACCCCTTGTATCCGTTTCACTACGTCGGCTCCTTTCAACACGACCGCGGTCCACCCAGCAGCCGTGAATGCGCCGCTATCGCTTTCATTCTCCGGCAATATGACGGCCACTCGCGCGTCCTCCCATCCGAGCTCAGCTTCGGCGATAACCGCGCCGTGCGCATCGGTCAGCTCGATTCCCGCCTCCGGCAATCGGACGCCCGCGCTATGAAGCTGCGTCACCAGATCGATCGCACGTTGATCGACAACGTAGCGGAGTACCTCGTTCAAATCATCGATCCCCGGCTCAGATTGTGTCACCCACCGCGACTCCAGCACCGGTGCCGCCGAGATCGTCCCCCACCGCACGCGCGGCAGAAACTGCAACAGATTCACCGTGGTCCAGAATGCGTTCCACATCTGTTTGAACTGCGGGTGATCGGCACTGGCACCATCATCGCGAAGCGTCACCACCGCTCGAAATGTGGTGGGGTCCTGAAGTTCCTTACCAAGGGCGCCCGAGCTTTCTATCCAGGAAGTGCCCGCTACCTTCCATTGATCCGCATCACCGGTATCCGCCGGCAGCGAACCAAAAAAATGGCGTTGCTGCTTCTCACCGGGCACCGGGGTGCCGGCGCCGTCGGTCAGCTCCGCCACGTTAGCGGTCGTCCAGATGCGATCAAGAAGGGCGGCGCCGGTGGTTGTCCCCGCGCCTCCCTGTGCGGCGATAGCTACCGCGCTAAACGCCGAGATCCGGCGCCACTGCGCCTCATCAGGATACGCCAGTACCGCCATGAGAGCGGCAAACGCCCCATGTTCGACCAGGGTGGTGATCGTCGGAAAGTTATACTTTGTACCAAGCGTGTGAAACGCCTCGCGGGAGGCGAGTCCGGTGGGATACGCCCCCTCCGTTCCCTCAAGAGCGGTCTTTACGTCGTCGTAAGTGAGCGACCACACCCAGTAGCGCTCGCTTTCCCGAATTGCGATCCGCTTCACCGCATCGCGATCCACGATCAAATTGCCCTGAGACCGATCGGCATGAAACGAATACCCGTCGGTGAAGATCGTAATCGGTCGGGAGAGCGTCGTATTGGCCGCGGGATGAATCACAAAGTCCGGCTTACTCGCCGGGCTGATCTGGTCATACGCGCCCACGTGCACCTGCGGCTCAATGCGGTAGTGGTGTTGGTTGATAGTGAGCGTCCACCCTGCCTTGCCCGCCACCTGCGCATTCTTGATGCGGGCCGGGATGCCGAAACGTTCAGGAATCACCGACCACGCGTGCACAAACGCCGCCTCCAAGGTGCTCTCGACAAACTGATTCCCCTGGGTGGAGGCGATCGATCCGTCGATCGGAGCGAGAGAGTCCCAGGCGTCACCGATCGTCTGAAACATCGAAATCGCGGTCTGCTTAGAAATACGCTCCATCGCGCTTGACTGGCGGTACGAAAAAAGGCACTTGTGACACCCATCGTCACAGTCACAGCTCTGCATGTGCACAAGCGCCTTCTCAAAGACGGTGCGAAGCGTCGCGGTGTCGTCGGAAAGGAGCTGATTAAGGTAGCCGGTGCCACCGGGAACGGAGTCGTACAACACCAGAAAGTGCCTGGTAGGTCCACCATCGGTGTCGGGAACGTACATATGAGTGGAGCGGATGTGATCCACCTGTCCGCCAAAGTGCAGGCGCAATCCCAGAAAGAGGCCCGCGATAAACGACTCAAGCTCGCGTTCAATCTCAAGCATTCCGGTGGGAATCAGGAAACGGACCGCCTCCGACTGATAGTCGCGGTAAAGGAAGACCGCGGAAAAGGCCGTTTCCGCGGCGGTGGCATCATCGCGGACGGGGCACCACGCCGCATGGTGCGTGGTGCTGCCCCCGGATTTTGATCCAAAGCCATCGTCGCCGCCCTTCCGCGCGCTTTCCCGCGACGGCAAAACTGCCCCACAGTGGCGGCAGATACGAAAGCCTCCCGCCTTCACCTCCAGTCCACCCAAGCGTACCGGCTCCGCTTGGCTATCGGCACGACCAAAGTTGAGATCGCGCAGCATCACCTGCTGGACAAATTCAAACCCGAAGGGGATCTTGCCGCCTTCCATTGACCAGGATTCACGAATCTCTTTGGGATCGACGTCAACGAAGAGGTTGCGCACGAAAAAGGTAGGCGTGCGTTCTTCCCGCTCATCATAGATGCGGCTCTTGTCATCTTTCTCCACGGCCACGACCTGCCGCATCTTGATGAGGGAGCGCTTGCGTCCGGTGTCCGGCCATTGCGCACTTCCGCACCGCGGGCAACGCTGGTACTCCGCCGCCTGTACCTCCCGCTCCATGTGGTGGCACTGATCACAGATCCGCCACTCCTCAAGCTCACTGCTACGCAGGTCGATCTCCGAGATCGACACTTTGCGGCCCTGGCCGTAGAACTCCGCTTCCGGGGCAAGTTCGCCGAGGGCAGCGGCAGCGGGACGCTGATACTCATACACCAGGGGTTCGCTTTGTTCGGTGGACCGTTTGTTTCGCCGCAGGATCACCGAGCGCAGTACCACCCCTGCCTCGGGAAAGGAGAAGTTAGGAAGCAACCCCTCATCGGTGAGAAATTGAAACGTGTTCTTCTTCTGCAGGCTCCGGATAATAGAAGCGAGCGCTTTGCGTTGGCGCTCGAGGTCGTCCCGCTCCGCCTCACCACTGTGGTCCAAGTGGGCTGAGCTCGCGTATTTCGCGACAACGCCATCTACGGAAGTGAGACGCTCCTTGAGACTCGCGATCTCCTCTCCCAGTTCGATGATGCGCTCCAGAAGCTCCCTGGTGATATCTGGCCCACCCACCGCGGTCAGTCTCTCCGAGAGATACTCTCGTGACCGTTCATCAAGCTCGTATTCTCCAAAGCGCTCGAGAAACGCCTCGAGGACACGGTGAGCGTGATCCTCCACGAAGTGGATGAAGTTCCACGGGAACACACCAACGTCATTCCCAGCTACCGCGTTCTGGATCACATCTCCGACGTGGCCGGGGACCGCGGTCTCCGGGATTCCGCCGGCAACCCACTGATCAAAGGCAAACGCGAGGAGTTGCCGCTTGAGCACGTACGGGGCGTTGAGGAACAGTCCCGGCGGATCGATGTCCGCGGCGATCATCGTCAGAGGATTCTGGAAGAAGTACAGATCATGCGGTCGCCCGGCGGCAACGGTCAGATTGAGAGCGCTCCCACTCTTGCGTCCTGAGCGGCCAATCCGCTGGAGGTAGTTAGCGGGGCGCGGAGGCACGCGGGTCTGAATCGTCGCCGAGAGGTCGCCAATATCGATCCCCATTTCCAGGGTTGGGGTACTTGATACCAGGTTGGGGTGCCACGGCTTGCTACCCTCCCCGTCGTTGGAGAAGAGCGCCTCGATCCGTTCCCGCTCGTCCGGTGCTACGATCGC
>CAYQRW010000147.1:5853-8945 GCA_964419735.1 uncultured Spirochaeta sp.
GTTCCTTTTACCGTCTCTTGCTCAAGAAGGCTGTGGGAGGCAAGTACGTCCATCGTGATACGCAGTACATCGTCACCATATTCCTCCTCCCCCAGGGCGCGCTCCACCCAGCGCTGATACCACGTGTTCGTACTACGGTCGGAAGCGCTCAGCCGGTCAAAGCGTCCCGAACCCACCGGACCATCTGCGAGAAAGGCCGGCAGCCGTGTGTTACGCCCCGCCCAGGGGAGCACCTGCCGCTCCTCCTCGGAAGTACCCAGGGTCCAGTGGTTTCCACCGCTCTCCAGATAGCGTTCGATCAAGGAGAAGCGAATTGCCCCCCGCCGGCGCATGCGCACCAAAAGTCCCCGGACAAAGCGTCCCACCTGCGCGGTGGAGACGCCTTTAAGGGTCCCGATCTCTTGCGGGAGTCGCTCGACCAAAGCCGCCACGGCACGGTCAACACGCTCCGGGTCGGAGTAGACCGCGAGCACCCCACTCTTCTCCAGGGTTCTGCCGATTTCCGAGAGATATCCCAGCTCACCAAACAGATCCCAGGTGAGACGGGTGGTAACGGTCTCCACCATCGAATCGGTAACCTTCTGGGGAGATTCAAGCGGTGCCGAGAGAAGCGCATCAAACTCCGGCAACGCCTCAAGCCGCGGCGCCAGAAAGATCGAGACGAACGATTCATCCCCGAGGTCACCGCGGTAATACTGCACCAGCCGCGGCACCAGATCCGCCAGATTTTGGGTGGAGCGGTCGGGGCGGGATGAGAGAAAGCGCGCCAGCGCCATGCGCAGATTGAAGCTGTAGGTGCGAGCGCCAAAGAAGCCGGCGTGGTGCGCTGCATCCTGAACGGAGTCGGAGAACGAGAGCACCTTACGGTCCTCGGTGTAGGGACTGGCGTGCAGCTGGGCGATCGCTACCGCCAGCAGACTCGTGGAGCGGCTTCCCACCAACAGGAGCGAATCCCGCGCCTGGCAGACCGGACAGTTATGGTAGACGTGGGCGTGGCCTTTTTTCCCGGTGTGCACCGGCTGGTCAACTTCTACCACCGGCAACTCGTCGAGATTGTCGTTTCCGCAGTACGAACACGCTGTCTTGCCCGGCGGCACCAGTCGCAGACACTGCCCGCAGATCCGCTGAAGCTCGCCGTGCTGTCCAAACTGTTCGTGTTCATCCTCCGGAGGAAAGAGATAGACCGTTTCCGGAGAGTTGCTGAAGAAGCGACTCACGAACTCGGTGTAACCGTGCTCAATTTGCCCCGGGGTTGAGTCGTGACGGAAGGAGACCCATCCGGACGCGCCGCATTCCCGGCAATGGACCACCGGCAAGTGACGACGACGCTCCTCTTCTGTGAGGTCGTCGTGAAAGCGCAACTGCGGCGTCTCGGTCACCGGAGAGACCACCCGCCGAAGCTCCCGCGCCCAGAGCTGAACGCCTACCCGTGCCAAAGGCCCCACGGGTCCTGCCGAGGGATTTGCACTATCGGTGTCGTTGTCGCTCCGCGTCCGTGCCCAGCCGGCAAGACTGAGAACGCTGGTAATGAGGAGCCGCCGGTAGCGACGCACGCGACGATCGTCACGGGTGATGCCGTCCATCCGTGCCACGATCGCAACCAGGTCATCGTACGCGACGGGGCCACTCTCTACGGCAAAGAGAAGCCGCTGAAACAGTGCCACCCGGCGGACGTTCTCCCCAAGCCCCAGGCGCCAGTCGGTATCCGTAGCGTCCCCGACCGTCTCGTTGAGCCAGAGCTCCGCCTGCGCCTCAATGTACTGCTTGAGCGACTCGTACGCTGCCGGGTCCAGAGCATCGGTTCGGTTTTCCGGCACCAGCGTCGCATACTCAGCCTCAAAGTCTTTCAGGAACTCCGTCGCGGACTGCGTCGCTTCTCCGATGATCGCCCCGTCATCAAAGGGCTCGCCGTAGAGAGACGCCGCATACTCCCGCAGGGCCGCGGCGTTTGCTTCGCCGCCGATCGTCGCGGAGGTTCCTACGCACGCCAACGTTCCGGCAGCGATCCCCAGGCGCTCCTTGAGTCGGCGAACTAGCACCGCCAGGTCGGTACCCTGCGCGCCGTCAAAGGTGTGCAACTCGTCCACCACAAGAAAACGCAGGGACCCCGGGCCGGTTCCCTTCCAGAGGCGGGCGCGGTTGGGTCGCACCAGGAGGAGGTCCAGCATCCGGTAGTTAGTCAGCAGGATATCCGGAGGATGTCCCAGAAGCGCTTCGTGGTTGGTGACGAGATAATCGGCGCCCATCGTTTTGTGGTTGCCCGGTCGGTCACCGGTAAAGAGCCCGGCAGTCACCTTGTGGCGCAGGCGATCGTCACCGTAGATCATCTGCGCAAGCCGCTCCGCCTGGTCGTTTGCGAGGGCGTTCATCGGGTAGATGAGGATCGCCTTGATCCCCGGCGTACCCACGACGGATGCACAGTGGTTGAGGATCGGGTATAGGTATGACTCGGTCTTGCCGCTGCCGGTACCGGTGGCAACGATCGTACTCCGCGGAGGTTCCGCGGTCAGGCGGCGGAATGCCGCAATCTGGTGGCCATAGGGTTTGAACGGCGGAGCGATATCCAGGAGCCCGTCCGGCAACGGCTGGGGCGTCAGCGGGAGACCGAGGGAGACGTAGGGACCCTTAAAGAATGCATCCCCGGCAAAAAAACGATCGAAGAAATGTGCGAATCGGGAACCCGCAGGCGCGTAGGTGGTGGTAAGAAAGTGCTCCAGCTCCTCCTGGATCTGGTGGGCGACCACCGCCGGGAGCATTAGCCCACCTCCCGGGATGTGATACCGCGCTCAAGAAAGGCGCTCCAGGCGGTGCGGTAATCCTCTTCCCGGTCTGGCCGGTGCCACGGCGCCTGGTAGGTGATGGTGCGCTCATGGGGCCCACCGGGCATCGTGTCGTCCATAATGGTGCGGCTGACGGTGCCCTCGGTCATCCCGCTGATATCCTCCCAGCCGGCAGGCTCACCCTTCTTCTTGTCCGCCTTGCGGGGGAATCCCACACCGGTGAGCCCCTTGCTGGTGGTAAAGACGATCCGCCCATGCATGTCGTAGAACGTCTCCTGCTCGTACTGCCGCATCACCGGGAATTGTACGCGA
>CAYQRW010000148.1:0-8929 GCA_964419735.1 uncultured Spirochaeta sp.
TGGGACACCGAGAAGCCCGAGCATGAGTGGATGGACAACCGTTTCTGGGAGTTGTTGGGCTATGATCCCGCCACCAAGCGGCACGACCCCGCGGAATGGCAGGATCTCATCCACCCCGATGATCTCAAAGTTGCACTTGAGAACTTTCACAAGCATCTCGAGGATCCCGACCATCCCTATGATCAGGTTGTTCGCTACACCCACAAAAACGGAGGGACAGTGTATGTGCGCTGTCGCGGATTGGCTATTCGAGATGAGAATGGCAAGCCCCGACGGATGCTCGGCGTTCACAACGACATTACCGAACTCATGACGACCATCGAAACAGAGAAGATGCTACGGCATGAGCTGAACCACCGCGTCAAGAACAACCTCGCCATTGTCCAATCTCTCATCTCGCTCAAGCAGTCCGAAGAAGGAGGCACTGCCGATCTCTCGGACATACTGCACCAGGTGGATACCGTTCGCGTATTGCATGAGCAACTGCAGGGTTCAGATGAACTGACCACGCTCGAGCTTGATCCGTATCTGAGGTCGATCCTCGCTTCGGTGTTCGATTCCGCGGTTCACGTGGAAGTTTCCGGTCTCAATGTTGAGGTGACCAGCAAGGTAGCGGTCCCGCTCGGGCTGGTGATCAACGAACTGGCCACCAACGCCGCCAAACACGCGTTCTCGGCCACGGAGGAGCCACGCTTCACGGTGAACATCTCCAAATCAAACGAAGCGGATAATCGTGTTGGCGTCTCAGTGTCCAACACCGGCCCCCCATTTCCTGCCCATGTGGATCTGGACAACGCCGCTTCACTGGGCATGCGCCTGATCTCTTCACTGGTAGATCAACTGGAATCTACCCTCGTTCTCACCAGAGAGCCCCACCCGGTTTTCAAGTTCGATGTCGAATACGAAAACTTATTTGACAGCCAGATGAAAAGGGCATAGCGTGGCGCCAATGCAACCCACCGACCTCGAGGCACGATCCCGGGAGATCTTAGGTCATCTATATGATGTGGCAGGCGTTGGTATGTGTGTTACAGATACCAAACGCTGTTTTGTGGCGGTCAACCGCGAGTACTGCAAGACCTACGGGTACAGCCCATCAGAGTTGCTGGGGCAGGAGTTCACCATCGTGGTGCCCAAGGAACAGCGCGATGCTGCGGCCCGCCTGCACGATGACTTTCTCTTAAATGGTGCGGGTGAAGTCAGCGGTGAGTGGCGTGTGGTAAGAAAAGATGGCTCGATACGCACGATCCTCGTTACGGCAGGACGCCTCGAACTCAACGGCCATGCCTACAAGATTACCACCGTCTATGACATGCAGGGGCGGTCCTTAGGCGCCAACCTTGATGATATGCAGCACCACGCACTTCGCGAGGTTAATCACCGGGTCAAGAATCACCTGAATAGCCTGCAGTCGATGTTGAACCTGCAGCTGCGTGAATCTGAGGGGGAAACCAAGGTTGTCACGATCCTCACCGACAGCATTAACCGCATCAAATCGATGAGCCGGCTTTATGACCGGCTGCAGCAAGCACCGTCGGTAACCAGCATCGACCTGAAGGCGTACCTTGAAACGCTCATCTCCGATGTCCTTTCTACCGGAGGCCGTCAGGAACAGGTGGAGATTCGCTTCGATGTTGAGGATCTGCAACTCACCGTTGAGCAGGGGGTGTCTCTTGGCCTTATTCTAAACGAACTGGTGACCAATAGCCTCAAGCATGCGATCCCTGAGAACACTCCAGGGTGGATATCGGTGTCAGTACATAGTGCCGGCAGCCACATCGAGGCTAGGGTAGCCGATTCCGGTCCCGGGGTCAGTAGTGACTACCTGGATCAAACCCGCGAAAATCTGGGTATGCAGATCGTCATGGCAATCGTTGGCCAGCATCACGGTGAATTCGCCCTTGAAGACCCGTCCCGCTCCATGTTCCTGGTACGCCTCCCCCGGATGCTTGACTGACGCCATTGACGCCGCGGAGCACCCCCGGTAGTCAGTTAGCCGATCTCCTCGGGGGGGACACTCCGGCTCAATATCCATAACTGATCGAGTTCACCGAACGTGTCATACAGGATGCGTACCGTGTCTTCGCGCCAGTGATACTCACCGCTTGGTTTCTGAACGCGATACCGATACCGCACACTCTTCTGATGCTGAGAGATGGCATCACTAATCGTCCTATCAACATCCGGCAGGTCATCCTCATGGATAAGCTCTCTGATGCTCTCTGCCTTCATGTGGAGGACTTGATTCAGTGAATATCCGACATCCCGCGCAAATGCCACATTAGCGAAAACCGTCTGGCCACGGCTATCGATCGCGGTGAACGGTTGGTCGAGATCCTCCAGGATGGTCCAGAGGAGATCGTCCCGAGCTTCGAGGTTAACACGGTAGCGCTTCTCATTCGTGATATCTCGTTGGATAGAAATGAAGCCTTCCAGCAGACCGTCATCATCAAACAGTGGTTTCACGTCCATGTGAATCCAATACGGAACCCCATCTTTGGAGAAGTTAAGGATCTCGGTCTCAAAGGGTTCGCCACGATCAAAGGCATCTGTCATCCGTTTTTTGAGTTGCATATCAGGAGCCGGCCCCTGCAGAAGTTCACCCGGGTTGTTGCCGTACAACTCGGATAACGAATAGCCACAGAACTGCTCGAAGGGCGTGTTGGCCCACACCGTTTTACGGTGAGGATCGGTCACGATTACCAGAGAGTTGCCACTGTCCAAGAGCCGGGCAAACTGTCGTAATCGTTGGTCTCGCAGCCGTGCCTTCGTCGTGTCCTCAATGGCGATAACCGCCGCCGGGGTGGCGTCTAGCGTTATTGGAGAAACGGTATAGCGAAACCATCGATAGCCCTGGCCGTTAGCGGTATCACTCTCATCCCCATCGACCTTAAAGCGCGCTTCCTGCACTGCGGTCACCGCCCCACCACGTAAGACGCGCTTCACGTGCGAGAAGAGCGAGCAGTCGGCACAGCTTTGGGTCTCGCCGCACACCCGCGGCTGATCATGGCGATTAACACACCCCAGAAAGTCTCCACAGCGGGGTCGGGATAAGGACGATAGTGATTTACCGGCAATGCGTTCCGCCATGTCATTTGCACGCACGACTTCATAGGCGTTGTTCACGACCATCATACCCAAGGGGCTGCCATCAAAGACTTCTTCAAGGTTGTTGCGTTCTCTATCTGCAGTCTGCTTTGCCACGAAGAGCCTCAGCGCCATCTTGATTTGCACGTCAAGAGCGATGTCAGGTGACGATTTCACCACATAGCCGTAGGAAGTGATGCCTTCCGTCTTGCGGATCGTTTCCGCATCGGTGTGACTCGACATGAACACGATCGGCAGGTCGGTGTGATCAAGTATCCTTCCGGCAGCCTCCGTACCATCGATCCCTCGACCAAGGTCAATATCCATCAGCACGAGATCAAAAACACCGGCGGAACCGATCACCGTCTCAACAGCTCTCTCACCACTATGGACCGCTTCACATTCGTAGCCAAGGGCCTCGATCCGTCGCTGCTTGTCCATCGCGATCAATGCCTCATCCTCAACCAGCAGGATGCGTTTGGATCTGCTATCGTCAGTCACCGTAACTTCCTGGACTACGTGGTTTCGTCAGGTGTAACAGAAATAAGCTTACCGTCACCCTACCGACTCACCCAGAACTATATACCGCCGTTGCAAGAAATACAAAAATATAGAAAACTTATGCATAAGTATGAAACGTATCCGTTTAAGAATCGTACCTATTGGGGTGGTTGTTTTTTTGTTGGTTGGGGGTGCGCACGCTGCCGCGCAGGATATTGCCACGGGTAGCGCTCTCGCTGATCTTCGTACCGGATTGGATTACGTCTGGATCCTGGCGGCAAGTGCGCTGGTATTCCTGATGCAGGCCGGTTTCATGGCGCTTGAGTCGGGTATGGCGCGAGCCAAGAACTCGATTAACATCGCGATCAAGAATTTAGCCGATTTCATTATTGCCGTGGCCGGTTTCTGGGCCATTGGATTCGGTCTGATGTTTGGTGTGAGCAACGGAGGCTGGTTTGGAACGACCGATTTCTTCATGAACATTGGTGATAACAGCTGGCGGGCGGTGTTCTTCGTCTTTCAAGCGGTGTTTGTGGGTACGGCCGCCACGATCGACTCCGGTGCAGTTGCCGAACGCACCAAGTTTTCCGCGTACGTCATTGTAAGTGGCGTCACCTCAGTGCTCATCTATCCCATATTCGGCCACTGGGCGTGGGGAAGTTTTCTCAATGGCACGACTCAAGGGTGGCTGGAGGCGCGGGGGTTTCTCGATTTTGCCGGTTCCACCGTTGTCCACTCCATCGGAGCGTGGGTGGCTCTGGCAGGAGCCCTTATCGTGGGACCACGGATCGGCCGATTTGGTCCAAACGGCGAGTCCCAGCGCATACCTCCACATAACTTGGTACTCGTCTATCTTGGTACCTTTATCCTCTTCTTTGGATGGTTTGGTTTCAATGCGGGCAGTACTCTGTCGGCAACGCCCGCGATTGCGGCGATCACCCTTAACACGATCCTTGCCGCCGCTTTTGGGGGCATTTCCAGCGCTACCTTAAGCTGGATCTTCTCGGCTAACCGCCTGCCCGAGGCGGAGGCGATCGCCAATGGTGTATTGGGTGGTCTTGTCGGAATCACGGCGGGCTGCGCCTTTGTAGAAGCGGGAGGTGCCGTGGCGATCGGTGCCATCGCGGGGATGATCGTCTTTGGAGGGACTCTGTTCTTGGAGAAGCTCCGGATTGACGACGTCGTCGGCGCGATTCCCGTTCACGGCTTCTGTGGCGTGTGGGGGACGATCGCGGTTGGTATATTCATTACTCCCGAGGCCCTCGCGCTGACCGGTAACACTCGCCTGGTGCAGATTGGTGTACAGGCGCTTGGTGTTGGCGCCGCCTTTCTCTGGGCGTTTTCGATTGCATTTCTATTGGTAACGCTCATTCGCGTTACGATCGGTATTCGGGTTTCTCCAGAGGACGAGGAAATCGGCCTTAATATCGCCGAACATGGGGCTACCTCCAGTTTGCTGGGACTCGCCCGCTCGATGGCTTCGGTAGGCGGAGGCGAACAATATGATGCTGCGATGAAAGTTGAAGTAGAACATGGAACGGAGATCGGCGAGCTTGCGGACTACTTCAATCGAATGCTCGATGCTCTTATCGACCAAAACGATCGGATAGCCCGTACTTCCCAGAAGCAAAAGGCAGCCATGGCGCGCTTGACCGAGGCCAGAGCGCAGGAAAAGGCTCTCCGCGAAGATCTGGAACAGAACCGCGAAAAAGCCAACGCGGAGCTGACTGGGTTCTCCGAGGTTATGGAACGAAATGTGCATGCCATTGGGACGGAACTGGAACAGATGAACGCTGTCTTGGAGAGTTCCGTTGGAGTAGCCGACCGCATGTCGGAGTCGTTTGGCACGATGGTACACGACCTGGAAGGCTTGCTGTATTCGGTGGGCGGGGTGTCGCGCAGTACGACGGAAGCGGGATCTTTGGTGAAAGACTCCACCGGACGAGTCCAGCACGCGATTACGACCGTTTCACAGCTCGCCGAGTCCACCAGAGACATCGAATCGATCCTAACCACCATCAATGAAATCAGTGAACGCACCCGTCTTCTTTCGGTCAACGCCGGGATCGAGGCTGCTCGGGCAGGTAATGCCGGGCGAGGATTTCGTGTAGTGGCGGGTGAGGTAAAGCAGCTTGCCGTCACAACGGCGGAGTCTGCACGGACGATCGTAGAGCACCTGGCCCAGATCCGTGGTATGAGCACATCAACCACCGACGCGATTCATGCGATTAACGAGGTGATCGGTCATGTTGATACGATTCACCGGGATATTGGTGCCGCCATGGCCCGCGATACCGAGGCCGCCGGCACGATTCGCGAGCTTGTCTCTCGTGCCAGTGATGATGTCAAAGCTGTGCGGAAAACGATCGAAGAATTGAAAACGGGAGCTGTGCAAGTAAGTGACCGGGTGAGTGAGTCGTATGCTGCTCTCCAGTCCGTTGTAAACGTCACAAAGGGCGGCTGATACCATGCGTTCGTATTCTGCGTGCTGCCCGCGCGTCTTGCGCTCAAAAAATGGAGATCGATATAACTTGACCTCAATTGATATCTGGACAAGAATAGTACAAACTTGATCAGGTTGGTAAAGTTGTATGGCGCACGCTCTAAATGGACGCATCCTGCTCGTAGAAGACGAAGCTCTCCTGGCTATGCACACAAAGATGCAACTTGAGCGGTATGACTATGCCGTCACCACTTTCGCAACCGGCGAGAAGGCGGTAGAAGCAGTCCAAGCAGGAGCCGATATTGACCTAATCCTGATGGATATAGATCTTGGTCGAGGAATTGACGGCACGCAAGCTGCGGAAATGATACTTCAGGAACATGATGTTCCGATCGTATTTCTCTCCTCTCACACCGAACCGGAGGTCGTTGAGAAAACTGAGAACATTACCTCCTACGGCTATGTTGTAAAGAGTTCGTCGATCACGGTTCTTGATGCCTCCATCAAAATGGCGTTCCGGCTGTTTGAGACCAAGCGGCTGCTGAAAGAAGAGTTGTGTGAGCGTGAGCGAATCGAGGAGGCCCTGCATGCGAGTGAAGAGAAATTTAGGGCACTTTTTGAGCAGGGCCCGATTGGAGTGGCCTACCATAAAATGGTGTATGACGAAACGGGAACGGCCGTCGACTACCGTTTTATCGACGCGAATGGGAGCTACGTTACGTTAACAGGCGTGGACCCGCGAGGCAAACTCGCGACCGAGGCATTTCCGGGACTTGCGGACGATCCCGCTGATTGGATCGGCACATTTGGCCGGGTGGCAAAGACTGGTAAGCAAATTCGCTTTGAACAGTATCTTCAGCCTAACGACCGGTGGTACGATTGTGTTGCATATCAGGTCAAACCTGATCATTTCGTTGCGGCTTTCGTAGAGATTACCCACCGCAAACGTGCTGAACAGGCCGTAGTAGAGCAACGTAACTTTGCCGAAAGACTGATCGAAACTGCGCGAACGATAATCCTGGTCCTTGATACCGACGGGAACATTATCCGGTTTAATCCCTACGCCGCAGAGTTGCTGGGCTATGACTTGGAGGAAGTCAAAGGTAAGAACTGGATTACGACGTTCGTACCAACGCACGCCGATTCTGCCGTGAGGACCATCCTGCAGAAGACCCTAGAGAGTGGTGACACATCAGTCCACGTGAATCCAATCGTCGTGAAAGGTGGGCGTACTCTACTCATTGAGTGGTCCAACGCGGCCCTAAAAGATGCGCATGGAAACGTGATCGGCGTATTGGCAACGGGTATCGATCACACCGCACAAGAGAACGCTGAAGTAGAGCGCCAGCTGCAAAACGAAATTTTGAAGCATATCGGCCAAGCGGTTATCGCAACCGATCCCGATGGGAAGGTCATCTACTGGAATCGGATGGCGGAGACTGTTTTTGGGTGGTCGACTGAGGAAGCAATGGGTCAAAATGTTATCGAGCTGACGCCAACGCTGCAAACCCGCGAAGAGGCCTCCAAAATTATGAGCAGAATAGTTCAGGGGGAGCAGTGGAGCGGTGAGTTCACAGTTCAACGGAAAGGCGGAAGTAGCTTTCCGATATACGTGACGAACAGTCCCATCTTCAGTGACAGCGGTGAGTTCGTGGGTGTGGTCGGAATCTCCACCGACATTACGGAGCGCAAACGGGCTGAGAGCGAAATCCAGAAACAGCTCACTGAGAAAGAGACGCTCCTGAAAGAAATCCACCATCGCGTTAAAAACAACATAGCTACAATTGAAAGTTTCTTATCGCTGCAAGCCGGGTTAACGGAACATGCGGAAGTGAGGAGCGCACTGCAGGACGGTATCTCCCGCGTGCAAAGCATGCGGGTTCTGTACGACAAATTGCTACTCAGTACGGACCTCCACGAGGTATCGATGAAATCCTATGCGGAAGACCTTATCACTTCCCTGTTGACCGTTGCTGATCCTGAACACACCGTAACCACTGAAACGCACATCGCCGATTTTGAGATCGGTACCAAGCAGGCGTTCTCGCTCGGCATCATTATCAATGAGCTGCTGACTAACGTGTTCAAGTACGCCTTCACAGATCGTGATAGCGGAGCGGTCTCGATATCAGTCGACAAGGAAGCCAGCAGCGTCATGCTCACCATCCAGGACAACGGTGTGGGCTTTGACGAACGATCATTGAAGAACGAATCACCCGGGTTTGGTCTGACCGTGGTTAAGATGCTGGTTGAAGAAACGGGTGGCACCTACACCATATCGAATGATCATGGTGCCAAGAGTGTCGTGCGGTTTGAGTTGTAGCGCTCGGCGGGCACCCCTCGAACTAATCGGACCGTTTTGGGTCCACTACTGCTCGCCGGCAAGGAGTTTCTGAAACGAGGCGTGAATCTTGTTTGGGTCTGTCGGTTTGCTGACAAATGCGGCATTGGAGACTGCCCGGGTGCGTTCTGTTATCTCGGGGGTGTTATGGCCTGAGGCAAACACGATCGGGGCGGCAAGGCTTTGGCGGATGCGCGCGGCCGCTTCGATGCCGTCCATCTCGCCGCTGAGGCCGATATCCATTAAGATCGCTTCCGGATTGTGGGATGTAGCCAGAGCACACGCCTGTTCTCCCGAGGCCGCCGTTCCGATAACGGAGTATCCCAGGCTTTCCATCCTCCGCGATAGGACCATCGCGGTGATCGCTTCATCCTCGACGATTAAGATCCTCACTCTTCGATCCTCGGGGCGAAGACGCCCGGTTCGAATTCTACCGTACAGGAGAACATACCGTCACTTTCAAACACAACGGAACCGCCGAGCTGGTGCTCGGCAAGCGCTTTAATTATGAGGAGACTATCTTCGTCCGGGACCACCGGACGGTTGTCGGAATATGT
>CAYQRW010000149.1:0-8907 GCA_964419735.1 uncultured Spirochaeta sp.
GATCGTCTTCTCCGGTGACCTCACCGGTTCCACCGAGATCAAGGCGTTTAAGGAGACGTATCCCGACCGCTTCTTCTCCCTAGGCATGGCCGAGCAGAACATGATGAGTTGGGCCGGCGGCATGGCGCGGGAGGGCTTTCTCCCGCACGTCCACACCTTCGCCGTCTTCATGTATCGCCGCGCGCTCGACCAGATCGAGATGTCGATCGCCTACCCCAACCTGCGAGTACGGATGTTCGGCTTTCTCCCGGGGATCACCACCCCCGGCGGCGTGAGCCACCAGGCGATCGATGATATCGCCGTGCTCCGGGGCCTGCCCAACCTCACCATCTTCGAAACCGGCGATGCCACCGACGTCGAATCCGTTCTCGACCTGGCCCACGCCGTGGACGGCCCGGTGTATGTCCGCATGATCCGCAAAGAAGTGCCGCGCCTCTTTCCCGCCGACCGACCCACCCTCTTTGACCGCGTGCGCGTCGTGAGCGAAGGCGGGAGCAACGGCTCCGATGTGGCGCTGGTGACCTCCGGTATTTCCACCGAGGAGGCGATGCGCGCTACCGCCTACCTCACAACTAAGGGCGTTGCTGTGGAGCACCTCCATGCGGCGACGCTGAAACCGTTCACCGACGAACAGGTGGTGCAGAGCGCCGCCCGGAGCCGCTACGGCATCCTCACCGCCGAGAACCACACCACCATCGGCGGCCTCGGTACGTGCGTTGCCGAACTCCTCGCCGAGTACGGCGCCGGTGTCAAGCTCCGTAAGCTGGGCCTCTTTGACACCTACGCCCACGGTGCCAGCCAGCAGTACCTCATGAAGGAGTACCATCTGGACGCGATCAGTATCGTCCACGCGGTAGAAGAGATGATGGGCGAGTCATTTGGTGTCACCGAAGAGGAAATGGCGGCGGTGCGGCTATCCGACTACGCCGCCACCGGCCAGCTGGACGCGCTGTGACTCACTACCGTCTGTCACCTGAGTGTACTGCGCGGTCTAATCCGAGTAGATAATCACACTCGACATTCGGTTATCCATATGCCCAAGGTTGGGGGTGTCATCGCTGATCAACATGAAGCCGAGCGGGTCGGAATGATACCCCCAGGGCCACAAGCCGCCGTCCGCACTATCGATAAGGTGCACACTTCCGTTCCCTACAACCTTAACCGAGCTCACGACGTTGTTGAACAGAGGATAGTTGCCGTAAGAGACGTTTCTCCCATGAGTCCGAGTGTGGGTTGCGGTGACAAATCCCTGGTAGTTGGGCTCGGTGAAATAATAGATCCCGTCACTTGCAACGTTTTCTAAGAACCTGATGTTCTGGTGGTGGTCGTCGTAGTCCGCATGAAGGGTGTGGGGATCATTCGGGTTCAGCTCAAAGAGCAGCTCATGCCAATCATTGAGGTGGTCTTCATCGGCGTCCGCCTTGGCATCATCAAAGGGCCCCCAACGGGTGGTAGGTTGTGGCCAGTTGCTCGTGATGAGCGCCTCAATTGCATCCGGCAGGCCGTCACCGTCACTATCCGTCGTCCACCCCGGTTTCCAATCCGGTGGGATCACGCGAATTGCCGAGATGATATTGTCAAATTTGTAGTGACTTAAGTAGGCGGATTGGCTGGTGGGTCCAGCGCTGTTGGGTCCAATGTACATGACCCGGCACGGTTCTGTGAAGGTGGCGTCCTCGTAGAGCAGGACCGCGCCCCCCCAATCTCCAGTGAAGCGAACCGACTCAATTGTGTCGTTCCAAGAGGCGTCCACAACATCGGTTTCGTTATCCGAGAGGTCCTCGTCATCTGAGACAAGCAGCACCGTTCCCTCTGCCCCCTGGGAGAAGCGTTCATTGGCAAACAGGTAGACCCCCTCCATTGGTTCCGGCGGTTCCGCGAAGGTCGGGTCGGTACCGTTGGCAAGCTCGACATCATCGTTCTCACCATCCTTGTCGGTGTCGGCGTTGGTTGGGTCCGTGATGAATCCATTTGCGGAACTGATTTCATCGAAGTCGCTGAGGCCATCACCATCCGAGTGCTCGCTCTCGTCGGAGCTGCCGTAGCGGTCTTCCACATGGGCGACGAGTCCGTCACCGTCCTGATCGACGACGTAGGAAAGACGCAGGACGTTCCGTGGCTTCAAGAGAAGCTCACCAAAATCGGTTATCGTCGATGCGTTCGAGGCGCTACTCATCCATACCCATTTGCGTTCGTAACCGGTGCCCGAGGCGTTCTCTTGGTTGGCGTACTCCACGTTATCGCGCACGATACTGTCCAGGATGAGGTGCCCATCTTCTCCGCTCTTATTGCTTTCCGCGGTAGTAAACGCGATGACATCAGGGCTATCGGAACGAGCCTCGGTGATCAGTTCAAAGCATTCGGCCACCGTCATACCGATAGGATTGCCCCTCTCATCCCGCGCGGCCCCCGTGGCAATCACAAAGACATCGACGAGGTTATCCTCATCGGTGGGGGTTCTTCCGTAATCGATGGTGATAATCGATGTCCTGCTGTTGCTCTGACTGCTGACCAGGGAGTAGTCGATATCCAAGGTGGTTCCGTCGACGAGATCATAGTCACCGATCGCAAATTCGAGTCCCCGGGGATTTCGTAGCGCTTTCATGCCAAGCTCGTAGGCCAGGGCGTCGTCCTGCGCAATAAGGCTCACTTCCTCGCCAACATCAAGGCTCATGGTCGAGTCGTTTTGGCCCCCGGGATACAGGGTGGTAAGCGTACTCATGACGGTCGGGTCGGAGAGATCGCGCAGGTGCGCCGTGATTGCGAGCTTGTTAATATCCACCGCCCGCGTCCCAACGTTCTTTGCGGTGAACCCTACGCGGATCGTACCGTCACTCGCCTGCCAACTGGAGTCTATCTGCTCAATAGCTCCAAGGGTCGCTTCCGCGGAGGTTGCCGTCTCGTTACTCCAGGAGTTGGAGTTCATTCTGGTAGTCGATTCCTCGAAGGAAGCAGATGCCGAGACGCTTCCGCTGGCACCCCCCATTGTGCTGTAGGACATTTCCGCCGAAATCTCTTCGGTGTTCTTGGTAAAATGCTCGGTACTCGTCTGGTGGTGGCTCGAGCTACTACGGGAAGTGAAATCGCTTTGCTCCCGCTTGGTCTCCGAACCCTCTTGGGTTTCCCTGGTATAGTTAATGACCACCGACGCGGTCGCGCCGGATGCCACGGAGAACTGGATGACCGGAAGCTCCGCTACCAACGGAGAGACCCCGGGACCGTTTACCTCGTAGGCGTCGTCTAGACCGTCACCGTCGCTGTCTGCTAAGCGTGGGTCGGTGTGATAGACGTTAATCTCATCGACATCGGAAAGACCATCGCCGTCGGAATCCAAGGATGGATCGGAATCGCCGCCACTACCGCCTCCTATCATGCAGTTTGACCGGCAACCGGGGAACGATGAAGTGCACGGTGTTCAGCTTTGCTTCCAGCGGCGCTCATCTAGAGTATACGTCGTCTAAGAAGAAACCACAATAGTAGAGTTTTATGAGTAATTCAGTAGTCTTTTTCATCTATGATCCCCAGGTAGCCCACCGTGGAGCTCCGCGCGGATGCGTCGCCACACTCCCGGAGACGTTTACCCTCCCCGCACCGTTGCGGTACCCTCGTCATGTGAGTCACACTTCGCGCCCGAAGCCGCAAGACTATGTCCAGGCCGTTGGGAGATCGATCGAATTCATTGAGGCGCACCTGGGGGAGCCGATCGATTTAGACTCGGTCTGTCGGGAGGCTCATCTTTCCAAGTTCTATTTCTCACGCATCTTTCAGGCGATGGTAGGGGAAACGGTCCTCGACTATATTCGTAAGCGCAGACTGGCGGAGATCGCTGGACATCTGATCAGGACCGAAAAGCCGATGGTCGATCTGGCCCTGGACTACGGGTATGACTCCCAACAATCGATGACCAAGGCCTTTCGAAAACAGTTTGGAGTAACCCCTGGAGCATACCGTCGTGTTGGGCGGGACCGTTACTTCTTCCACCGTCCTCGGATCTCCGCGGAAATACTGTCCGATCTGAAACGCGATTTCTCGCTCCGGGCCCACGTGTTTTCCCTTTCTCCTCTTCGGCTCGCCGGGCTCCACGCCACGATGCCGATCAGCTCCCCTGAGCCCGTTGAAAACACCAGAAGGACCTTTCGACAACGGGCCGAAGCCATTCGTCCATTCCGGTGTCACCGCGGTGTGTTCGAGGTAACGCTCATGCGGCGGCAGCAGTTGATTTCCTACTCCCCGGATGAGCCGTTCGACGGTTTCATAGGCTATTCGATACCCAGTTCTACCCGTATTCCCAAGAGACTCCAGGAGCTCCGGATTCCACAGTCTCGCTACCTCACGTTTCGCTACACCGGCGAGAAATCAATCGACCGGCTGAGCAGCTTATACCGATATATCTTTTCCGCCGGAATTGCCTACAGACGCGAGCCGTTGGCTGACCGAGACTTCTTTCACTACTACCGTCCGGCAGACTCGTCGATGCTGTTCTTCTTGCCCATCGAATGAAGCGCATACGACCTCATCAGAGTGAGGCCGCATGCTGCCGGATGTCTCTCATCGACACTCCTGCTAGAATGCTCTGACCGGCACCGCTGTTAAAGGCGCGTCTTCCTGCGCTGCGTCTTCTTCCTCCGACGCGGAATCGGCTCCTTCGGTTCCGATTTCGTCCTTCGCTTGCGCTATTTCCGCATTGGAGAGCGCCCGCGTGAAGACCGCGACATCATCAATGAGGCCGTGGAACTCCTCGCCACTGCGGCCGCCGCCAATCCTGAAGGTCCCGTCAGCAACGGAGAGGCTGACATTTCTCGAGTTTTTCAAGGAACCGTCCTGGTACAGGCGCAGCTCTTTCACCTCATCGTCGTAGACAAGGGCCACATGCGTCCACCTGGCCGCCACCCGTTCAGTAGTTCGCGTGCCGTTGGCGCCGTTGTTCTCTACCCACGCCTCAAACGAACCGTCCTCCCACGATTGGTCGCCCAGTTTACGAATTCTCATCGAAAACTCTACGAAATCCGCGGATCCGGCGGAACTCAGGTAGTAGGCGATCGTACGGTATCGATCCAGGTTGGAATTGTCATGCCGAATCCAGGCGGTTACCGTCAGATCAGTCGTGCTGGAAAGATCAACGTCTCCAACCTCGACGTACCCCGATCCATCAAACTCGACCGCTGAGCCGGCGTTGCCGTCGCGGTCTTCCCCATACTTTTCGGAGTCAGTGATCGATGAATCGCTTGAGGTACCGGTTTCGTCGGTGACGTCGCCATCAAACGATAGATGCAGGATCATATCGCTGGTGTCGAGAGAAGCTCGCGCGTCCTCTTCATTGGCCTCTTCAGCAACTCTGCCACCGCCTTCTCCCGCGGCGTCTTCCTCACTTTCGCCGGCGTCACCAGCGCCGTCATCGGTATCGGCCCCATCCCCATTCGAGACCTCCTCGGTGCTGTCGTCACCACCGGTGGTCTCTTCCGAGTCGATTTCTTGGGCATCCCCGTCTCCCGCACCTGCGTTGTCACAACCCGCAAGAACTCCGACGACCAGAACCAGCGTCACACCCAGTAGGAGTGCGCTGCGCCTCTCGCGTACTCGCAATCGTTTCCATTTCCGTTTCATGCCTCATTATTTACGACGAAATCAGTACAGTATTCTTGTCTTGAATTGCTTTTCGTGAAGAGTTGGAAGTCCGCGTCGCCCTGAGCTGCTGCGACTGCTTGTCCAATGGGGAAGAGATACCCGCTGGGCCTCTTTCACGGGCCCCATTCCGTGAGTAGCAGCCCGTGAGTAGCAGGATGAGCATGAACCTCCGCATTCCCGGCCGAGAACATCATACCGTCTCTTTCCGATCGACATGATCACTACTCATCGGAGTAGTCTCCCCACCGGCGGCATGCTTCGGGGAAGATCGTACTATCGTTCAGCTGTCTTCCCGACGGGAGCCGCATAGACCGCAAACTCGTCGTACCCATCAAGACCGATGAGTGCGTCCAGTCTATCTTGGTCGTACGCGCCGACCGCGCAGGTGCCACAGCCGACATCCTCACACGCCAGATACAGCTGACCACACACATGGCCCGCATCCAGAAGAATCAGCCTGAGGCTTTCAGAACCATACTTCCACTCGCTGCGGTACGGCACCGCTGCCCACACGAAGTCCACTGCACCGCCGAAATGGTGGTGAAGCAGCGCCTCATCAAGAACGGTCTCCATATGCGCGACGGGACCGTATGAGCACAGCGCGTGGTCAAAGGGAAGGTAGCGGTACAGTCCCGGATGGACACCCGCTACACGCGAGCAGAACAGATACGTCTCAAAGGGATGGCGGGCGCCGCCGGAGGGTACCGTTCGAAAGGAAGCTTTCGCGGTATGCCTGTGCACTCCCTGTGTCGCCCATAACAGATAGGAGAGTTCCTCCAGGGTGATCGGAGTATCGGAAAAGGTTCGATGGGAAGCGCGACGCTGTATGGCGTCGGCCACTGAGATCCCCTCCGTCTTCGGCGACGAGGGATCCGGCAGCGGAATGCTCGTCCCGGAACACGGTTTCTGCATCGGCGGCATCGCTACGCCACGGCCGTGGTCAGTGTGCTCGCGGTCCAGCTCAACCCAACGGGTCTGGAGACGGCGGCGGATATGGTGCGTATCGTTACTACTCATACTGTAGTCTGGTATTCTGCGGTATGTAGTGAAAAGGAGCAAGGCAAGACCTCGGAACCGAGCCTGTTTCCTTTGCCCCTCTCCGCCGACGTCTCGTTACAGTAGGTCCAAGATAGCTATACCTTTGTTTACCTCCATCCGGAATTACTAGTATCGTGAACTACGAGGAGGACCACATTATGCGTAGTCGAATAGCGGGCGCAATTGTATTTGTGAGCCTACTTCTGGTGCTTCCACTCAGCGTGACAGCCCAAGAAGAGGATGTTAGTGTTGACCAAGCCACCGAGAGTACCGGAGAAGATGGCGCTCCTGCCGAAGACGGCGTCGATCTCGGAGTCGGCCTGGAAACGGTACAACTCGACGGACAGACCTGGACACGGCTCCACTTCTTTCCAGTATTGCCAATTGGAAAGCTTCAGCTGGCTCTGGACCTGGAACTTTTTTTTGACGAGGAGGGTGATGTATCGAGCAAGGGGTGGGACTTCTCATCCAGAGATGCGACTCTCGACAGTCTCTCACGCAAAATCTACTTCATCGCGTGGAACCAGAAACAGAACGTTACCCGCGGGGACGATATCTTCTACGGGCGCATCGGAGCTCTGGACGGCATCACCATTGGTGACGGCATTATCATGAATAACTACCGGAATACCTTGGACTACCCGGTTAATAAGAAGACTGGTCTCGAATTTGCATTGGGTAATCTGTCGCCTCTCAATGTCGGAGTTGAAGGAATGATCGGGGATTTCACCGATCTCTCAAGGGGCGGCCCAGTTGTCGGTGGTCGTGCATTTTTCTCGCCATTCGCGCCGACGGAGGTTCCTGTTCTCGAGAATCTGCAGTTTGGTGTGAGCGGTGTGGTTGATGTGAACCAGTACGGCGGTTTGCGAGACAGCGACGGCGACAACTATCCAGACGTGGTGGACCGGTTTCCCGAGGACGATAGGTATGCGTTTGACACCGATGGCGATGGAACACCGGACAAGCTTGACCCTGACGCTGACGGAGACAACGTGCCGGAGTACGAAGTTCCGGCGGGCCAAGATACGGACGGAGACGGGACGACGGACCGGGAAACGCTGGTGGATATCCTCGGCGCTGATGAGGTAGAATTTGGGTATGATCAGGAAACGCTCTTTGATTTGCAAGGAAAGCAAGACTCCTTCGCCATTGCGGGCGCGGACGTAAGGCTCCCGGTCACCGGGTTTCTCTCCATCTATGCACAAGCCGCCACATCTGTAGACCCCGACCAGAGTAGTGATACGGATCGGGCGGAGGGATTCGGAATCGCGGCGCCGGGATTCTTCCTGGATTTTCTGCCGGTTTTGAGCGCGGATCTTGGGTATAGATACCGGAGCGGAGAGTTTCGGTTCGGTTATTTCAACGAGAACTACGAGAACGAACGCGCAGCGGTGGATGAAGATGGTAACGTCTATACCAAAGATAGCACTCTCACCGATGGCACCCTCAACGGTGTCTTCGGATCGTTGAGCGCAAATCTCTACATTATCAACGTCTATGGCTCATACGAGTGGCTCATACCGATCGCCGGCGAGGACGATGGCGTGTCTGAGAGCATCTCGTTTGAAGCTCGGGCGGGACTCAATCGCGAGCGACTGGCGGAAATTCCGGTTCTCAGCAACTACCTCGACGGTTTGAGCGGCTACTTCATCCACAAGGATGTCGACAGCAACAGCGACCTGTTTGATATGAACCCCTCAGTGGTCATGGGAGCGACCGCCGAGATCGCTCTGGGTGAGAGTACAGTACTCGCCTACGATTTTCAGCGAACGTTTGATGCCGACGGCCAGCCGGTTGATAAGATGTCTATCGGTACACAGACCTCATTCTAGTCGGTCTTCCTTCCCGATGGATAGACTGAGTCGCCGTAAAGACGGATATTGGGAGTAGTGAAACAAACAAGTTACTACATTGCCCATATGGATTGCGGTGCCGAAGAGGCGATGGTCCGTTCCGCACTGGCGGAACTGGCCGGTATTCGTCGCATCGATTTTGACCTCAATGAGCGGACGGTCCAGGTGATTCACGACCAGGTCTCACTGGAAGAGATTGGCAGCCGCATCGGATCGCTGAATCTCGGCGACGAACTACTGGGCACCGACGATCATCCGGAAGAGGACATCCAACCGGCACACGAAACTGAACGCACCCAACGACGCATACTCTGGACGGTCCTGTTCATCAACTTCGGATTCTTCCTCATTGAAATGGTAGCCGGAGCGATCGCCGGTTCCATGGGACTGA
>CAYQRW010000150.1:0-8652 GCA_964419735.1 uncultured Spirochaeta sp.
CGGCGATTCTGCAGACGATTCGGGCCGCCCTGGCGATTGATCTCCAACATCAGGTAGGAACTGATCGCATCGAAGCCCGGGAGTATGAACTCATGAGCCGGGCGCTGAAGCGACTCGGGGAACTGCCTGAAATCGAAGTGATCGGCAGCGCGCCCCCGGAGGATCGGCTGGCGATCTTCTCGTTCAATGTGCGGTCCGGTGAGAGCTATTTGCATCCCCGTTTCGTGGTGCGCTTGCTGAACGATCTTTTCGGGATTCAGTCGCGGGCGGGGTGCTCCTGTGCCGGACCATACGGGCATCGGCTCCTGCACATCGATCTGGACACCTCCGAGCGCTACCGCAGCTATATCGCCGGTGGGCAGGAGGGGATCAAGCCCGGTTGGGTTCGGCTCAACTTCCACTACTTGCTCTCGGAATCTGAGTTTGATTACCTGTGTCAGGCGGTGGAGTTTGTTGCGCGTCAGGGTGTCTTCTTCCTGGCGGAGTACCGCTTCGATGTGGCCAGTGGGCGCTGGATGCATATGGTGGAACGGGAGGAGATCGTTGCGGTGAGCGCGGCGGAGGCGTTGGCGTACGAGACGGAGCGTATGCAGGATGCTCCCCCGGAGCTAACCGATGCCGCCCTGGAGACACGGCGCGCCCAGTATCTCGAGGCTGCGCACAATCGGGCCGCAACCCTAGCGCAATCCTTTTCACCGGACTCCCTGAGTTCGACCACGGATGAACTGATTCCCTTCTCCTATATCGCGACGTAACCGCCGATGGAGTAGGTTGCCCCGGAGAACGGCGGGAAGTACTTTTACAACAAGGAATAACACTGATGAAACGCGCAATTGTAATTGGGAGTGGGTTTGGGGGACTTTCGTCGGCCGCTTTTCTGGCGCGCGACGGGTATGATGTGACGGTGCTCGAGAAGAACTCCTGGGTCGGCGGCCGGGCCCGCGTGCTTGAGCGCGACGGCTATCGGTTCGACATGGGGCCCAGCTGGTACTGGATGCCGGATCAGCACGATCGGTGGTTTGAACAGTTCAACGTGTCGCGGAAGGACTTCTACGCGATTCACCGGGTCGACCCGAGTTACCGCGCCTATTTTGGTGATGTGGTTCCCGGCGAGGCGCGGAACGTGGTCGATGTCCCCGCCGACCGGAGCGGAGCGCACGCCGTATTTGAGCGCTATGAAGCGGGCGCCGCGGATGCGCTGGA
The DNA here is from genome assembly GCA_964419735.1 of uncultured Spirochaeta sp. GTDB lineage: Bacteria > Spirochaetota > Spirochaetia > DSM-27196 > Alkalispirochaetaceae > Alkalispirochaeta. The sequence goes on from CAYQRW010000150.1 coordinate 1,204, forward strand.
TGCCTTTCTTGATGATTGTCGGCGGAAGTACGATTTTGCCATGAACTCCTTCATCTACAAGAACTACTACACGATCTTCGACTTCCTCAACACCACGGCGATCGCCAATCTGCCGCTGCTTAACGTGCTCCAAAGTTACGGGGGCCGGGTACGACGCAGTTTTCAGCATCCCTACCTACGGCGGATGCTGGAGTTTCCGGTGGTGTTTCTCGGTAGTAGCCCCAAGAAGACTCCCGCCATGTACACCCTCATGAGTCACATCGACTTCGACCTGGGGACGTGGTATCCGGAGGGCGGCTTCGGGGCGGTGGTACGGGCGATGCAGCAGGTGGCCGAGACGCAGGGGGCGACGTTCCACTTCAACCAGGAGGTGGTGGCGATCGAGGTAGAGCAGGCGCGTTCCGGACGTCGGCCCGGACGGGCCACCGGCGTGCGGGTGCGAACTGCCACTGGTGGCGAGGAACGTATCGAGGCGGACATCGTCGTGGCTAATGCCGACTATCCCCACGTGGAGACCTCGCTGCTGCCGGCCGAATACCAATCGATCAGTGAGAAGAAGTGGAAGCGGGCGGCGCTGGCGCCGGCGGTACTCAACTTCTACCTGGGATTTGATCGACGGCTGGATGAGTTTGCCCACCACACGTTCTTCTTCGACTCTGACTGGGAGACGCATTTCGATGCGGTCTACGCTAACCCCCGCTGGATAGACGATCCCCTGTTCTATCTTCACGTCCCGTCCAAGACCGACCCCTCAGCGGCTCCCGCCGACCACGAGGCGGTGTTCCTGCTGATCCCGATCGCGCCGGGACTGTCCGATTCCCCCGAGCGGCGCCAGGTCTATTTGGACCACGCCTTGACGCGCATGGAACAGCGCACCGGTCGTAATCTGCGAAGGCACCTGGTGTTTCAGGAGAGCATGTCGCTAACGGATTTCTCCCGGGACTATAACGCCTTCATGGGCAACGCCTTTGGACTGGGACAGACGCTGTTTCAGACCGCCTGGTTCCGGGCAGCCAACCGATCACGCAAGGTGGGCAACCTGTACTACGCCGGCCAGTACACCGTGCCGGGAACGGGAACCACCATGAGCATGATCAGCGGTGAGGTGGCCGCTGACCGTATCCGCCACGATCACGGAGGACTCGCATGAGCTGGTTTGGCAAGATGGTCGGCGGGACGATCGGACTGATGATGGGCGGTCCCTTGGGGGCGATCGCCGGGGGGGCAATCGGCCACCATCTCTTTGATAAGGAGCATCCCTCGGCAGAGCCTGGTTCCGGACGGACGATCGGCGGGGGAGGGTTCACTCGCTCCTCCGCTGCCGAGCAGCGGCAGATGACGTTCTTCTTGGCGCTCTTTTCTATTCTCGGCAAACTGGCCAAGGCAGATGGGCGTGTATCACAGGAGGAGGGCGAGCAGATCGTCTCATTTCTCGATCAAATGAACGTCCGCGGCGAGCAGCGTTCCTTTGCGATTCGGGTGTTCAATGAAGCCAAGGATTCCCCGTATAGCGCCGAGGACTTTGCCCGGCAATTTGCCGATTTCAGCCGGGGACGTCACGATCTGCGATCGAGCATGATGGATATGCTCTTTCAAATCGCCCTGGCGGATGGTGAGCTGCATCCCGCGGAAGACGCGATGATTGCTTCCGTGGCGCAGATTTTGGGGATATCGAACCAGGAGCTCCAGGCGATTCGCGAGCGTCACGTGGCTACCTCCCACCAGGCGTATGCCACGCTGGGGATCAGCCCCGACGCCGATGACGACGAGGTGAAGAGCGCCTACCGGAAGCTGGTTCACGAGCACCACCCGGATCGGATCGTCTCCGAGGGTATGCCTGAGGAGTTCGTGGAGTACGCCACGCAGCGGTTTCAGGAGATCCAGGACGCGTGGCAGACGATTCGTAAGGAGCGCAACCTCTAAAGCGTTGTGGCGAGCATGCCCTCCGGGCGAATCGTGAGCTCGGTGACGCTGGACTCCCCGAAGGCGCGGGACATGATCTGGTGATACTCGTCGATAAGCTCTTCGGGAATGACCGCGAGCATCGTCCCGGCGAAACCGCCTCCATGCACGCGCGCGACCCCTGAGGCTCCCCGGGCGTTCAAATAGGTACGGGTCACTTCCACCGCCAGAGCGATCGGTTGTTCCTGCACCGCTCCTTCGGCGGCAACGTTCTGGAGGAGCGTCCAGCTGGAGGTCCCGCTGGCCTGCATCAGTTGGAGCACGTGGTCGTACATCCGCGAGTCCACCGCGTCGATCAGTGCCGATACGCGATCCTGTTCATCGAAGAAGTGAAACGCCCGCAGCACCGCCCGATCGCCCACCGCGGCCCGCACCTTGCCCAGCCGGGACAGCAGCTCTCTCCTTGTGGTCTCACTGAGCATGGCAACTCCCAGCGCGGCGGCCACCTGCCGCATTTCGCGAGGAATCGCCGCGTATTGGCCGGTGAGATCGGCGTGACTGCCTCCGGTATTGACCACTACTAGTCGCTGTCCGTGGGACCGAAAATCAAGCCCTAGGCGATGGTAGCGGGGCTGCTGCGGGTCCGCGAAGTCGATGCCCACCGTGCCTCCCACGGCACTGGCCATTTGGTCCATGAGACCGCTGGGCTTGTTCATGAACGCGTTCTCCGCATACTGACCGGCTCGCGCCGCCGCCACCGGGTCGATCTCTTCCTTACTGAGGGCGCCGTGGACCGCCGCCAGCGCGATCTCCAGCGCCGCCGAGGAGCTGAGCCCGCTTCCGGGGGCTACCCGGCTTTCCATAACCGCAGAGTAGGCAGGTGTTGCGTGACCCTGCCGCCGAAGCCCGGCGGCAACGCCCGCCATGAGTCGTTCCGTGTCATGAGCATAGGAGGAGTCTTCCGGGTTCTCCACCGTCACGTCGCTGGTAAACGTCTGGGACCACCCGTGAGAGAACAGAGATGCCGTCGCTCCGGAGGCCGGACCTGCCACCACCAGCGCGTCCGCATCGATCGCGGCGGCCACCACCCTTCCGTTGTTGTGATCGGTGTGATTGCCGATAAGTTCAGTCCGTCCCGGACCACTGGTAGCTACGGTTGGGCGGTGGCCAAAATGGGCCTCAAAGCGCTCCGATAGCTCCCGTAGACGCGCGGCGCCGTTGGGGACCGCGGCAAGAAACGACTCATAAGGTACTCGCATAGTACATATCGGGTATCATGAGGAGAGAGGGGTGTCAAGCAAATCCGGAATCCCGGGGATGCTACTCGTCTGAAGGGGATTCAGCAGAGGCTTCTGAAGCGGTCTCAGATTCTTCGGAACCGATACCATCGAGCAGACCCTCTTCCTCCATGCGCTCATCGATGCGCTCGATGAGCTTTTCAGAGAGGACGCGGGGCCACGCCGGCAGATTACCGGAGTCTTCAGACTCGTACTGCGCCAAGATCTCCTCGAATCCCCGACGCGCGTCCGACAACTGGTCCTGCTTGTAGGCGATGAAGGCGATCTCGTACTCAGCCTCGATGATAGATCCCTGGTCATCCGGGAAACGGCGGATGAACTCCTCGTAGTAGGCCAAGGCCTGTTCGTATCGTCCCTGGTCGGAAGCTTCCTGTGCGCGTTGAAACATCTCCATCCGGCTCAAGTCCGGAGGGATCTCCTCGGGAGCCGATTGGCAGGAGTTTGCAATCAGCACGATCACGGCAATAACGCCAACGAAAAGACTGCGTCGTATCACGTCACGAACGGTAGCACGTTTGCATGCCCGCTGCAAGGCAGCTACAATCACGCCCATGATCGCAAGTATCGTCAACGCGTTAGCTATTCTCTTCGGGTCCACTATCGGCACACTCATTGGAGGCCGTATCGGCGCCCAGTTTCGGGCGGTGGTGTTTTCCGGTGTCGGCGTGGTGGCTCTGCTGATCGGCATCAGCATGGCCCTGGAGTCACAGCGATTTCTCTATCTGGTACTGTCGCTGGTAATCGGTGGGTTACTGGGCACCGCCTGGCGAATCGAAGATCGCGTCTACCAGCTGGGAGAGTGGTTGAAACGGCGGTTTCAGCCGCGAACCACACCCGGTGCCGTCTCCGCACCGGAGCACGATGCCGCCGGAACCCATTCCTTCGCGCAGGGCTTTCTGGTCTCTTCGGTGCTCTTCTGTGTCGGGGCGCTGGCGATCATAGGATCCTTTCGTGCCGGTGTGGAGGGTGACTACGAGCTGCTCTTCACCAAGTCGGTAATGGACGGCTTCATGGCGATTCTGCTCACCGCCGCCTACGGTATCGGGGTGGGATTTTCGGCGATCAGCGTGCTTGTCTATCAGGGGATTCTGACGCTCCTGGCGGGGCTGCTCGCTCCATTGGTAAGTCCGCTTATGGTAAGCGAGATTTCCGGCGTTGGGGGCGCAATGGTGGTGATGATCGGGCTCAACCTGCTGGAACTGCGCACGATCAAGACCGCCGATTTTCTGCCGGGGTTAGTGATCGTGGTGCTCTTCGTTGTGGCCGATCCGTATATCGGTCAGTTTGCGTTGTAGGCGCTACTGTGGGTACGCAAGGGCGGCAATCCACCGCGATCGGTGGATACTGCCCTGCGGATACCCGAGAACCGACTACCGTCAGATTACAGGTGCCAGCGGATAAGTCCCGGAATGAAGGGATGCACCAGGTCGTCATTATTGGGCAACACTCGCACCGCGAAACCCTGGCGACCGGCCTGCCGACACTTAACTTTCACCTTATAGAGGAAGCCTTCCGTGTCCTCTCCGGAGACTTTCATGTCCACGGTCTGAGGGTTTTCAAGCTCCCCGTCGGCATCGATTCTCCCGGTGTACACCTGGACCGTCACCTCCGACGGATCGATCGTCCCCAAATGCACATGGCAGGATACCGAGAAGGTATCTCCCACTTTGAGTGAGCGGCTTTCAGTCCCTTCGATCTTGAAGACCGACACGCTCTCCCACTGCGATTTCAGACGCTGGATGTACTCCGTGGTGCGGCGCGCCTGGGCAAGATCGTTCTTGTTAACCTTCTCGTAGTTCTTCAGTGCCGGGAGGTAGAATCGCTCCGAGTACTCGGTGAGCATCCGGCTGGTGGAGAATAGCCCTCCCAGCCCCGCCATGGAGGCCTTCATCTTGGTGGTCCACTCCCGGGGGAGGCCATCCCGGCCGCGCTCATAGAAGGTGGGAATTATTTCTCGCTCCAGGAGGTCATAGAGCAGTTTGCTCTCGATCTCGTCCTGCAGCTCCTCATCTTCGTATTCCTCGCCGGCACCGATCGCGTACCCCCGGTCCGGGTCATATCCCTCGGCCCACCATCCGTCGAGAATCGAGGTGTTGAGCACCCCGTTGATCGCCGCCTTCATGCCACTGGTGCCGCTCGCTTCCATAGGGCGACGCGGCGTGTTGAGCCAGATATCACTACCACTCACCAGGAATTTGGCAATCTCCAGATCGTAGTTTTCCAGAAAGACGATCTTGCTCCGGATTTCCGGATCGCTGGCGAAGTGGACGATGTCCTTAATCAGATTCTTGCCGGGAATATCATGGGGATGCGCCTTGCCCGCAAAGATGATCTGCACCGGGTGGTCCGGGTTGGTCAGGAGTCGTCGCAGCCGGTCCGGGTCACGAAAGAGCAGGGTGGCGCGCTTGTAGGTGGCAAAGCGCCGGGCGAAACTGATCGTGAAGGTGTACGGCGAGAGCACCTCGTCGGCGTGGACCAGCTGGGAGCGGCTGGCACCGCGGCGCGTGAGCTGGCGTTTCAGACGCTCCCGAGTGAAGGTGACCAGTTGGTTCTTACGCATCTCATGGATTCGCCACAGTTCCTCGTCGGAGACGCGCGTCATACGATCCCAAATCTCGATGTGCGTGGGTTCGTCGTAGAAGCGCGGTCCAAAGTAACGATCCAGCAGGTCTTTCAGTTCCGGACTGAGAAACGATCGGGTATGGACCCCGTTGGTAATATGGGTAATGGGGACCTCGTCGATCGGCAGTTCCGGCCAGATCTGCTTCCACATATCCCGGGATACCGCCCCGTGGAGCTCACTGACGCCGTTGTTGTACGCGCTGAGCTTTATCGCCAGTACCGTCATGCAGAACGGCTCCTGTGGATCTTCCGGGTTCTCCCGACCGAGGGCGATAAACTCCTCCCACCCAAATCCGGTGCCGTTGGTGATCGCGTGAAAGTACTTCTGCATCAGGTCGTTGCCAAAGCGCTCATTGCCGGCGGGAACGGGAGTATGAGTGGTGAAAATATTGGTAGGCCAGATCGCCTGGATCGCCTCCTGCCGCGTGAGCCCGTGGAGGTGCATGTACTCGCGAATCCGTTCGATCCCCAGGAAGGCGGAGTGGCCTTCGTTCATGTGGGTCACGGCGGGGTTTATATTCATAGCGCGCAGCGCCCGGAGCCCGCCGATGCCCAGCAGGATCTCCTGCTTCATGCGCATCTCCCGGTCGCCACCGTAGAGACTGGCGGTGATCGCTCGATCCGCCTCGCTGTTTTCATCGAGGTTTGCATCCAGCAGGTACAGGCTGATACGGCCGATCTTGACCTCCCATACCCGCGCAACCAGCTGAGAATCGGCGAGCTGCACGCTGATCTTGACTTCATTGCCGTCGGCGTCGAAGACCTGCCGAACGGGCATGTTGTACCAGTCATTTTCCGGGTAGCTCTCCTGCTGAAATCCGTCGGCGTTGAGGTACTGTTGAAAATAGCCCTGCTGATACAGGAGCCCCACACCTACCAAGGGGAGACCCAGATCACTGGCGGATTTCATGTGGTCCCCGGAGAGGACGCCGAGACCTCCGGAGTAGATCGGCAAGCTCACATCCAAGCCGTACTCCATCGAGAAGTAGGCGATCGTGTTCTTCTTGGCACCGCGGTACCAGGTGTCCTTGCCCGCCTTGTACCGGCGGAACTTCTCCACAACGGTGTTGAGCGCCGCCAGGTAGGAGTCATCCTCCGCCAGCGCCTCAAAACGCTCCTGGGAGACCATTCCCAGCATGCGCACCGGATTCTGACGGCTTTGCATCCACGCATCAAAATCGAGGCGTGTGAAGAGCGCCAGGGCGTCGTGGTTCCAGCTGAGCCACAGATTGTGGGCCAGCTCCTCCAGTGGCTTGAGCGCCCGCGGAATCTGCGGATTTACGGTGTATTCAATGTATTTCATGTTATGAACCCCTTTTGGTTGGTTGAAATCGAACGGTATCGGCCGCGGTAGCCCGTGTCAATTGGAGAGCCCCTCCGGGTGTTCCTCCACGATCGGCATGCACACGGTAGCTCCGTCGGTAGTCGGGAGGGTATCGATCCCGATGACTGCATCGCGGATCGCCGGTTCCCGGCAGGCGTGGGTGGTTACTACCACCGGTACCAGCTCGTCTCGGCGCGCCTTTTCATCCTGGCGCAGACTGGCGATGCTAATATCGTGGTGCCCGAGGATGTCGGAGATCGCCGCCAGCACCCCGGACTGGTCCTTGGCCATGATCCGCAGGTA
>CAYQRW010000151.1:0-4094 GCA_964419735.1 uncultured Spirochaeta sp.
GCGTTTTCCAGGGCGATCGCGATATGGTCGGCGATCGTGGCGGCGAGTTTCAGATGTGACTGGGTATAGGCGTCGCGCCGCGTGCTATCGGCGGTCATCAGTCCGATCACCTCTCCCCGGCGTACCAGCGGGATGCCGATCCAGGAGTAGATCTTCTGATTGCCCTCGGGCTGCACAAACGCTGGAAAATCCTCGGTCACGTCCAGTGACATACAGGGCGTCCGTGAATCCAGAGCCTCGGTGCTGAGGCTGCCGGCCTCGGGGTAGGGGAAGCGGAGCTTCATCACCGCGCTGAGATCCTGAAACCCGAACCCGCCGATCACCCGCAGTTCACCGTCCTGGAGGATCTGTACCGTGGCGGTCTCATAGGGAATGATCCGTTGGGTGTGTTTCAGGATACGCCGCACCGTCTCCCGCAGGTCCAGGGACGAACCGATTACCGCCGCCACCTGGCGGAGTGTTTCCAGCTCATCGTTTTGCTGCTGTAGGCGTAGCTCGACCGCCTTGAAGCGGCTCACGTCGGTGTCTACCCCGACAAACAGTACCGGCTGCCCCTCACGATCGGTGGCCACCGTTTTCCCCCGGGTGACGACCCACTGGTACGACCCATCGGCACGGCGCATGCGGAACACCTCTTCGTAGGCGAGCTTTTCGCCGCGGTAGACCTCATCCGCAGCGGCCTGAATTCGTTCCCGGTCATCGGGGTGTACCTTGCCGATCCACCGCAGATCTTTGCCGATCTCCTCCGGCTCAAACCCTTGCGCCAGCCACAGGTCGCTGGCGACGCTCTCGCCGGTGGGGTAGTAGGTGGCGAAAAATCCGATACTGGAAAGTGCCTCCACAAAATCGGTGTCCCGGAAGAGTAGTTGGTAACGGTTGTCGTACGCTTTATCCATTGTTGTACTCCAGGACGTGCGGTACCCTGATACTATGAATCTAACCAGTACCGTTACATTACACAATGGAGTAAACATGCCGCGCCTCGGGTTGGGCGTATACAAGTCCGAGCCGGGAGCAGAGACCCGAGACGCCGTGGTGGCCGCGCTGCACGCCGGATATCGCAGTATCGACACCGCCACCTTCTACGAGAACGAGCAGAGTGTAGGGGAGGGACTGACAGCTGCCGGGATCCCCCGGGATCAAGTGTTTGTTACCACCAAAGTGTGGAATACCGATCAGGGATATGAGCGCACGTTGAAAGTCTTTGATACCAGCCTGAAGTACCTCGGATTGGAGACGTTGGATCTGTACCTGATCCACTGGCCCATGGCCGAGAGGTTTGTGGAAACGTGGCGCGCCTTGGAGAAGCTCAACCGTGACGGCCGCGTGCGGGCGATCGGTGTCAGTAATTTCGAGCCGCACCACCTGGAAACCCTTAAACGGGAGAGCGAGCTCGTGCCGGTAGTGAACCAGGTAGAACTGCATCCCTACCTGCAGCAGAAGCCGCTTCGGGAATACTGCGCGGAGGCGGGCATCGCGGTGGAAGCGTGGAGCCCCATCGCCCGCGGGAACGTGGTGAATGACCCCGTTCTGCAGGAGATCGCCGCGGCCCACGGGAAGACTCCGGTGCAGGTGACGATCCGCTGGGAGTTGCAGCACGGCATTATTACCATTCCCAAATCGGTAAAACCGCAGCGCATCGCCGATAACGCCGATGTCTTTGATTTCGAGCTCAGTACCGCGGAGATGGCCCAGATCGATGCCCTTGATCAGGGTGAGTCCGGACGCCTCGGTCCTCATCCGGATACGATCGGCGGTTGAGGAGCGTCCCTGATGCGGATTGACGTTTTGCAGCACGTTCCCTTCGAGGGACCCGGTGAAATCGCTCCTCTGCTGGAGGCGCAGGGCCACAGCCTGTTGGTGACGCGGCTCTATGCCGGCGATGGAGTACCGCCCACCGCGGATGTAGAGGCGCTCGTGGTGATGGGCGGGCCCATGTCGGTGCACGACGTCGATCAGTATCCGTGGCTCGCTGGAGAGATATCCCTGATTCGTCGCGTCATCGAGCGTCGGCAGCCGGTGCTGGGCGTTTGCCTCGGGGCGCAGCTGATCGCCTCGGCGTTGGGCGCCCGGGTCTACCGGGGTCCTCAGAAGGAAATCGGGTGGTTCCCCGTGACGATGACCTCTGAGGCGGCAACCTCTCACCTCATGGCAGATTGGCCGGCGGAGGCGCAGGTGCTACACTGGCATGGGGACACCTTCGACCTACCCTCCGGCGCGCGCCTGGTGGCCTCATCCCCGGCGTATCAGCACCAGGCGTTTGAAGTGGAAGGACACGTGGCGGGCCTGCAGTTCCATCTAGAGATGGCGGAGGGCAACGTCCGGGATATTGTAGAGAACTGTCGGGATGAGCTGGTGCCGGGGCCCTATGTGCAGTCCGCGGAACAGATTCTACGGGGAGGGACGGAACCTGAACTTCGTCGGACGATGCTGATCAGCTTGCTTCGACGATGGATCGAATCCGGAACACCCGGGGGAGGCGACGATGGATGAACAGAGGACGCATGTGGTACTTGGTGCCGGCGGAGCGATCAGCCGCGCGGTGGTGCCGGAACTGGTTCGTAACGGGCATACCCCGATTCTGGTCTCTCGCAGCGGGACTTATCTGCCCGGGGGACGCGCCGTCACGGCGGATGTTTCCGATTACCACGCCCTGGTGGAGGTTGTGCCGGAGCGCAGTATCGTATACCTCCTGGTGGGGCTCACCTATGATCACCGCGTGTGGGAGGAGATGTGGCCCCGGATTATGGACACGGTGATCCGAGTGTGCCATGAAAAGGATGCCCTCCTGGTCTTTGTTGATAACGTATACATGTACGGACCGGTCGAGGGAAACATGACCGAGGACACACCTCACAATCCGACCACCCGCAAGGGAGCGGTCCGAGCGAGAATTGCCGACCAGATCGTCTCGGCGTGGGAATCAGGGCACATCCGGGGAATCATTGCTCGAAGCGCGGACTTTTATGGACCGGGAGCGGATCATACGAGCCCGGTGAACATGCTTGTGGTAGACCGGCTGATCCGGGGCAAGAGGCCCCAATGGCTGGTTGATGCCGACATGCCGCACAGCCTGACCTACACCACCGATTGCGGCCGGGCGATACCTCTTCTGGTTGATGATGAGAGTGCTCACAACGGGGTATGGCACCTACCCACGGCGCACCCGGCGCTCACGGGTCATGAGTTTGTTCGCCTTGCCGCGGAAATCGTGGATACACCAGCGCGGCTTTCCGTGCTGTCAAAGGGGTTCATTCGGATGGGCGGTCTCTTTGATCGGACGATTCGAGAACTGGTGGAGATGACCTACCAGAACGATCGCGCCTACCTCTTTGACTCCTCCCGATTTGAGTCGCACTTCGGTTTTGCGCCTACCTCCTACGAACATGGCATCCGGGAGACGATTAACTACCATCGCCAGTCCCCGGGAGACTGAACGCGCCGGCGGTAGCGGCCCGGCGGCAGGATGGGCTCGCCGGCGGTAGCGGCCCGCCGGCCCCACCCGTACCTCAGCAGTAGCCTCACGCCAACATCACGATGCTCACCGCCATCACCACCATGCCGGCGATCAGACCGTAGATCGTAATGTGGTGTTCGCCGTAGTGTTCCGCCGTGGGTAGCAGCTCATCCAGTGAGATAAACACCATGATACCCGCCACCGCCGCAAATAGTAGTCCGAAAACCAGATCATTCATGAACGGTCTTAGGATCAGATAGCCCAGCAGAGCTCCCACCGGCTCCGCCAATCCGGAAATGAACGACAGTCGCAGCGCCTTCTTGCGACTGCCGGTGGCGTGGTAGATCGGCACGGAGACGGCGATTCCCTCTGGAATGTTGTGGATCGCGATGGCAATGGCGATGCTGACTCCCAGGGTCGGGTCTTCCAAAGTCGCGATGAACGTTGCCAAACCTTCAGGGAAGTTGTGCAGTCCAATCGCCAGGGCGGAGAAGAGTCCCATACGGAGCAGATTCCGGCGTTTCTTGAGCTCCGCCTCCGCCTCGCTGGCGATCTCATCGATTCCCCGGACCTCGTGGGGATTCTGCATAGTGGGTATGAAGCGATCGATAATCGCGATCACCGCAATCCCGATGAA
>CAYQRW010000151.1:4194-8598 GCA_964419735.1 uncultured Spirochaeta sp.
ACCCGGGTTACAATCGCACCATGTGGCCCCAGAGAATCATAGAATCATTGGAATCGAAAATCGTGGCGGTGGTGGTATTTGAGCGTGAACAGGATGCGGTTCCCACTGCTCGAGCGCTGGCGCGCGGTGGTATCACCTGTATCGAACCCACCTTGCGGACCGATGCGGCGCCGGCGGCGCTCCGGGCGATCCTCCGGGAGGTCCCGGAAATGACCGTGGGAGCCGGTACGGTGCTTTCTGCGGACCAGGTGCGCCTTGTCCGGGAGATCGGGGTGCAGTTTGCCGTGGCCCCCGGATGTAACTCGGAGGTGGTGACCGCTGCCGCGGAGGCGGACTTGCCGTTTGCCCCCGGCGTTGCCACTCCATCAGAGATAGAGGCCGCCCACGGCCGGGGATGTGGGGTGCTCAAGCTATTTCCCGCTACTGCGCTGGGCGGCCCCGCATATCTGAAGAGCGTCAATGCGGCGTACCGCCATTTAGGATTACGGTTCATTCCCACCGGCGGCGTTACCGCCGAGACGATGGTGGATTGGCTGGCGATGCCGGAAGTCCTGGCGGTGGGAGGATCCTGGCTGGCGCCGGCGGCGCTCCTGCACGATCAGAATTGGGATGAAATTGAACGGCGCGCCCGAGACGCCGTGGAGCGCGCGAAGAGTGTGGAAGGAGTGCGACCAGCGTGAGTGTGCGCGGGGCCAAGCAGGAACAAGGCGAGCCGCTTCGGGCGGAAATTATCGCCGTGGGAACCGAGTTGCTCATGGGGCAGGTGATCAATACCAACGCCGCCGAGATCGCCACTATGCTCGCCGATATCGGCATTGGGGTGTACTACCAGTCGGTGGTAGGAGATAACAGCACCCGTCTGGCGGAGGCGTTTGGCACCGCTCTGGAGCGGTCCGATCTAGTAATCGCCTGTGGTGGGCTGGGTCCCACCGAGGATGATCTTACCCGGGAGACGCTCGCGGCGGTGGTAGATCGCCCGCTGCACCGGAACGAGGAGTGGGTGACGCTCCTGGAGGAGCGCTTTGCCCACTACCGCGGTGGAACGCTTCCGCAGAACAATCTTCGGCAGGCGATGGTTCCCGAAGGGGCTGATTTGCTCCCCAACAGTCGTGGTACCGCGCCCGGGGTCTATCTGCGGCAGGGGCGGACCGCGGTGTACCTGATTCCCGGTCCCCCCGGGGAGATGCGCACGATGATGCGCGAGCAGGTTCTGCCGCGTCTTACCCGGGAGCTTGAGCGGGATGGCCGCACGGGGGTGCTGGTTTCGCGAGTCTTGCGCGTAATCGGTATCGGGGAGTCCCGCGTGGCGGAGTTACTGCAGACGCTCCTGGCTGAGCAGACGAATCCCACGATCGCCCCTCTGGCGGGCGCCGGCGAGGTGCATGTGCGCGTGACCGCTCATGGCGCGCACCGCGACGGGGCCGTACAGAAGATTGAGGACACCGTGACCGAGATACGGGCGATTCTGGGGGATGCGATCTACGGCGAGGATGACACCGATCTTCCCCGCGCCGTGGGGGAGCTCTTGGTGGCACAGAACCGGACGGTCGCGCTGGCCGAGTCGTGCACCGGGGGCCTGCTCGGACACCGACTCACCAACGCTCCCGGGAGTTCCCGCTACTTTGTCGGAGGAGTGGTGGCGTACAGTTACGCCTTGAAGAGTTCCGCCCTGGGGGTGGACCCCGCGGTGATCGAGCGAGATGGCGCGGTCAGTGATGAGGTGGCGCGCCAGATGGGCCGCGGCGTGCGAGCGATGTGCGGGAGCGATGTGGCGGTGGCGATTACCGGAATCGCGGGTCCCGGAGGCGGCACCGATGCCAAGCCGGTGGGGCTAACCTATATCGCGGTGGTAGACGGTGCCGGGGAAGAGGTGGCACGGCACGTGTTTCACGGCGACCGGGAGGGAGTGAAGCAGCGCGCCTCCCAGACGGCGCTGGATATGCTCCGGCGTCGCCTGATTGCCGCCCGACCGTAGCCCGTCCTACACCATACCGCTGGGGTCCAGTAGTTCCGCCACGCGATCTTCCGAGAGCAGGCCACTCTCCAGCACCACCTCGCGGATCTTGCGCTTTTCCCGGTAGGCGGTGTAGGCCAGCTTGGAGGCCTGGTCATACCCAATCTCCGTGGCCAGGGGGGTCACCAGCGCCAGGGACCATTCGATCCAGAAATCCAACCGCTCCCGGTCCGCTTCCAGATTGGCGATCGCCTTATCGGCGAAGACGCGGCACGTGTTGGCCAGGATATCGAGCGAACTCAGCGTCTCCAAGGCGATAAGCGGGTTCATCATATTCAGTTCCAGCGGACCGTTCTGCCCAGCGATCGTGACGCTCACCGTCTTGCCGTTCACATACGCCGCCACCTGAATCACCATTTCCGGGATGACCGGGTTTACCTTTCCCGGCATGATCGAGCTGCCCGGCTGCAGACTGGGGAGCACGATTTCCCCTAAGGCACCCCGGGGGCCGCTGGCAAGTAGGCGAAAGTCGTTGGCGATCTTCATCAAGCTGGTGGCGAGCGTATTCAGCGCGCCCATCAGTTCTACCTGCGCATCCCGGCTGGCGATCGCCTCAAACTTGTTGGGGGCACTCCGAAACGGGAGCCCGGTTTCTCCGGCGATCGCCGCGGCGGCGGCTTCAGCAAAATCAGGGTGGCAGTTGATTCCCGTGCCCAGGGCGGTTCCTCCCAACGCCAGTTCCTCGAGGTTTGCCAGGGTGTTGCGGAGGCGACCGGCGGCCTTCTCGATCTGGACGGCGTATCCGGAAAACTCCTGACCCAGCGTCATCGGCACCGCATCCTGCAGGTGCGTCCGTCCGAGCTTCACCAGGTCCGCGAACTCCTTCTCCTTCGTGCGGAGCGTCGCCGCCAGGTGGTCCACCGCGGCCAAGAGGCGTTCCGCCTCCACCCGGTTGGCGATGTGAATGGCGGTGGGGATCACGTCATTGGAGGACTGCCCCCGGTTGACATGGTCGTTGGGATGAACGGGACTACGCGTCCCCCGGGGCTGTCCCAGAATTTCGTTGGCGCGGTTGGCGATCAGCTCGTTGGTGTTCATGTTCCAGCTGGTCCCGCTGCCGGTCTGAAACACGTCGATCGGGTAGTGCTCGTTCCATGTACCCTGGCGCACCTCCTCCGCAGCCTGAACAATCGCATCGGCCAGCGCCTGGTCGATGACGCCCAACGATCCGTTCACCGTGGCGGCACTTTTCTTGATAAGGGCCAACGCCTGGATCATCGGGGCGGGAATCCGCATGGGGCTTACCCCGAAATTCTCTACCGCCCGCTGTGTTTGGGCTCCCCAATACGCCCATCCGGGAATCTCGATGTGACCCATCGAATCTGACTCATAACGCGCCTGATCACTCATGCCGTGCATTTCTCCTTAAAAAACTCATGAAATTGTTGAGCAAACCCTTTCCGGTCTGGAATAGTGTTTCGTATACTACCAGATACTAACGGGAGAGCTGAATGGCAAATATCGCGATCATCGGCGTCGGAAATGTCGGCGCCAATACAGCGTTTTTCATTGCTGAGAAGAACATCGGCAGCGTTGTAATGTACGACATCCAGGATGGCCTGGCGCAGGGGAAAGCCCTGGATATGATGGAGGCGGCGCCGATCCGGGGCTACCAGTACGGAATTTCCGGCACTACTTCCATGGATGAGGTGTTTGACACCAGTGTCGCGGTGGTTGCCGCCGGTACCGTCCGGGAACCCGGAGCAAAACGGGATGATCTCTTCGCTCAGAACGCGGAGATCATCGATGGTATTGCCCAATCGATGACAGGCTATGCGGGAACGGTGGTGATTGCCACGGAACCGGTGGACCTGATGGTGATGCGCTTTCGGGAGAAGTCGGGCCTGGACGCCTCCCGGGTGGTGGGACTCGGCGGTGTGCTGGACAGCACTCGCTTCCGCTACTCCTTGAGCCGGGAGTTGGGCATTACCACGGAGAACATCACCGCCTCAGTAATCGGCCGCCACTCCGATCAGATGATGCCGCTGGTGGAGTACAGCCGCGTCAACGGAGTGCCGGTGAGTACCCTGATGGATCAGGTGCATCTGGAAGCGGTGATCGACGAGACGCGCAACGCCGGTGACTTGATCGTGGAGATGTCTCAGCGCTCCTCCAGCTTTTACGGTCCCTCCGCCGCCGCCGCCGACGTGGTGCAGGCGATTGTTTGGGATACCAAGCGGATCTTGCCGGTTTCCTTCGTCTGGGACGGCCAATACGGCATAGAAGGTGTGGCCATGAGCCTGCCCACGGTGCTGGGTTTCACCGGAATCGAGCGGGTGCTGGAACCGAAGTTAAGTCAGGATCAGGTGCAGAACCTGAAGAAATCCGCCGACGAGCTTACGTCGATCTACGCCACGGCCTGAGGAGAGAGCTATGAGTAAAGTATCAGT
>CAYQRW010000152.1:0-8562 GCA_964419735.1 uncultured Spirochaeta sp.
AGCTCGAAGGAGGGCGGGTTCTCCTCATCTACCGGCTGGTTCGCCAGGATCTCCACGCGCCGTTCAATCCGCTGCAGTTCCGTATCGAGGGTGCGCGCCAGTTTCACCCCCTCCTCAAAGAGTTCGGCGGCGGCGTCCACCTGGATCGATCCATCCCGTAGCTTCTCCGCAATCTCCTCTAATCGTGCCAGACGTTGCTCAAAGTCACTCATCTTCCGTCCTTTCATCTTCCGTTCTTTCTACGGTTATCGGTTCATCTGAAAACTGCACCTGCAGCCGATCTCCCGGTGCCGTATCCGATGCTCGGGTGATGATCGTACCGCCGTCGGCGGATCGCACCACCGCGTATCCCCGCTGCAACGCCCGGTACGGGGACGCTCCGTCCACCCGCTCCCGAGCCAGGGCCAGCTGATTGCGCTTCTTCTCCAGGAGCGCCGACATCCGATCGTGGATCGCCTGCTGCGCCTCATCGAAGCGTTGGTACCACGGCTGCAACAGGTTCCGAAACCGGTAGCGCAGCTCCACCTCGGAAACTCGATCTCGCCGCCCGCGAAGCGTAGAGAGGCGGGTGAGAAAGTCCCGCACCAGCGAGGTGCCGGCGCGTTCGATTCTGCCCAAGACTTCAGAGGCTCCCTCGGAGACGATCTCGGCGGCGGCGGAGGGGGTGGGCGCGCGGTAGTCGGCGGCAAAATCGCTCAGCGCCCAGTCGACTTCGTGCCCCACCGCGGAAATCACCGGCGTCTGGGACGCAGCGATCGCCCGAATCACGCGTTCATCACTGAACGGCAGGAGGTCCTCCAAGGACCCACCGCCGCGCGCCACGATAATCACATCCGCCACACCGTGGCGGTCGGCGTAGCGAATCCCTCGGGAGATCTCATCGGCGGCGGTAGCGCCCTGCACCGTGGCGGGAATGATCCGGGTATCCAGGGGCGCCGCCCGCCGTCGAATCACCTGAAGGATGTCACGAATCGCAGCTCCGGTGGACGAGGTCACCACCGCCACCCGCCGCGGCAGGCGGGGCAGGGGACGTTTCCGGTGGAAGAGGCCTTCCGCGGCAAACTGCCGCTTGCGATCCTCCAGCAGGGCCAGGATCCGCCCCGTTCCGGCACGGGTCAAGGAGCGCACGATGAGCTGGTAGTTACCCCGCGGCGGATAGACGCTCACCGATCCCCGGACCTCGAGAACGTCTCCGTCCTGGGGAGTAACATCCACATGGTGCGAGTTTCCGCGGAACATCACGCATGACAGCACGGCCTGATCATCCTTGAGACTGAAATACATGTGACCCCGCGCCGAGGGCCGAAAATTGGAGACCTCGCCTTCCACGGCGACCCATGAAAAGCCGGCCTCCAGGATTTCCTTGATCGAGGTGGTGAGATCGGAAACGGAGTATATCTCGGGACGTTCCATGAGGGGAGGCTACCCCACGCCTCATGACACACTCAAGGCCTGTCGATACACTACGTAGCGATGGATCACCTGGTACTCTACGCACCCCGGATTTCTCCGTACCTGAACCTCCCGTTTTCCGATGGAACGACCGCCCTCGATCACCTCATCCGCCGCGTGGCGGCGCTGCAGGAGGCGCTGGACTCGCTCCGGTCGGTTCATCTCCTGCTCGGCGAGCCCCCGGACAACCTACCCGTGCCACCGGAATGGCATACGATTGCGGTCGATGGTGAGCCCGGCCACGACCTCTCCAGCGCCACCGCCATCCGGGCGCTCGATGCTAGTCTCCCACAGGACGATGGGGCCGTACTCTTTGGAGCGCTGGACGCCCCGTTTTTCGATGTTGCCCTGGCGCGTTACTTGCATTCCCTGCACCGTCAGGCGTGGTGCGACTACACCTTTGGTGACGGGTTTCCCGCCGGATACGCCGTAGAAATCCTCCGCCGAGCTGTTCTGTCCTCCCTGGCGCAGCTGGCGGAAGCGGGGAATCAGGCGTGGACCCGCTCCTTCGTATTTGATGCGCTCAGCAGCGATATCAACGCCTTCGACGTGGAAACTGAAGCGGCTGTGGAGGATCTGGCCTTGCTGCGGCTGTCGCTCACGGTGGATAGGCGGGCAAACTTTGCTCTCTGCCGTCGACTGGTCGAACGGGGGCTCACCGAACCCACGGATCCTACGGCGGTGCCGGACCCCGCCCAGGAGCGCTACGACCATCGTCACATCTCGCTCCTGGCGGCGCTCCGAGATGATGCCGCTCTACGCCGAACGCTGCCGTACTACTACCAGATCCAGATCACCGATGAAATGCCCCAGCGGCCGGCCTACCTTCCGTGGGACGATCCCAAGCTGGAGGTGCGTCATCCCGGGCAAGGGACGTTCCTCACTCCGGAACGGTGGGAGCGGCTGGTTGCAGAGATCGCAGCGGTCACCCCGGAGGCGGTCATCAGCCTCGGATATCGCGGTGACCCGGCGCTCCATCCGGAGCTCCCGCGTCTCATCGACACGGTGCAGCGCCATTCCGGGATCCAACTGTATGTCGAAACCAGTGGCCTGGGATGGAGCGATACACATATTGCGGCACTGCAATCGCCCTCCGTGGCAGCGGTCATCGTCGAGCTGGACACGGTCGATGCTGAGCGTTATGGGGAACTTCGCGGAGAGGGCTTTGCCGAGGCGATGAAGTGTATGGATCGTTTCCTGCAGGTGATCCCCGGACGACTCTACGCGCAGGCCACGCGCATGCAGGACACGGAATGGGAACTGCAGGCGTTCTTTCGCCATTGGGATGCGGTGGACGGCGTCACTCCGCTCATTCAGAAGTACAACTCCTGGGCCGGGCGGCTCGACGATCGCCGGGTGATGGACCTGGCGCCGTTGCACCGGATTCCCTGCTGGCACCTTCAACGGGACATGGTGATTCGGTTGAATGGCGACGTTCCTCGGTGTTTTCAGGATCTTCAGGGGGAAGGGCATCGGGGGAACGTATTTGTTGAGGGAATTGAGCCGGTATGGGAGCGGGGAGCACAGGAGTTTGTCGATCATAGTCGGGGAATGAGAGCCCCGATATGCGAGAGATGTGATGAATACTACACGTTCAACGCCTGAAGTGGACGATCGATTCACGATTGTCGGAAGTCCCCGCCGCCCGCGCCGTCCCGGATCAGTAGGGGTGTTATTGCTCAATCGGAGTTCCCGCCTACTGCGCAGAACGCTTATCCAGGAGCTGGTGGATAAGGGATACAAAGAGATCGTTTCCGTGGAACCGCAGGAGCACTCCTATACCGTGGAGGCGTTGGTCCAGGAGTTTCCCCAGGTCCGCTTCTTGTTACTCACCCGGGAGCTCAACGTCGGCGCCCAGATCAATCTGGGCATGCAACATATGGACGCGGACTACGCCCTGGTGGTGTGGTCTACGATGGAGCCTCCCAGCGGGTTGGAGCGAGCCCTTCCCGCCATGGGCGAACGAACGGTGATCGTTGCACCTCAACTACGCGGCGAGCGGGGTGAGGTGCTGCCCGTGCTGCAGGCGCCGGCGATGCAGAAGCGCAGCCTCCACGTCTTGTCTCTACCGCTCCGCAATGATCGGTCGGCAACGCTCTTTCCCTTCGACTTTGTCGGTCTCTACAACCGAACGCTCTTCCTGCGATTCGACGGATACGATGAGGATATTCACAATCCCTTCTGGCAGAAGCTCGACTTCGGCTTCCGCACGTACCTTTGGGGGGGAGAAATCGTGGCGTTGTCGGTGTTCCGCGCTTCCTACCAGACGATGCCGGAACCTGAGGACCGCACCAGCGATCGGAGCTACGCACGATTCTTCGTAAAGAACCTGGCGGTGCGCGTCACCGAGGATGGCGCCCAGATTCCCAAAGCGCATTTTCTGAGCTTTGCGATCCGCTCAGGATTGGGTATATCGCGGTCGGTCACGGTATTTCGGGCGGTGCGGCGGTGGTTATACCTTCATCGTCACCGATTTGTCGCCGATCCTCGTACTATGGTAGAACAATGGAGTGTGGATCATGTCTAAATCCGCCGTATTTCTGCAGGTACGCCTCTCATCCCAGCGCCTTCCTGAAAAGGCGCTGCTCCCGTTAGCCGGCAAAGCGGTGATCTCCCACGCCATGGAGGCGCTTGCCACTCTTCCAGTCCAGGTCCGGGCGATCGTGACTGATGAGGTCAGCGCCCCCCGTTTGCACGCGTTAGCTGATGCCGCCGGGTACGCACTCTTCTGCGGGGATCCCCACGATGTACTTGCCAGGTATTGCGCTGCGGCCCGCCATTTTGGCGTGGATACGCTTATCCGGGCCACGGGAGACAATCCGCTGGTATCGGCGGCGATCGCGCGACAGGCGATGCAGCTTCAGAAGGTGACTGGAGCCGATTACGCCGGAATCATCGATACCCCCTACGGAACGGGAGTTGAGGTTGTACAGGCGAACGCCTTGTACGATCTGGAACAGCGCACCGATAATTCCTATCACCGGGAGCACGTGACCCCGGGCATCTACCAGAATCCGGAACGCTACGTGGTGGTTACTCGGCCGGCGGCCATGACGGTGCGATTTCCCTCGATGCGGGTCACGCTGGATACCCGCGAGGACTACCTCTACCTCACCGGACTCTTTGATGAACTGTATCGTGGAGATCCCCTGGAGTTACCTGAAGTTATCGCGTATGGACACAGGCAGCACCGCACCAGTGCGTAGAAGAGTTCTCATCGTCGCCGAGCATCGTCGTGGCCATGGCAGCGGCCATCTCCACCGCTGCGCCCGCCTTGCCCAGGACCTCACGGGGGATGTGGACTGGCTCCTACCAACCCACGCCACCCCGGAGGCGTACGGCCGGGAAGAGGTCTTCCAGATCCTCGGAGACCCGAACGTGCCGGTCCACTGGGTCGACGTCCCTCACGGCCCCTACGATGTGGTAGTCCTGGATCGGCGTAGCACATCCGTGCAGGACCTGCGCGAGCTGCAGTGTACCGGTATCGTCGTCGGTATAGACACCGCCGGGGCAGCGAGAGATCGCGTCCACTACACCATAGATACGCTGGAGCCCCCTCCGGGAGCCACCAGAGCCAACATCTCCGACGTGGGACTCTTGCACGTGCCCGATACGGTCCGTCCGGAGTGGCCGGAAACGATCGAATCCGTGCTTGTTGTCTTCGGAGGGGAAGGAAACGGAGATCAGACGGTTGCCCGGGCACAAGAGCTTGCCACTTCCGGTGGGTGGTCAATTACCGTGGTCACTCCCGAACCGGCCGAGCTCCCTCCTGAGCTATCCAATCTGGCTTCCCGCGGGTCGCTACCGGAGGAGTTGCATCGCTACGACGCGGTGATCACCCACTTCGGTCTCACCGCCTACGAGGCTACGTGGGCGCGGGTCCCGGTGGTACTTCTCAATCCTTCCGCATATCACGAACGTCTGGCAAGAAATGCCGGTTTCGTCACCGTGCGCACCATGCAGCAGGCGGGACGACGATTGAACGATCTGTCCACCCTGGTGCAGGTGGGGCGTCGGATCCGTCCTTCCGGGCGCAGCAATCTGGGAAACCTAATTAACGCCCTTACCGTGCCGAGCAGGACCACCTCTCCCGTGACGCAGGAACGGTTTCTCCCCGCCGTTGAGCGCTTCGGAGAATGCACGTTCTTTACAGAGGGCGAGACGGGTCTGCGCTACATGCAACGTTTTCGCCCGTTGAGCGTCTCCTATGACCACGATTATTTCTTCGCTGACTACCAGAAACAGTACGGGAAAACGTACCTGGAAGATTTTCCCCACATTAAAGCGATGGGTAAGCGGCGAATCGCCGAAATTCTTCGGTTCCTTCGCGATACCCCCCCCGGAAAACCGGTACGTCTCCTGGATATCGGGTGTGCCTATGGCCCGTTTATGCAGGCCGCTGCGGATGCGGGAGTTGATCCCACCGGCGTTGACGTATCCCGGGACGCGGTGGCCTACGTCCAGCGCGAGTTAGGCTTTGCCGCCCACAGTGGTGATATCCGCCTCCTAGGGAGTGCGGACGTGGGAGGACCCTTTGATATTGTGACGATGTGGTACGTAATCGAACACTTCCCTGACCTGGATACCGTCCTCCAACGTGTTGCGGATCTTCTCCGCCCGGGGGGGCTGTTCGCCTTTTCCACTCCCAACGGAGGCGGCATATCGGGGCGTCGAGATCAGCGGGAGTTCTTGCGAAGAAGCCCGGAGGACCACTACACGATCATGGATCGTACCTCTGCAACCCACGTTCTTTCGCGGTTCGGATTCAACTTGACCCACTTTCGCTCTACCGGGCACCATCCGGAGCGATTTGGATTACCACTTAGCTCACGGGGAGCCTCCGGCAAAGGAGTTGGACATCGAGTCCTGGGAGGTATTTCGCGGATACTCAAGCTGGGTGATACGTTTGAGGCGATCGCGGAGAAGCGCTCATGACCGGTCGGCACGATGCGATCTTAATCCTCGGCGGAGGGGTGATGCAGATTCCCGCCATCGAAGCAGCACAGCGCATGGGGCTGGTAACCCACGTGGCCGACGGCAACCCGCACTGTCCCGGAGCAACAACGGCGGATGTGTTCCACCATGTGGATCTACGCGACGTGGACGGTTTGCTTGTCTGTGCACGCGCTATCCCGGGTTTGCGCGGAGCGTTTACCGCCGCCACCGATTTCTCGAGTAGCGTCGCTTGGATAACGGAGCACCTCGGACTTCCGGGCGTTCCCTACGAGGTAAGTCTTGCGGCCACCGATAAAGGACGCATGCGCGACCGTCTATCGGCGGCGGGGGTACGGATACCCGCATATCGTATCATCGAAGCATCGGACATACCCTCCGGCCACTTCCACGTGATCGCAAGGAATTTGTCGTTTCCCCTGGTCTGCAAACCGGTGGACAATATGGGGGCCCGCGGAGTGCAGCAGATCGCCTCTCCGCAAGAACTTGAAAAGGCGGTCTCCGCGTCACTCCAACTGTCTGTCTCAAAACGCGCGATCCTGGAGGAACTGATCCAGGGCCAGGAATACAGCTTGGACGCGGTGGTTATTGGTGACGCGGTACATATCACCGGCGTGGCAGAGCGACACATCTTCTTTCCGCCGTGGTTCGTGGAACTGGGCCATACGATTCCGGCGGAGCTCGCGCACGGTGATCGCCACGCATTGGAAACTACCTTCCGTGATGCCATCCGAGCGATCGGCATCCGTGACGGTGCCGCCAAAGGCGATATTTTCCTCGCCCATGACCCGGAGAACAACGCCCCCGTGGTCACCGTGGGCGAGATCGCGGCCCGCCTTTCCGGCGGCTACATGTCCGGATGGACCTATCCGGCCTCCAGTGGAGTGGCGCTCACCCAGATCGGTATCGAGATCGCCCTGGGAAGAACGGTGGAACCCCATCGGCTCCACCCATCTCGCGACCGAGTCTCCGTGGAACGAGCCGTAATATCGGCGCCGGGAACTATCAGTTCGATAGACGTCCCCGAGGAGAACGCTCCAGACGGGATCCTCACGGCGGACGACCACGTATTTATTACGTGTCACGTCGGCCAGCAGGTCGCCCCTCCCACGAACAACGTGGAAAAAGTCGGCAATATTATCGCCACGGGAGCTTCCCCGGAAGAGGCGGAACGACGAGCCCTCGCGATCAGACGCCACATCACGATCGATCTCCAAGTGCACGATCCCGCCACCGACCAGTACCTTTTCCATGACGGCTGGAACAGTCCTTGGGCGCATTACTGTCTGTCTGATTCCTGCGCGCCCTCACTTGATGAGCACCCCGCGTACCATGGTCCCCGAGCTACGTTGGAAGCGCTGGTTTCCGAGGGGAGGCCGCTGCCGGTCCAGTCACTTGGTTCCAGCCACGATCCGCTCTCCTTCGGTATTGAACCTTGCCATATCGCCGTCGATGGTGTTGAATCGCTCCGTCGTTTGGTCGAAAATAGGATAATCGTGTTTACCAGCGCCTCACCGCGAGTTGATGGTCTCTTCTGGAAGGCGTTCTTTGCTGCAGGTCTACAGGGAGTGCGATATCTGCTGCGCTACATAGCGACATCTCGGGAGGGGCTCACGTGAAACGGTGGTTATCGGCCATGGCAATCGCCGCGGTATTTCTCGGTGGGCTTCCGGCGCAGGATCATGACGCCCCCAGCACGTCGTCCACCTACCTACTTGAGGAGGTACTTGCGCGGACCGATGCGCAGCTGCAATGGGATCCGTATCGGAGACAGGGAGCCTTGGTGCGGGGATCACGGCTGTTAACGTTTTCCCTGGATAGTTCGGTGGCAGTGGAAAACCTTTTTACCGTCCACCGCATAGAGCCTCCTCGACGGGAACGGGGGTCGTTGCAATTTGGCCCAGATTTCTTTGCCCTGGCCCGGAGAGTATTTCCACCTCCAGAACAGACCCGGCGCATCTCCGCGATCTTCATCGATCCCGGCCACGGTGGTCGAGATCCTGGAGCGGTCGGCACCCACACGATCAGCGGCACCGTGGAGACGCTACAGGAGAAGGACGTGGTGCTGTCGGTGGCTCAGCGGTTGGCAACCCGCCTCTCCGCCCGGTATCCCGATAAGGAGATCGTCCTATCTCGAGATAGTGACGTGTACCTCAC